>JBOGEI010000036.1:0-24512 GCA_050701935.1 Microbacterium sp.
CCTCGCGGTCGCACCGTAGGATCGCCACGAGGAGGTCGAACCCGTGACTCTGCGAATTCTGACGGTCGAAGATGAGCCGGAGATGGCGGACCTCATCGCCCGGGGGCTACGGGCGGAGGGGTATCTCGTCGCCGTCGCCGTCGATGGCGTCGAGGCGATGGCCCTGGCCGCGGAGGGTGGTCATGACATCGCCATCCTCGACGTCATGCTGCCAGGGATGTCGGGCTTCGAGCTGTGCCGGTGGCTGCGCAGGGAGCATGACGGGCTGGCCATCATCATGCTCACCGCGAGGGACGCCGTCGACGACCGGGTGCGCGGGCTCGATGCGGGTGCGGACGACTATCTGACCAAGCCCTTCGAGTTCGCGGAACTCGCTGCGCGTCTGCGCGCACTGCGTCGCCGCGACGCGATCGGTGGCACGCGCATGGAGATCGGCGGGCTGCATATCGATATGACGAGGCACCAGATCTCCACGGAAGAGGGGGAGCTGCGGCTGAGTCGGACCGAGTTCGACCTTCTGCGGCTGCTGGCCGCGAACATCGGGAGAGTTATGCCTCGATCCGAGATCCTGGATGCGATCTGGGGTTCGGCGGCCTACATCGACTCGAACATCGTCGACCAGTACGTCAGCTACATCCGTCGAAAACTCGATGCCGTCCATGCCCCCGTGAGGATCACGACCGCGCGCGGTGTCGGGTTCGAGCTGATCGCGATCGAGCGATGAACTTCTCCCGGCTGACGATCCGCACGCGCATCACCGGCGGGAGTCTCCTGATCGCGATCCTCATCTCGATCGTCGCCGGAATCGTGATCTACTCCCAGGTGGCGAGGATCGTGAGCGAGAGTCAGATCCGTGTGCTGGAAGGCATCGAGGGCCAGTACGTCACTGCCATAACGACAGGTGACACCGAAGAGTTCGACATGCCGGGCCCCGGACAGTTCGTCGCCGTGGTCGATCCGTCTGGTGCGGTGGTGATCGACACGTTTCCCGATGCGATCGCAGGACGGGTTCGCGACCTCGCGGCGGAACCCGACGGCGTCAGGAGAGTCGACGGCGACACGGAGTACATCGTGCGCTCGACCTCGGTGATGGCGGCCGACGGCACTTGGCACGTCGTCACAGCGAGCGACGGGGATTCGGAGGTTCTGAACGAGGTGGCCTGGCTCCTGATCGGGAGCATCGCCGGCATCAACATCGCGTTCGGTGCTTCGTCGTGGCTGATCGGATCCGCAGCGCTCAGCCCCGTGTCGAGGCTGCGCCGCAGTGCGGCCGTGCTGGCCGCGGGCCCGGGAACCGATCTGCTCCCTGTCGGTCCGGCGAGAGACGAGATCTCGGAACTGGCGGAGACTCTCAACGAGCTCGTCGCGGAGCTTCGGGCATCGGCGGACCGCGAACGGCAGATCGTCTCGGATGCCAGCCACGAGTTCCGCACTCCGCTCGCGATCATCCAGACCCGCTTGGAACTCGCGCAGCGCCAGGCGCTCAGCCTCGCCGAGATGAAAGTCGAGGTCGCCGCCGCGCAGCGGACGCTCGCCCGTCTGGCATCCTTGGCCACTTCGATGCTCGAACTCTCCCGCATCGATGCGCAGAAGTCGGGAGGCAGCGCCACGGTCGATGGCCTCGCCGTCGAGCTGGCCGATGCGGCGGACCGCGGGCGCCTGCGGGTCGCTGATCGGCGCATCCGCATCGATTTCGCCGTCGATGTTTCGGCGCCGAATGCTTCCGTCGCGATGAGCGAGACCGACTTCGGCCGCATCTGCGACAACCTCGTCGGCAACGCGGTGCAGGCGATCGGCGACGACGGCATGGTCGAGCTCCGCCTCGTGCAAGAAGGGAATGCCGTGCTGCTCACGGTCACCGACGACGGTGGAGGGATGGATGAGGCGTTCGCGCCCTTCGCGCTGGATCGGTTCTCGCGGCAGAGCGACGCGCGAACACGGGGAGGTGCCGGGCTGGGGCTGTCGATCGTCGCCGGGATCGCAGCCAACGCGGGCGGTGGGGTCGCACTGGCGAATTCACCGGGTGCCGGACTGCGCGTCGAGGTGCGCCTGCCGGCGGAGTAGCGGAGCGCCTATCTCGCGGAAGGATGCAGAAAACCCCGCCCATTCGGGCGGGGTCTTCTCGTTGTGTGCCCCCGACTGGAATCGAACCAGCGACCTACGGTACCGGAAACCGGCGCTCTATCCACTGAGCTACGGAGGCGTACCGATCGACAATATCACTCGTCGGGGGTCGTCTCGGACCCACCCGCTTCGGTCACCGGAGCGGCACGCAGTTCTTCGAGGGCTGCGGCGACCTTCTCTGCCAGGTAGCGATGTCCTTCGGTGGACGGATGCTTGCGTCCCACTTCCACATCGATCACGTCGAGGTAGTTCTGCTCGGTGATCCAGTCGCCGGCGATGGGCGAGATGTACCACCATCCGCGCGCGGCGGCGAGTTCGGAGAGATCGGTGTCGATGCGTGCGGTCGCCGCTCCGACCGGGAGCTCATGCGGGGCGGGGCCGAGCACGACGATCGTGGCGTCCGGGTACATCGCGGCCATCGCATCCCACGCCGCGGTGACGGCTTCGCGGTATCCCGCCACACCCTGCGCCCGGTCGTTGATAGACCCCTGGATGATCACGAGGTCAGGCGAGAGGGAGGGATCGAGCGCCGCGATCCGTTCCCCGAAGGTCGGACCGTCCAGTCCCGGCTTGAGATACCCGCTTCCCCGCACACCGTCCACGATCGTCTCGCCGCCGAGCAGGTCGGCGAGGAGATACGCGTAGCCGAGCGTCGGTGTGGTCGCTGCCGACCCATAGGTCCAGGAGTCGCCGAAGACCAGCACGGTGGGGTGATCCGGAAGAACGAGCGGTGCCGGGGCGATGGCCGTGGGGGCTTCGCCCGTGCCATCGGCCGCTGCACCGATCGGGGCTGTGGACGGCACCGGGAGCCAGGGCCGCCATACTCCGAGAACCACTGCCGACACGGCGAGGAACAGGGCGATGACGATGCCTGCGGTGCTCACTCGACGTCGGGAGGTCGGGGGCTTCATGGCATGAGAGTAGATCACCGAGGGCTGAACGCAAACTCGCCCCGGTCCGCGCCGTCGGATGAGGCCTCGCTGCCCCGTAAACTGGGGAGGCTATGAACCCCGAAACCCTCGCCGCAGCCGTCCTCGCCGTCCTCGCACCGATCGCTGAGGAACGACGTCCCGGCGAGCCTCTGGGGCTCTCCGCATCCGACATCGTGCTCGATCGTCCCCGCAACCGCGATCACGGCGACTGGTCCACGAACATCGCCATGCGCCTGGCCAAGCCGTTCGGCACGAACCCGCGCGAGCTCGCTCAGCAGATCGTCGACGGGCTCGCCGAGGTCGACGGGATCGCGAGTGCCGAGGTCGCCGGTCCCGGCTTCATCAACATCCGTCTCGACGCGGCGGCCGCCGGTGCGCTGGCGAAGGTCATCGTCGACGCCGGCACCGCCTACGGAACCAACGAATCCCAGGCAGGGCAGAGCGTCAACATCGAGTTCGTGAGCGCGAACCCGACTGGTCCCCTTCACATCGGACACACTCGTTGGGCTGCACTCGGCGACGCGATCGCCCGCGTCCTCACCGCCTCCGGAGCGAAGGTCGCGCGGGAGTACTACATCAACGACGCCGGCGTGCAGATGGAGCGCTTCGCGAACTCCGTCCTCGCCGCCGCGAAGGGCGAGCCGACGCCGGAGGGGGGCTATGCGGGCAGCTACATCGGCGATCTCGCCGCTCGCGTGCTCGCCGCACGTCCCGATCTGCTCGATCTCCCGTCCGATGAGCAGGTCGTCGTCGCGCGCGAGCTCGCCTACGGCTACCAGCTCGAAGAGCAGAAGCAGTCTCTCGCGAAGTTCAACGTCGACTTCGACGTGTGGTTCTCCGAGCGCACCCTTCACGCGAAGAACGAGCAGGGCGTGAGCCTCGTCGACCAGGCCGTCGACCGTCTCCGCGAGCAGGGGCACGTATTCGACCAGGACGGTGCTGTCTGGGTGCGCACGACGGACTTCGGCGACGACAAAGACCGTGTCATCCGCCGCTCGAACGGCGAGTACACCTACTTCGCCGCCGATGCCGCGTACTACCTCAACAAGGGCGACCGCGGGTTCCAGAAGAAGATCTACCTGCTCGGCGCCGATCACCACGGCTATGTGCACCGCCTCAAAGCGATCGCGGGAGCAGCGGGGGAGGACCCCGAGAAGAACGTCGAGGTGCTGATCGGCCAGCTCGTCTCGATCGGCGGTGCGCGCCTGAGCAAGCGTGCCGGCAACATCATCGAGATGGACGATCTGCGCGAGTGGCTGGGCACCGACGCGTTGCGATACTCGCTGGAGCGTTCACCGGCAGATTCACCGCTGGCGCTCGACCCCGAGCTGCTGCAGAAGCGCACCAACGACAACCCGGTCCACTACGTGCAGTACGCGCATGCCCGTACGCACAGCATGCATCGCAACGCCATCGACTCGGGGGTGGATCTCTCCGAGTTCGCCCCGGAGACGCTCACGCACGAGACCGAGGCTGCCCTGCTCGGCGCGCTGCAGGAGTTCCCGCGCATCGTCGCTTTCGCCGCTGAGGTGCGCGAGCCGCACCGCGTCGCCCGCTACCTCGAAGAACTGGCGGGTCTCTACCACCGCTGGTACGACAACTGCCGCGTGATCCCGCTGAGTGACGAACCGATCGAGAGCGTGCACCGCACCCGTCTCTGGCTGAACGACGCTACGGGGCAGGTGCTCCGCAACGGACTCGACCTCCTCGGCGTCTCCGCACCCGAGCGCATGTAGTGCACGCAGCCGTCTTCCTCGGTACGGCAGGATGGCAGGCATGAGCGACGACAACCACACCCTGCCGTATCTGGACGCCGCATCCGAGCATCCCACGCTCGTGATCCCCGGCTCGGCCTCAGAGCAGGCGGCGGATGCTGCACCGGCGAAGCGTCGACGGTGGCCGTGGGTACTGCTGATCGTGGTCGTCGTGCTCGCGCTGCTCGTGGTCGCGGCAGAGTTCGTGGCGCGTGCGGTGCTGCCGGGGATCGTCCGCTCGATCGTCGTCGAGCAGCTCGATCTTCCCGGAGGCCAGCAGATCGACGTCGAGACGGCCGGACTCCTGCTGCCGCAGCTGATCGGCGGCACCCTCGATACGCTGCACCTGTCGACTGACTCCGTCACTCTCCAGGGCGTCACCGGCGCCGCTGACGTTACTGCGACCGACGTCCCGCTGCGTGGCGGCGATCTCGGCGCCGCTGTCGGCACCATCCGCATCGATCAGACCGAGTTCACCTCCTTGCTCACCGGCACCGATCTGCCGATCGAATCCGTCGAATTCGATGCCCCGAACGCGACGGTGAGCGGATCGATCCAGCTGCTCGGGGCTGCTGTCCCGCTCTCGCTCACGCTCACCCCCGGCGCTGTCGACGGCGACCTCGAGCTCACGCCCGTCGCGGCCAGCGTCGGCGGACTCGACATCGATCTCGACAGGGTCGGCTCGGTTCTCGGTTCGCTCGGTCAGGGTCTCACGCAGCCGCAGCGGGTGTGCATCGCCGATCAGCTCCCGGCGGGTCTCACCCTCACCGGGCTCGAGATCGTGGATGGGGCGGCAGTGATTGACATCGACGTGAACGGAGCCATCGTCACCGATGCGTCACTGCAGGAGAAGGGCGTCTGTCCGAGCTGATCCGGCGGCATGGGTCAGTTCTGGTCCGTTCCGGATCGAGCGTCGAGAGCTTCGATGCGCTCGGCGAGCCATGCGGGGCGCTGCAGCGGGATGCCGTGGCCGCAACCGTCGACGACTTCCAGTGTGCTGTGCGGGAGCGTCGAATGCAGGGCCGCCGCCGAGCGCTTCATGAGCGGCTTCTCTTCGGCGCCGACGAGGATCGAGGCTGTTCCGGGGAACGACTGCCAGGTGACGGGTGGGGTGAACCTCAGGTTCTCCTCGACGGATCGCAGGAGCGTCTCCCGTGAGATGGTCGCCGATGTCCGCACGTAGTCGTCCAGGAGTTCATCCGGTACGAACAGCTGCCGAGCCTGCAGTCGCGCGAACCATTCGTTCTTGGCAAGCCCCGCCGTCGCACCGAGGAGTGCGAGTGTCGGCCGGGTGGCGCGCATCGGCACGGCCTGCGCGCTGACGACGACGACCCGGTCGACCAGGTCGGGTCGCTGCGCGGCGAGGAGCACCGCCAGCTGTGCGCCGAGCGAGAAGCCGACGACGGTCGATGGCCGGCCCTCATCCTCCACCACGCGAGCGAGGGCCGATGCTGTCGCCGCGTGGGACATGTAGGTCTCCTCGGCGCTGCGGCCGTGGCCGGGCAGGTCGGGGACGATGACACGGCGTTCCGGGTCGAGGTGAGCACGCATCGGCTCCCACATCCACCCGGCGACGCCACCGCCGTGCAGGAGCAGCAATGGCCGTCTACCGCGCGGACCGAATGTCTCCACGTGCATGGTCAGTTCCTCTCGAAGGTCTCGGCCATGCGGCCGATCGTGTCGATCGCGTGTTCGAGCTGGGCGGGCTCGAACGGGCCGAGCAGTCGCGCCGCGGTGAGCAGCCCGATCGATGCGCTCGAGAGCGCGAGGGCGAGCGCCTCGACATCCACGTCGGCCACGATCTCGCCCTGTTCCTGAAGGCCGCGGAGCCACTCGACAACCCGCCGCTGCCGATCGCGATACCTGCCGTCGGTGACCTCGGCGACGTGCGCGCCGAGGATGCCGCGGTCGTCGAGGAACGCCGCCGTCATCAGCGCGTCATCGCTGAGAGCGCGCGCAGAGGCACGATACGCCGCACTCAGGCGGGGATGGTCGCCCAGCTCTTCACGCACGCGCTCGTTCATGCGCGCCGTCCCGCGCTGCAGCAGCGCGTCGAGGATCTCCTGCTTGCCGGCGAACTCCAGATACACCGCGCCCTTGCCTATCCCGGCACCCTCGGCGATCGAGGCCACATTCATCGAGTCGAACCCCTGGGAGAGCACGAGTTCTTCGGCCGTGTCGAGGATGCGGCCGCGACGGTCAGGAACGCGGGGGCGAGGCATCGTCGCTCCGCTTCAGATGTTCGATCATCTCGGGGATGACGAGGTCGGGACGGTCTCGCTGTACCCAATGGCCGGCACCGGGTATGACGCTCAGCGACCCGGCAGGCAGCAGTTCGGCGGCCGTCGCGATGCGTGCGAGAGGAACGCCCGCATCGCGATCGCCGTGCACGAAGAGCGCGGGCGTGCGAATCGACGACAACCGGGGCGCGTAGTCCGTGCGCAGTCGATTCCAGAGCACCTGGTCGCGCTGCCATTCGCCGAAGACCTCGAGGCCGGTGCCCTCGCGCGCTTCCGCCAGCACCGCATCCACGAGCTGCGGCGTGCGTGCCTGCTCAGAGCGAATGAGATCGCTGAGGCCGCGCTCCATAGCGCGGCCGTTGCGCGCGTAGGAGCGGGTCATGGCGGCGAGCAGCCCGGTGCGCAGCAGGAGGAAGGTCGTGAAATGGGTGATCGAACCGACGGCGCCGTCGGCCAGGCGCGGCATCAGGCCGTAGCATCCCAGCAGCACGGACGTCCGTGCACGGCCCGGTTGGTCGAGGAGATGACCGAGGGTCATCCCGCCGCCCAGGGAAAGACCGGCGATCGCATAGTCGACGAGCCCGAATGCGTCGACTATCTCGCCGACGTGGCGGACGAGTCCTTCCTGCGTGAGAGGCCAAGACGCACGAGGGCTGTGGCCGAAACCAGGGTGGTCGGGCGCGATGACCCTGTGTCCGGCATCTGCGAGGGCTGAGCCGACTTCGCCCCAGGAGAGCTCGGCGTTGTCGGCGCCACCGCCGTGCAGGAGCAGGACCGGCGCTGCGGTCTCAGCCTTCGGACGCCATTCCAGGACGGAGACCGCGGCATGCGGGAGCTCGATCAGTGTGCGTCGGGCGTCCATGGCATTCTCTCGTTGTGACCAGAATACCCTATATGGTCACAACGGGAGGATGCGTCAGGGGGAGACCTCGGTCGACACCGCCTTCTGCGCGGCGCGGAGTTCCGCCGTCGCTATCCGCACCTCGACCTCGGCGCGCTGCAGCCGCCGCTGGGGGAAGGTCGTCGCCGCGAAGCGGGCGTGCACCCGGTCGGCCTGCTCTTCCTCGGAGGTCACGATGTACGCACAGGCGAAGAGCATCACCTGGGCGGAGAAGTTCAGCCAGATCAGCAGCGCGAGCAGCGAGGCGAAGGAGGCGAGGAGGGGGTTGCTCGTCGCGCCGCCCACGAAGAGCCCCGACAGCTCCTGCAACGCCAGAAGCCCGAATGCTCCGAGCAGCGCACCCGACCACAGGGAACGCGCCGACGGATGCACGCCGGAGAGCAGACGGAACACGCCGATGATGATCACCGCATCGAGAGCGAAGACGACCACGAGCGAGAGCAGCCGCACGGTCCAGGTCGCGGCGGGGGAGTCGGCCGGAAGACCGAGCAGGTCTGTGATCCAGGCGACACCGAGCTGGCCGGCGAAGGTGAGAAAGGCCGACGCGACGAAGGCGAGACCGATGCCGAGGGCGAGAGCGAGGTTGCGAAGGATCACCCAGATCCACAGGATGTCGTCCTGCACGGTGCCGGCGAGCACGCGCACGGCTGTCCGCAGGGAGCCGATGGCACCGAGGGCCGACCCGACGAGCGCGATGAGCGAGACGATCCCGGCGATCGACAGCGACGCCGGCGCACGGAGGTCCTTCGTATCGATCACCCCGCCCTCGCCGATGAGCCCGGGCACCGCGGACTGCACGGCGTCGATGATCGCCTGCCATGCCACCGGGTTCCCGGCGAGCCACAGCGCTGCGATGGAGAAGCCCAGCAGCACGCCGGCGAAGACGCTGAAGAGCGCGCGGTAGGTGACGCTGTCGGCGAGCATCGGGCCGCGTCGTTCGGTGTAGAGCAGAGCAGCGCGCACCGGGCGTCGCGCGAGGGCCCAGGCGATGACCTGCCCGGTGATGCGCGGAACGAGCCCGGGACGTGCAGGGGAGTCTGTCGGTGTTTCGGTGTTCGCCACGCCCCCACCCTAAGAGGCGTGAGCAGACGGATGCAGGGGCTTGACGCGGCGCGTCACCCTGGCCAAGGTGATCCGGACGGTGCCCTAGAATCGGGTCAGCCTCGATGTGCACGCCCCGCCCGAGGTCCTTCCCACGATTGGTGATCAGTGCTTCTCCCTGCCGATTCGCTCGCTCCGGAATGGCTCGCCGTCCCCGATGACGCGAACGATCTCGCCGACGGCGTCTGGCCCGCCTCCGCGGTGCGTGACGCCGACGGGGTTCTCGATATCGCGGGCGTCAGCGCCGCCACTCTTGCGCGCACCTATGGCACTCCGCTGCTCGTGCTCGACGAAGACGAGGTGCGCGGTCGTGCGCGGCAGTTCCGGCTCGCCTTCGACAGGGCAGCGGAGGAGAACGGCACCACGGCCCAGGTGTATTACGCGGGCAAGGCGTTCCTGTGCACGACGGTCGCGCGCTGGGTGGTCGACGAGGGCCTGCGTGTCGATGTCTGCACCGGGGGAGAGCTGGCGGTGGCCCTCGCGGCCGGCGTCGTGCCGGCATCCATCGGCTTCCACGGCAACAACAAATCCGTCGCCGAGCTGGAGCGGGCCGTCGAGGTCGGCGTCGGCACGATCATCGTCGACAGCGCCATCGAGATCGAGCGACTCGCGGCGATCACGGCACGCACCGGCGCCACGCAGCGCGTGCTGGTACGCGTGGTCAGCGGCGTTCACGCCGAGACCCATGACTTCCTCGCCACCGCTCACGAGGATCAGAAGTTCGGCTTCCCCCTCCCGGACGCCGAGAAGGCCGTGGCCCGCATCCGTGAGATCCCCGGCCTGGTGTTCGCTGGTCTGCACTGCCACATCGGCTCGCAGATCTTCGGCGTCGCGGGCTTCCGCGAATCGGCGTCCCGCGTGCTCGACCTGCACGCGGCGCTGCTCGAGGGCGGTCCCGTGCCGCAGCTCAACCTCGGCGGCGGCTTCGGCATCGCCTACACGCGCGTCGACGACCCGACGCCGATCGACGAACTCGCGGGTGCCATCATCACGGCGGTGGCTGAGGACTGCGCCGCCAGAGGCATCCCCGTCCCTGCGCTCTCGTTCGAGCCTGGCAGGGCCATCGTCGGCACGGCCGGTGTCACCATCTACGAGGTCGGCACCACCAAGGACGTGACCATCGGCTCCGGAGCCGTGCGCCGCTACATCAGCGTCGACGGCGGCATGAGCGACAACGCGCGCCCGGCTCTGTACGGTGCGCAGTACTCCGCACGACTCGCGTCGCGCGTCGGAGAGGGCGAGCCCCGCCTCAGCCGCGTGGTCGGCAAGCACTGCGAGTCCGGCGACATCGTGGTCGACCACGAGTATCTGCCGGAAGACCTCGTGCCCGGCGATCTGCTGGCCGTGCCGGCGACCGGCGCGTACTGCGTCTCGCTCTCCAGCAACTACAACCACGTTCCGCGTCCGCCCGTGGTAGCCGTCCGCAATGGACACTCGACGGTCATCGTCCGTGGTGAGACCATCGACGACATGCTGGCCCGTGACGCGGGCATCGACGGGGCGCATGCCCCTGAGGGAGACCAATGACCCACCTCCGAAGGAGCAAACCATGACTGACTACCGACGACTTCGCGTGGCACTGCTGGGTGCCGGAGCGGTCGGCTCTCAGGTCGCGGCGCTCCTGCTGCGCCACGGTGACGAGCTCGCCGACCGTGCCGGTGCCGAACTGGAACTCGCCGGCATCGCCGTGCGCGACGTCGATGCTCCTCGTGACGTCGACCTGCCGAAGGAGCTCTTCACCACCGACGCCGAGTCGCTGATCCTGGGCGCCGACATCGTGATCGAGCTCATCGGCGGCATCGAGCCGGCGCGTACGAGCATCCTCCAGGCGATCGGTTCCGGCGCCGATGTCGTCACCGCCAACAAGGCGCTGCTGGCGACGCACGGTCCCGAGCTGTTCGAGGCCGCGGACCGCGTCGGCGCGTCCGTGTACTACGAGGCCGCGGCCGCGGGTGCCATCCCGATCATCCGCCCGCTGCGCGACTCCCTCGCCGGCGACCGCGTGGTGCGCATCATGGGCATCGTGAACGGCACCACGAACTACATCCTCGACCGGATGGACACCGAGGGCGCCGACTTCGCCGACGTGCTGGCCGACGCGCAGCGCCTGGGCTATGCCGAAGCCGACCCGACGGCAGACGTCGAGGGCTACGACGCCGCGCAGAAGGCGGCGATCCTCGCGAGCCTCGCCTTCCACACCGCCGTACCGCTCGACGCCGTGTACCGCGAGGGCATCACCTCGATCACGGCATCCATGATCGAGGAGGCTCGTTCCGCTGGCTTCGTGATCAAGCTGCTCGCGGTGTGCGAGCGCATCGAGGCTAACGGAGCCGAGTCGATCTCGGTGCGGGTGTACCCGGCGCTGGTGCCGACGTCGCACCCTCTCGCGTCCGTGCACGGCGCCAACAACGCCGTCTTCGTCGAAGCCGAGGCGGCCGGTTCCCTGATGTTCTACGGCGCGGGTGCCGGCGGGGTGCAGACCGCCTCCGCCGTGCTCGGCGACGTCGTCTCGGCCGCTCGTCGGCACATCGCCGGTGGTGTCGGAGTCGGGGAGTCCACCAGGGCGAACCTCCCGGTCGTTCCGATCGGGCATGTCACCACGCGCTACCAGATCACGCTCGAGGTGGCCGATGCGCCCGGCGTGCTCGCCACGGTCGCCGGTACCCTCAGCGACGGCGGTGTCTCGGTCGCGACCGTCGTGCAGACCGTCGAGGGTGAGGACGAGCCGACGGCGCGCCTGATCATCGGCACCCACCGCGCGACCGAGCAGGCGCTCAGCGCCACCGTCGAGGCACTTGCCGACAGTGCGGTCGTCGCCCGCGTGGTCTCGGTGCTCCGGGTGGAAGGCGAGTGACGATGACAGCGGCTCTCGCCCCCACCGCTGGCGGTGTCGTCGAAGGGCGAACGGTCGAGGTGCGAGTCCCCGCGACGAGCGCGAACCTCGGGCCGGGCTTCGACACGCTCGGGCTGGCGCTCAGCATCTACGACACGCTCCTGGTCACCGCACTGCCGGCGGGAGAGCTCGAGATCGAGGTGACGGGATCGGGCGCGAACGAGATCCCGCGCGACGACTCGAACCTGATCGTCCGTACCGTCGCCCACGTCTTCGCCGATGTGGGGCGCCCTGTTCCCGGTCTGCGGATCGTCGCCGAGAACGGTGTGCCGCACGGTCGCGGTCTCGGCTCATCGGGGGCGGCAGTGGCGGCCGGAGTGCTCGCTGCGAAGGGCCTCCTCGAAGGCGATGTGGAGATCGGTGATGCCGACCTCCTCCGGCTCGCGACCGAGCTCGAAGGGCACCCCGACAACGTGGCACCCGCCCTGTTCGGCGGCCTGACCATCGCATGGATGTCGGAACGCGGAGCGCAGCACAAGAAGCTCCTCGTGCACCGTGGCGTCTCGCCGCTCGTGCTCGTCCCCTCCTACACGATGTCGACGTCGCAGGCGCGTTCGTTGCAGCCGCCGCAGGTCTCGACCGCGGATGCGGTGTTCAACGTGTCGCGCTCCGCACTGCTGATCGCCGCCCTGATGCAGAGCCCCGAGCTTCTGCTGGATGCAACCGCCGATCGACTTCATCAGGACTACCGTGCGGGCGCCATGCCCGAGACGCAGCGGCTCGTTCAGGCGCTGCGCGCAGCGGGCTTCGCAGCCGTCGTCTCCGGTGCCGGACCCAGCGTGCTCGTGCTCGCAGACGGACCGGGCAGCCGCCAGGATGCGGTCGAGCTCGCCGATCGAGTCACCGACACCCCGTGGGAGGCGCTCCTGCTCGCAGTCGACGTGCGTGGTGGTACAGTGGGGACTCGAGCGGAGGGCTCCACGTAACTACGTGAATCTGGCCCCATTGCAACTCTTGCAAGACCCGCACGCAAACCCCTGTGGCACACGTGCCAAGGCTGGCTGGCGCCGAGCGTCAGCCCGTGCGATCGCGCGCAGCACCCGTTGTGTGCGTTCAACGCTCATTCCCCATGACATATAAGGGAGTACTCGTGGAGAACCTCTCCGAGACCCAGAACGACCAGTCGGCTCCGGCCGCCGAAGCACCTGCGGCAGCCGCGGGGACGACGACCGAGACCGCGCCGGCGCGCAAGCGTGCACCGCGTCGTGCGAGCACCGCGACCGCGGCGGCGAAGGCCGAGAAGGCAGAAGCTGCCAAGGCCGAAAAGGCTGAGAAGGCAGCGCCGAAGGCGGACGCCGCATCTGAAGCGGCAGCCCCTGCAGCAGCGTCGGCCGGTGCAGAGGCAACCGAGGCCGCGCCGAAGGCGAAGGCCCCTCGTCGCAGCCGCGCGAAGAAGGCGGATGCCGAGGCTCCTGCCGCTGAGGCCGCTCCCGCGGAAGCGCCTGCAGTCGAAGCCGCGACCGAAGCTCCTGCAGAGACAGCTCCCAAGTCGACCGGCCGTGGTCGTCGTGGTGCGCAGAAGCCCGCGGCAGACACCGACGCCCCTGCCGCAGAGCCTGCCGCAGAGTCGACCTCCGACGCCGCGCCCGCCGAGGCGCAGCACAACTCCGACTCCGACTCGTCCGAAGGCGGCGAGGAGCAGGGCGGACGCGGACGCAACCGCAGCCGCAGCCGCAACCGCGGACGTGGACAGAACGGCGCGGCGCAGGACCAGCAGCAGGCTCAGCCCGCCGACGACGACCAGGCCGGCGGCAACAACCGCAACCGTCAGCGCAACAAGCGCCGCACCGGAGTGCCGACCGACGAGTTCGACACCGAGATCGGCGAGGACGACGTCCTGATCCCGATCGCCGGCATCCTCGACGTCCTCGACAACTACGCCTTCGTGCGCACGACCGGCTACCTCGCCGGTCCCAGCGACGTCTACGTCTCGCTCGGACAGGTCAAGAAGTACAACCTCCGCAAGGGCGACGCGGTCGTCGGCTCCATCAAGCAGCCCCGTGAGGGCGAGCAGCAGGGGCGCCAGAAGTACAACGCCCTCGTCAAGGTCGACTCGATCAACGGGCTCTCGATCGACGACGCGGCCACCCGCGTGGAGTTCGGCAAGCTCACCCCGCTCTACCCGCAGGAGCGTCTGCGCATGGAGACGGCGCCCGAGAAGCTGACGCAGCGCATCATCGATCTGGTCGCCCCGGTCGGCAAGGGTCAGCGCGGTCTCATCGTCGCGCCGCCCAAGGCCGGCAAGACCATCGTCCTGCAGCAGATCGCCAACGCGATCGCGCAGAACAACCCCGAGGTCCACCTCATGGTCGTGCTCGTCGACGAGCGCCCGGAAGAGGTCACCGACATGGAGCGCTCGGTCAAGGGCGAGGTCATCGCCTCGACGTTCGACCGTCCGGCAGAAGACCACACCACGGTCGCAGAGCTCGCCATCGAGCGCGCGAAGCGTCTGGTCGAGCTCGGTCGCGACGTCGTCGTGCTGCTCGACTCGATCACCCGTCTCGGCCGTGCGTACAACCTGGCCGCTCCCGCTTCCGGCCGCGTGCTCAGCGGTGGCGTCGACGCTTCGGCGCTGTACCCGCCCAAGCGCTTCTTCGGCGCTGCGCGCAACATCGAGAACGGCGGATCCCTCACGATCCTCGCCACGGCGCTGGTCGAGACCGGCTCCAAGATGGACGAGGTCATCTTCGAGGAGTTCAAGGGCACCGGCAACAGCGAGCTTCGCCTCTCCCGCGCCCTTGCCGACAAGCGCATCTTCCCGGCGGTCGACGTGAACGCGTCCAGCACCCGCCGCGAAGAGATGCTGCTCTCGGCCGACGAGGTCAAGATCACGTGGAAGCTGCGTCGTGCCCTCGCCGGCCTCGACCAGCAGCAGGCCCTCGAGGTCGTTCTCGGCAAGCTCAAGGAGACCAACTCGAACGTCGAGTTCCTCGTGCAGATGCAGAAGTCGATCCCCACGCTCCCCTCGGGTGCGCACGGGCACGACAACAACATCCGCTGAGTCGCCGACGTGTTCGAGTCCGTCCAGACTCTGATCGACGAGCATCGCCGGGTGCAGGAGGAGCTCTCCGACCCGGCGGTGCACGCCGATGCGGCCCGTGCGAAGCGTGTCAATCGCCGCTACGCCGAGCTGTCACGGATCGTCGCTGCATACGAGGCCTGGGTCGCCGCGACCGATGACCTCGAGACCGCTCGCGAGTTCGCTCGCGAGGACGAGTCGATCGCCGCGGAGATCCCGGCGATGGAGGAGGAGCTGCAGAGCTCCCAGGAGCGTCTGCGGCGTCTGCTGATTCCTCGCGACCCCGACGACGCTCGTGACGTGATCATGGAGATCAAGGCGGGGGAGGGCGGTGCGGAGTCTGCGCTGTTCGCCGCCGATCTGCTGCGCATGTACATCCAGTACGCCGCCTCCAAGGGCTGGAAGACCGAGCTCCTCGAGCGCAACGAGTCCGACCTCGGCGGCTACAAGGACGTGCAGGTCGCGATCAAGGGGTCCTCGTCCGACCCCGCGCAAGGGGTCTGGGCGCACCTGAAGTACGAAGGTGGCGTGCACCGCGTACAACGTGTTCCGGCGACGGAGTCTCAGGGGCGCATCCACACCTCGACCACCGGTGTGCTGGTGTTCCCCGAGGTGGATGAGCCCGAAGAGATCCAGATCGACCAGAACGATCTCAAGATCGACGTCTTCCGCTCGTCCGGCCCGGGCGGACAGTCCGTCAACACGACCGACTCCGCGGTGCGCATCACGCACGTGCCCACCGGCATCGTGGTCTCGATGCAGAACGAGAAGTCCCAGCTGCAGAACCGTGAGGCCGGTATGCGCGTGCTGCGTGCCCGTCTGCTCGCGAGGCAGCAGGAGGAGCTGGACGCTGCGGCATCCGACGCCCGCCGGTCGCAGATCCGTGGCATGGATCGCTCTGAGCGCATCCGCACCTACAACTTCCCGGAGAACCGGATCGCGGATCACCGCACCGGCTTCAAGGCGTACAACCTCGATCAGGTGATGGATGGGGCACTGGACCCGTTGATCGAGAGCGCCATCACGACCGATGAGGAAGCACGTCTTGCCGCGGTCGGGTCGGATTCCTGACGAGCGCGGCCCCGCTTCGGCTCAAGTGCGCGCTGCGTACCGATGCTCGGGGCGTCCCGTCGCGCCGTAGTTGAGTCGCACCTCCACGATCGTCCTCGCCGCCAAGGCGGCCAGATGCCGTTGCGCGGTGGCCCGCGAGATGCCGACGCGTTCGCCGACCTCTGCTGCCGAGGCCTCCCCGTCTCCGAGTGCGGCGAGCACGAGCTGCTCCGTCGCGGAGCGCGACATCGATACCGGCTCGCCCGCACCATGCAGGATCGCCAGTGCCCTGTCGACGTCTTCCTGGCGAAGTGGTCGTTCGCCAGCGAGGAGGTTGCGATAGCGGACATACCGGTCGAGGAGCCCGGACAGGGCTCTCCGCTCGAACGGCTTCATGAGGTAGCCCATCGCGCCCGACTTCAGAGCTCGGCGCACCGTCGGTGCATCGTCGGCGGCTGAGATGAGGATCGCGTCGACGCCGCAATCGCGCACCAGCGCGATGCCATCTCCGTCGGGGAGGAAGACGTCCGCTATCAGGAGGTCGGGACGCGACGAGCGGATGCTCTCCCGAGCCTCGGCCAGCGAGCGCACCGTCTCGGTGGTCGTGAAGCCGGGGTGATCGTCGACGATGTCCTGGTGCAGCTGCGCCACGCGGAAGTCATCATCGAGGATGAGTGCGCGGAGGGGCTCGTTCATTCGTTCTCCTTCTTCTCGCCGGGGGCGAGGTCCACCGCTGCGCCGATACGGGCGGCGAAGACGGCGCCATGGTGGTCGTCGCCCGGATCGATCACCCAGAGATCGCCTCCGCTCCGGCGCGCGATCTCCGTGGCGAGAGGGAGGCCGATCCCGTGTCCGTGCACGTGGTCGGTGGGCTCCTCATCGGCCCGTGCGCTCGATGACAGGTCGGTCTCCCTCAGACCGGCTCCCGAGTCGGCGACGGTGAACACCAGGGCATCGCCGTCATCCAGCACGGCGACCTCCACCCAGCGCGGCTCGCGGTCACCCGAGACGGCCGCCGTGACCGCGTTGTCGACGAGGTTGCCGAGCACGGCAGCGACGTCCTCCGCTTCGATCACACTCCCGATCACCTGGGTTTCCTCCGCGATCCGCAGTGCGACTCCCCGCTCGCTCGCCTCGACGCCCTTGGCGCCGAGGAAGGAATGCAGGAACGGGTCGCCGACGAGGTCGAGGCCCGCGACGGGAAAGGCCACCGATCCGCGTTCCACGAGCTCGCCGAGAAAGGCCCGAGCATCCTGCACCCGGTCCGCATCGATGAGTCCGGCCGCGACGTGCATGCGGTTCGCGAACTCATGCCTCTGCACACGCAGCGCCGCGGTCATGGTCCGGACGGTCTCCAGACGCTCCGTCAGCGCGACCAGGTCGGTGCGATCGCGCACGATCAGCACGTCGCCGAGAGCGAGGCCCTGGCGCACCACAGGACGGGAGTCGAGATAGAGCATCCGGTCGCCGACCACGGCACTGGAGCGCGTGAGTGCCCCGCTTGCGGCAGCGAGCACAGCAGCGGGAAGGCCGAGAGCACCGAGAGGGCGCCCGATGGGATTGTCGAGGCCGAGCAGGCGGTCGGCGGCCGCGTTGCTCACCCGCACCATCCCTTTCTGGTCGATGGCGATCACCCCGTCGTCGACCCCGTCGAGCACCGCGGTCTGGTTCTGCACGAGCGCCACGAGCTCTTCCGGTTGGACCCCGAGTGTCAATCGCTCCCAACGGCGACGCAGCAGGAGGAAGGCGAGGAGGGCCAGCCCCAGCGCGCCGGCCGCGGTGAAGCCGATCGCGGTGAGCAGAGGCGGAAGGTCATCGAAGACTCCGGCACGTTCGAACCCGACGCTGACTTCTCCGACCGGAGTTCCTGCGTCGTTGCGCACCGGAACCTTCGCCCGCGCCGATTCGCCGAGGGTGCCGGTCTGCCAGTCGACGACCTCTGCGCCCGCGAGGACCTCCTCGAACGGGGTGCTCACCTCCTCCCCGATGCGTGAGGGCGTGGGATGGGAGAGACGGATGCCGTTGTCGTCGGTGATCACGACGAACAGCGCCCCCGTGCGCGAGGTGACGTCGGCGGAGATGCGCTGCAGGCTGCCGTTGCGGAGTGCATCGGCATCGGGCGCGCTGTCCGACGCCGAGATGCGCGTGACCTCGGCGCGCACCTGCGGATCCTCCGCCAGAGTTCTCGCGATGCCCAGAGCGGTGGATTCGGCCTCGGCCCGCAGCTGCTGCACGGCGAGCAACAGGTACATGCCTGTGCAGAGCGCGACGACGAGTGCGACGGTTGCGAGGTGCAGCAGCAGCGCACGAGTGGCCAACCGCGGCCTGGCCGAAGTCGTTCCTGACACGGTGCTCCTTCCCTGCGCAATATGCGCAGAACTCACGCTACGCGCACAAGGGACGTGAATGCGGGATACCGCACCCGGAGCCCGCGGATTGCCTAGTCTCATCGAGATCCGTCGTCGACGACGGAGCGATGACGAAGGAGTCAATGCATGCCCGCTGCACTCACAGGCCTGTCCGCGGCCGCCGAAGAGGCGCCGACGTACGATGTGGCGTTCGTGCCGCCGGAGTGGGTGCTGGTACTCCTCGGCTTCACGATGGTCCTCGCCTTCATGACGCTCATCATGACGAAGCGCCTCACACCCATGGTCGCCCTGATCCTGGTTCCGACCGCCTTCGGCCTCTTCGCGGGGGCGGGTCTCGGCCTCGGCGACATGGTCCTCGACTCGATCGGCACGATGGCGCCCACGGCCGCCCTGCTGATGTTCGCGATCATGTTCTTCGGCATCATGATCGACGTCGGGCTCTTCGACCCTCTCATCCGGTTGATCACCCGCCTCCTCGGCGACGATCCGGCCAAGGTCGTGCTCGGGACGGCGATCCTCGCGGGTGCCGTCTCGCTCGACGGCGACGGTTCGACGACGTTCATCATCACGACCTCGGCGATGCTGCCCATCTACCTCCGTCTGGGCATGAGCCCTGTCGTGCTCACCTGCGTGGCGGGTCTCATGAACGGCACGTTGAACATCGTGCCGTGGGGCGGTCCGACCGTGCGCGCAGCGACCGCTCTCGGGCTGCAGCCGACCGACATCTTCGTGCCGATGCTGCCTGCGCTCGGGGCAGGTCTCATCGTGACGCTCGGCTTCGCGTGGATCCTGGGACTCCAGGAGCGTCGTCGACTCGGTCGTCTCGGATCGGAGGGTCTGCTCGCGGGTGCCGACGGCGGGTCTCTGTCGACGGTTCCGAAGATCTTCCGGGGCGCTGAGCCCAAGCCGGGCGCACGTGCCTCGCTGCGCACGGGCAACCTCGTGGTGGTCGCGGGCGGTCACGCTCCGGTCGCAGCGGCGAACGTCGATCCCGCCGACACCGCGATGGCGGACACGATGTTGGATCCTGCGCGGCCGACTCTTCGTCCGAAGCTCATCTGGTTCAACCTGGTCCTGACGGTCGCGGTGATGGTCCTCCTGGTGCTCGACATCCTCCCGCTGCCGTACGTGTTCATGGTGGGTGCCGGCATCGCGCTGGTGATCAACTTCCGGGGCATCAAGGATCAGGCATCGGAGATCGTCGCGCACGCACCGAGCATCGTTGGCGTCGTCTCCATGGTCATCGCAGCCGGAGTCCTCGTCGGCGTGCTCACCGGCACGGGGATGGTCGATGCGATGGCGACCTGGATCACGAACGTGCTTCCGCCGGCGCTCGGTCCCTTCCTCGCCCCGATAACGGGAGTGCTGTCGATCCCGTTCACGTTCTTCATGTCGAACGATGCGTTCTACTTCGGCATCCTCCCCGTGCTCGCGCAGAGCGCGGCGAGCTTCGGCATCGACCCGGTCGAGATGGCGAGGGCATCGATCACCGGTCAGCCCGTGCATCTGCAGAGCCCGCTCGTCCCGGCGATCCTGCTTCTCGTCTCGCTCGCGAGCGTGAACCTGGGCGACCACCACCGCAAGGTGCTGTGGCGCGCGGTGATCGTGTCGCTGGTCATGCTCGCCGTGGGCATCCTGACCGGCGCGGTGCCGTTCTTCGTGGCGCAGTGAGTCAGGGCATGCAGGGCGATATGCTCAGCGCGTGATCACATTCCTGTTCCGCGGCCTGATGTACGTCGTCTCCGCCGGTCTCGGCCTGATCGCCGCAGACCTCCTGCTCGACGGTTTCGAGATCGAGTGGGACAAGTGGTGGGGCTTCGTCGTCTGCATCCTGATCTTCGCGATCCTGCAGAGCGTGCTCTCGCCCTGGGTGGGCAAGATCGCCACCCGCTACGCACCGGTGCTGATGGGCGGCATCGGGATCTTCTCGACGCTGATCTCCCTCATCATCGTCGTGCTGCTGCCCATCGGAGGACTGCGGATCACCGATCTGACCGGTTGGCTGCTCGGCTCGGTCATCGTGTGGCTGATCACGGCGCTCGGCAGCGTACTGCTCCCGCTCATCTTCCTGCGCAAGAAGGTCGAGTCGGTCAAGACCGCACGCAAGTAGGCCGCAGGCTTCGGCCGGCTCAGATCGCGTAGTGGTCCGGCGCGGTGAGCAGGGCCCTGGTGTCTTCGCCGATCGTGCGATGACGCGGCTTCGCCGGCACCCCGACGAGGATGCTGTCGGCCGGGGCGTCGCGGGTGACCACGGCGTTCGCGCCGACCACGGAACCTGCCCCGATCGTCACCGGACCGAGGATCTTCGCACCGGCACCGACAGCCACTCCGTCGCCCAGCGTGGGATGCCGCTTGCCGGAGGTGCGTGTGCGTCCGCCGAGGGTGACACCGTGGTACAGCATCACGTCGTCACCCACTTCGGCAGTCTCGCCGATCACCACGCCCATGCCGTGGTCGATGAAGAAGCGTCGGCCGATCTGCGCGCCCGGATGGATCTCGATCCCGGTCAGCCAGCGTGAGACCTGCGATCCTGCGCGCGCGAGCAGTCGCAGGCGGCGGCGCCAGAGGAGATGCGAGACGCGGTGCACCCATATCGCGTGCAGTCCCGGGTACAGCAGAGCGACCTCGATGACGCTGCGCGCGGCCGGATCCCTGAGGCGAGCCGCCGCGATGTCCTCGCGCATTCGCCCGATCACGTCCATCGTCGGTCTCAGCTTTCGCGCAGATCCTCGAACAGCGCGGTGGACAGGTAGCGCTCACCGGTGTCGGGGATGATGACGACGATCGTCTTTCCGGCGTTCTCGGGACGGGCGGCGACCTTCAGAGCGGCGGCGACAGCCGCACCGGACGACATGCCCACGAGCAGACCCTCCTTGGCGGCGAGATCGCGAGCGACGCGAAGGGACTCGTCGAACTCGGCGGTGAGGATCTCGTCGAGCACGTCGCGGTCGAGCACGTCGGGGACGAAGTTCGGCCCGATGCCCTGGATCTTGTGCGGACCGGGGTGTCCCTCGGTCAGCACGGGGGAGTCCTTGGGTTCGACGGCGATGACCTGGACGCCGGGCTTCGCGGCCTTGAGCGCCTGGCCGGTCCCCGTCACGGTTCCACCTGTGCCGACGCCCGCCACGAGGATGTCGACGGCGCCATCGGTGTCGCGGAGGATCTCCTGCGCCGTGGTCTCGCGGTGGATCTGGGGATTCGCGGCGTTCTCGAACTGGCGGATCCAGATCGCTCCCGGGGTCTCGGCGACGATGCGCTTGGTCTCCTCGATCGCCCCGCTCATTCCCTTGGTGGGATCGGTGAGCACGATCTCCGCGCCGAAGGCCTTCAGCAGGACCCGACGCTCCTTCGACATCGAGGCCGGCATCGTCAGGATGACACGGTAGCCGCGCGCAGCGCCGACCATCGCGAGGGCGATTCCCGTGTTGCCGCTCGTCGACTCCACGATCGTTCCGCCAGGTGCGAGCTCGCCGGATGCCTCGGCCGCATTGATCATGGCGATGCCGATGCGGTCCTTCACGCTGGACGCGGGGTTGTAGTACTCGAGCTTGGCGAGAACGGTGGCCCCGAGGCCCTCGGTCACCCGGTTCAGGCGAACGAGCGGCGTGTTGCCGAAAGCGGTCGTGATGTCGGAGTGGATGCCGGGCATGAGGAGCCTTCCTGTGCGGGGGTCGCTGCCGGACCAGCCTAGGGGAGGGGGTCCATGGCAGAGGCTTTGTGACGGCTGCTCGCACTCTACGCTTGAACTCATGTCTGACACCTCCCTCGCTGCGATCGTCCGCTCGACGGCTCAGCGCCTGGCTGACGCCGGGGTCCAGGACCCGCTCGTCGACGCCGAGCTTCTCGCGGGTCATGTACTCGGCCATCGCCGGGGTGAGATTCAGGCGGCGATCATCCGTGGCGACGGCATCGACGATGAGACGGCGGCGGCACTGGAAGTGCTGGTGGACAGACGTGCCGCACGCGAGCCGTTGCAGCACATCACCGGCACCGCACCGTTCCGGCATCTCGAGCTGGCGGTGGGCCCCGGAGTCTTCGTGCCGCGGCCGGAGACCGAGATCGTCGTGCAGTATGCGATCGATGAACTGTCGAACTCGGCCGAACCCGCACCGATCGGCGTCGACCTCGGCACCGGCAGCGGTGCGATCGCCCTCGCCATGGCGACCGAGGTTCCGCATGCGCGCATCTTCGCCGCCGAGCTCTCGGAAGACGCCCATGCCTGGGCCAGCCGGAACGTCGCGGGAGTCGAGAACCTCACGCTCGTCCGCTCCGACCTCGGCGAGGCGTTCCCCGAGCTCGATGGCACGGCATCGGTGGTGATCTCGAATCCGCCGTACGTGCCCGATGCCGCCATCCCGCGCGATCCGGAGGTGCGTCTCTTCGATCCGGCCATGGCGCTGTACGGGGGAGAAGACGGCCTCGACGTCGTGCGGGTGCTCAGCTCGCGAGCACTCCGACTGCTGCGCTCCGGCGGTCTGCTCGTCATCGAGCACGGTGAGCTGCAGGGGGAATCGATCAGAGAGATCCTCACCGCAGACGGGTGGCGCGCGGCATCGACGCATCGCGATCTGACCCTGCGGGATCGTGCCACCACCGCGCTCCGGCCCTGATCAGCCGACTCAGAGCATCCGCATCATCCGCGCCGCATAGAATCGAACCGTCATGTCAACCATCTTCGACTGCAGCGACGAGTCGCAGCTGCTCGCCGGCATGCGCCACGCGCGCCAGGCGATCGGTCGTGGCGACCTCATCGTCATCCCCACAGACACGGTGTACGGCGTCGCCGCCGACGCCTTCTCCGCAGCGGCCGTGCAGCGGCTGCTCGACGCGAAGGGACGCGGCCGCGATCAGCCGCCGCCCGTGCTGATCGGCACGAAGGAGACGCTCGCAGCCCTTGCCGAGTCCGTTCCCGAGCCGGTGGAGCGCCTGGTCGAGGCCTTCTGGCCTGGCGGACTCACGATCGTGCTCCCCGCGCAGCCCTCGCTGGTGTGGGACCTGGGAGAGACTCTCGGAACCGTGGCGGTACGCATGCCCGAGGGACGCGTCGCCCTCGAGCTGCTGGCCGAGACCGGTCCGCTCGCGGTCTCCAGCGCGAACCTCACAGGTCGCGCCGCCGCCATCTCGGCCCTGGACGCCGAGAAGATGCTGGGCGACAGCGTCGCGGTCTACCTCGCCGACGGCCTGAGCAAGGACGGTATCGCCTCCACCATCGTCGACGCGACTTCGCTGGTACGTCGGAGCGCGGATTCCGAACCGGGGGTCGTGCGCATCCTCCGAGAGGGCGCGGTGACCCGCGAGCGGCTGCAGGAGGTGCTCGGCGATCTGCTCGAGCCCGAGGAGCAGCACGCGGATCACGAGCATGCGCAGGATCAGGACGGGGATTCGTGAAGCAGTATCTCTTCACGATCATCCTCACCGCCGCGATCACCTTCGCACTGACCTGGGCGGTGTGGAAGCTGAGCCTTCGGTTCAAGCTGTACCCCGCCATCCGCGACCGTGATGTGCACACCACCCCGAAGCCACGTCTCGGCGGTGTGGCGATCTTCCTCGGCATCGCCGCTGCCTTCGGCTTCTCCGCCCTGAACCCCTTCTTCCAGAGCATCTGGATCCCGCCGCAGACGATGTGGTCGATCCTCGGTGCCTCACTTCTGATCGCGATCATCGGCGTGGTCGACGATCTGTGGGACATCGACTGGATGATCAAGCTGGGTGCGCAGTTCCTGGCGGCCGGCATCATCACGGTCGGAGGCGGGCTGCAGATCCTGTCGCTGCCCTTCGGCGACCTGATCGTGGTCTCGAGCTGGTTGAGCATCACCATCACCATGTTCGCGATCGTCATCGTGATGAACGCGGTGAACTTCATCGACGGTCTCGATGGACTCGTCGCCGGTGTGTGCCTGATCTCGAACGGCGTGTTCTTCGCCTACTCGTACATCTTCACGCGCGACTCGGGCGCCTCCAGCTACTTCAATCTGTCGACGTTCATCGCTGCCGTGCTCATCGGGGCATGCCTCGGCTTCCTCCCCTTGAACTGGAGCCCGGCGAAGCTCTTCATGGGCGACTCCGGGGCGCTCGTGATCGGTCTGCTGATGGCGACGTCCGCGATCGCGATCACCGGGCAGATGGACC
>JBOGEI010000037.1:0-24498 GCA_050701935.1 Microbacterium sp.
GGGCTGGCCGCCCTCGCCGATGACTCCGGGATCTGCGTCGATGTGCTCGGAGGCTCGCCGGGGGTCTTCTCCGCCTACTGGGCAGGGCAGAAGAAGGATGCGGCGGCGAACCTCGAGCTGCTCCTCGACCAGCTGCGGGACATCGCCGATCCGCACCGCGCAGCACACTTCACGTCGACGATCGCGCTCGTGCTGCCGGACGGCCGCGAGCAGGTCGTGGAAGGACGCTGGCCGGGGCGCCTCGCCCATGCGGCGTCGGGAGCCGGTGGCTTCGGCTACGACCCTATCTTCATCCCGGACGGCCAGCCTTCAGGGCAGGAGCGATCGGTCGGCGAGTTCACCGCCGACGAGAAGCAGGCGCAGTCTCACCGCGCGCGCGCCTTCGCCGAGCTGGTTCCTCTGCTCTCCGGACTCTGAACCCATCGGCCGAGCCGAGGGCTGATCCTGAACCTGAGAATCGTTACCCTTCCCGACTAGCCGCAACCCGCCTCTCGGCCCCGTCTCCCGGTCTAGCCTGGGGGCATGCACGATCACGCACCCGCTCCCGGCGGCATCCGTTCGGCGAGCAGCCGACGCCTGCTCGCGATCTCTCTTTCGCTCACCGCGTCGGTGATGATCGTGCAGGTCATCGGGGCGCTGCTCTCCGGTTCTCTGGCGCTGCTGGCCGACGCCGCGCACATGTTCACGGATGCCTCCGGCCTCGTGATCGCGCGCATCGCTGCGACGGTCGCTGCGCGTCCGGCCGACGATCGCCGAACCTTCGGGTATCAGCGCGCCGAGGTCTTCGGCGCTCTGATCAACGCCGTGATCCTGATCGCCCTCGCGACCTGGGTCGCGATCGAGGGCATCGGACGACTCATCAACCCGGGAGAGGTGGAGGTCGCCGGCGGACTGATGCTGGTCGTCGCGGTGGTCGGGCTCCTCGCGAACGCCGTGTCGATGTGGCTGCTGAGCCGTGCGCAGCGCACCAGCATCAACGTGCGCGGTGCCTACCTCGAGGTCATGGGTGATCTGATCGGATCAGCGGCGGTCATCGTGGCCGCCGTGGTCATCCTCATCACGGGATGGATGCCGGCGGATGCCATCGCCTCGCTGTTCATCGCGGCGATGATCATCCCGCGTGCGATCGCGCTCCTGCGGGAGGTGTTCTCGGTCCTCGCTGAGTCTGCGCCGAAGGGCACGGCCGTGAGTGAGATCCGCACCCACCTGCTCGGCTACGACGGTGTCGTCGGGGTGCACGACGTGCACGTGTGGCAGCTGACTCGAGGAGCACCGGTGTTCACGGCACATGTCAGCATCGAGCCGGAGCTGTTCACCGATGGGCGATCGGCGCAACTGCTCACCGAGATGCAGTCATGCCTCGCGGATCACTTCGACGTCGCGCACTCCACCTTCCAGATCGAGCCCGCTGAGCAGTCTGACTGCGAACCGCACCACGCCTGACCGATCCGTGGCGGTCGAGGCTCAGGCCTCGACGACGATCTCGGCTGCGGTCTTGTCCAGTCGCAATCCGCGCCACCGCGCGTGGCGGAGCACGCCGTCCGGCGTCCAGTTCGCGAACTCGACCTCCCCGACGATCTCAGGGCTTACCCAGAGTGCGTCCGAGGCATCCGGCGCAGGCACGCCGTCGAGCGGGGCCGAGGCCATGCGGAGCGGCTCGAGACGCTTCAGCAGGTCGCGCAGGATCCGGTCCGTGAAACCGGTGCCCACTCGGCCGACGTAGCGGAGCTCACCACCACGTCTCGGATCCGGCACAGCGAGCAGCAGCGATCCGAGAGTGCTCTCGCGGTCGCCTTTTCCCGGACGGATGCCGACGATGACGGCCTCCTGCATCCGGGTGTGCTTGAGCTTCAGCCAGGAGGGGGAGCGCTGTCCCGGTCGGTACCTGGACTGGGGATCCTTGACGACGACGCCTTCGAGGCCGAACTCCCGACTCGCGGCGAGGGCTGCATCCACGTCGTCGAACACGGGCGGGATCTGCACCGGGGCATCGAGGTCGGCGATCACATCCTCGAGCAACGTCCGGCGCTCGCGCAGCGGCATGCCGGTGAGGTTGTGCCCGTCGAGACGCAGCAGGTCGAACAGCATGTAGACGATGGGTGTGCGCACCACCTCGCGCTCGATCTCTCGCGGGCGAGTGAGGTGCATCCGGTTCTGGAGCAGCGAGAAGCTCGGCCGGCCGTGGGCATCGAAGGCGACGATCTCCCCATCGACGACCGCGTCCGAGACCGGCAGGAAGGGGGCGCCGTCGGCGGTGATCTCGGGGTAGCGGGCGGTGATGTCGGTGCCGCGGCGGGCGTGCAGGAGCATCCGTCCCTGCGTCCACGTGCCCATCGCACGGATGCCGTCCCATTTCACCTCCACCCACGAGGGATCGCTCAGAGCACGCGCGACGCCGGGGGTGCCGTTCTCGGCGAGCATCGGCGCCAGCGATGCCGCGATCGGTGGGGAAGCCGACGCGGGAGAGCTCCGGGGACGCCCGTGGGAGCGATGAGTCTTCACAGGTTGCGGGAGTGGATCCGCCGACGGCGGGCGGAGCATCGCGACGGGGTCGATACCGGCGGCGGCACGGGCGAGCACCTCGTCGAGGTCGAGCTGGGCGAGGGCGGGGTCGTCGAGTTCTTCCCAGGTGCGGGGAGCTGCGACCCACGGCTGTGCGCGACCGCGGAGCGAGTACGGCGAGATGGTGGTCTTCTTGCCGTTGTTCTGGCTCCAGTCGAGGAACACCTTTCCACCGCGGACAGCCTTCGCCATGACGCTGGTGGCGAGATCGGGGTGATCGTTCTCGATCATCCGTGCGAGTTCCTTGACGACGGCGGAGACCTCGTCGCTGGTCTGCTCGCCCGGCAGCTCGGCGTACAGGTGGATGCCTTTGCTTCCGCTCGTCACCGGCAGGGGGTCGAGCCCCATGTCGGACAGGATGACGCGGGCGAAGCGGGCGACCTCTGCGCACTGCGCCAGCTCCACGCCCTCGCCGGGGTCGAGGTCGAGCACGAGCCGATCCGGGCGCCCCGGCAGTCCGTCAGGGCCGAAGCGCCACTGCGGCACGTGCAGCTCGATCGCGGCGACCTGCGCGAGCCAGACGAGGGCGGGCACATCCTCGATGAGGGGATACTCCTTGGGCCCATCCGAGTGATGGATGGCCTGTCGGGGGATCCATGACGGAGCACCGGGTTCCAGTTGCTTGGTGAAGAACGCGTCCGCCGGTGCGTCGGTCGTCCCGACCCCTTCCACCCAGCGTTTGCGGGTGACGGGACGTCCGTCCAGAAGAGGGAGGAGAAGCGGAGCGATCGCCGTGTAGTAGGCGATGACCTCTCCCTTGGTGGTTCCGGATTCGGGGTAGACGACCTTGTCGAGGTTCGTCACGCGCAGGCGTCGGCCCTCGACCTTCACGATCTGCGCTTCTGCGGCCATGGGGCCAGCGTAGTCAAGGGACTGGTCGTGACGGCTGCGGCTGGTGTCTACTGGTGTCATGAGGACGATCTGGAAGGGCGCACTGACGTTCGGGCTCGTGAACGTTCCGGTCAAGGTGTACTCCGCGACTGAGGACCACGACGTGCCGCTGCATCAGGTGCACGAGAAGGACGGCGGCCGGATCCGCTATCAGCGCACGTGCGAGGTCTGCGGTGAGACCGTGGCGTACGCGGACATCGATCGTGCTTACGTCGATGAAGGCCAGACCGTCGTGCTGACCAAGGACGACCTCGCAGCGCTCCCGGCCGAGAAGAGCCGCGAGATCGATGTCGTCGAGTTCGTGCCCTCGGATCAGGTCGATCTGCTCACGCTCGACAAGCCGTACTACCTGGAGCCGGACTCGAAGTCCCCGAAGGCCTACGTGCTGTTGCGCAAGACCCTGGAGCAGACCGATCGCACCGCGATCGTGCGCTTCACGCTGCGACAGAAGACGCGCCTTGCGGCGCTCCGAGTGCGCGGCAAGGTGCTGGTGCTGCAGACTCTGCTCTGGGCGGATGAGGTGCGCGAGGCCGCGTTCCCGGCGCTCGACGAAGAGGTGAAGATCTCGAAGAAGGAGCTGGAGCTCTCGGCGTCGCTCGTCGACAGCTATTCAGCTGATTTCGATCCTGAGGCGTTCGTCGACGAGTATCAGAAGGAGCTCCGTACCCTCATCGACGCGAAGATCGAAGCCGGTGACACCTTCGATGTCGCCGAGACCTTCGGAGAGGCCGAGAAGGCTGCCGAAGGCGGCGAGGTCATCGACCTGATGGAGGCGCTCAGGGCGAGCGTCGCACGCTCGAAGGAAGAGCGCGCCAAGAACGCGGGCTGAGCGTCCGGCGCAGGGGAATCGGTGCCGGACGAGGAGAATCAGTGCTTGCCGTCGCCGTCCAGGTCGGGAGCGCGGTCGAACACATCGGCGTCGAGCACCAGTTCCTGGGCTTCCTCGGCGTCTGTGACGACGTCTTCGCCGGCAGCTGCGGCCTTCTTCGCCTTATGGCGCTCAGACAGGTAGTGCCACAGCGTCACGAGCGCCGTGCCGCCGACCGCGGCCAGGAGGATGAGGTCGATGTAGCTCTCGACGAACGCGGCAACCGGCGGGATGAACCCGATGAGGTAACCGAACATCGTGAGGCCGAAGCCCCACAGGACCGCACCGATCAGGTTGTACAGCGTGTACTTGCGCCACGGCATGTGACCGACCCCGGCGGCGACAGGCGCGAAGGTGCGCACGATCGGGACGAAGCGGGCGAGGATCACGGTGATGCCGCCGAAACGCTCGAAGAACGCGTTGGTGCGTTCGACGTTCTTCCGGCTGAAGAGGCCGGACTCCTTGCGCTCGAACACCGCGGGACCGCCCTTGTGCCCGATGACGTAGCCGACCTCTCCACCGATGAAGGCGGCGAGACCGATCAGGAGCGCGACCCACCACACGTTGATGCCGAAGACACCATGCTCTGAACCTGCGATCGGGTGCGAGAGCAGACCGGCGATGACGAGGAGGGTGTCTCCGGGAAGCAGGAATCCGACGAGCAGGCCCGTCTCGGCGAAGATGATGAAGCACACCACCAGCAGCGCCCAAGGTCCGGCCGACCCGATGATCGTGGCAGGGTCGAGCCAGGGGATGAGGGCGGTCGGCGCGTGCAACATGGTTTCGAGCACTGGGGGAGTCCCGTCGGTCGTGAATGGTCGGCGGTGAAGCTGAGCGACGTCGTGGCGGCCTGGAAGGTGCCGTCGTCTCTCGTGCGGAAGGTGGGACTTGAACCCACACGCCCTGGGGCACAGGAACCTAAATCCTGCGTGTCTGCCAATTCCACCACTCCCGCGCGGTGGGAACAGTCTACTGACCGTCGAAACCTCTGCCTGGGGATCAGCCCGCAGTTCGTGTCTGTGGATAACTTCGGAGGCCCGATGCGGATTGTTGCGAGGATGCCTGAGTGAATCAACCGTCCGCCCTGGTCGCCGAGCGTGTGCGGTCGCGGCTGCGTGCCGAGGGCATCGACCCGTCGATCGATCCGGAAGCGGCGTGGCGCATCACCCACGCCGAGGTGCGCCGCCACGACGATCTCGCGCTGGCGCGCGGAGAGGCCCTGATCGACGATGAGGCGGCATGCGTGCGAGAGGTTCTCGCAACCCTCGGCGGGTTCGGGGCGCTGCAGCCGTTGCTCGACGACCCGGAGATCGAGGAGATCTGGCTCAACGGCGACGGACGGGTGCATGTCGCGCGAGAAGGAAAGGCCCAGCGCACGGGGCTCCGTCTCGATGAGGTCGCCGTGCGCGACGTCATCGAACGGATGCTGCAATCCACCGGCAGGCGGGTCGACATCAGCCAGCCGTTCGTCGACGCGTCGCTTCCAGACGGCTCGCGGCTGCACGTGGCCATCGCCGACGTCGTGCGAGGAGCGTGGGCGGTGAACATCCGCAAGTTCCTGCCGAAGTATCGATCGCTCGAGGCGCTGGCTGCCCAGGGCATGCTCACGGTCGGAGTCGCGGGGATGCTGCGCACGGCGATGAACGAGGGGCGCAGCGTGATCGTGTCGGGGGCGACGCACACGGGCAAGACCACGATGCTCGGTGCTCTGCTCGCTTCCTGTGCCGACACGCAACGCATCGTCACCGTCGAGGAAACCTTCGAACTGGCCGTCGAGGGTCCCGACCTCGTCGCACTCCAAGGGCGTCAAGCCAGTCTCGAAGGCACCGGCGAGATCACGCTGCGGAGGCTGGTGAAAGAGGCGTTGCGGATGCGACCCGACCGCCTGGTCATCGGCGAGGTGCGCGACGCCGAGGCTCTCGACCTCGTGCTCGCACTCAACACAGGCGTACCGGGGGCATGCACCGTGCATGCGAACTCCGCGACCGAGGCCATCGAGAAACTGAGCATCCTGCCGCTCCTCGCAGGACGGAACATCGATCGTGCCTTCATCGCCCCCGCGCTCGCCGCATCGATCGATCTGGTGGTTCACTGCGTCCGCGACGATGCCGGTCGACGTCGTGTGCGCGAGATCATCGCCCCGACCGGCGATATCGACGACGGGCGCATCCGAACGGAGACGGTCTTCCCCGCGAGCGTGCGATCGAATGGCACCGTGCGCGGGGGACGCAATGGGTTCGTCGCGGTCGAGGTCGCATCGTGACGGTGTTCTTCGGTGCTGTCCTCGCGGCGGGTGTGCTCCTCTGCGTCTCGCCCTGGATGTGGCCACGACGGGAGGGGGCTGCGCCGGTCGCGAAGCAGGGCCGGCTCGTCCGGCTCATCGAGGAGGCGGGTCTCGACGCCCTCTCGCAGCGCACACTCGTGACTGTGATCGTCGCGTCCGCGTTGGTCGCGGCATCAACGGTCTGGCTGCTCACGGGACTCGCCGTGCTCGCTCTTCTGGCTGCACTCGCAGGCGCCGCGGCACCCGTCGCCCTTCTCCGCGGGCGGCGGCTGAGGTTGCGGCGGCTGCGGCGTCAGCTGTGGCCTGACGTGTGCGACCTCCTGATCGCATCGATCCGCGTCGGACTGTCGCTTCCCGACGCAGTGGCGAGTCTGGCCGAGTCCGCGCCGAAGATGCTCCGTCCGGCCTTCGTGGTCTTCGCTCGAGATCTCCGTGCGAGTGGACGATTCGAGACGAGTCTCGATCGGCTCAAGTCCACGTTGGCCGATCCCATCGGGGATCGGATAGCAGAGACCCTGCGCATGGCGCGTCAGGTCGGCGGCACCGAGCTGATCGGCGTGCTTCGCGCGCTTTCGAGCTCGGTGCGGGCGGATGCCGCGCTGCGAGGCGAAGTAGAGGCTAGGCAGTCGTGGATCCGTGGCGCCGCCGTTCTCGGGGCTGTCGCGCCGTGGGTGATCCTCGGCCTGCTCGTGCTTCGTCCGGAAGGAGCAGCGGCCTATGGCACCCCCGAGGGCGTGCTCGTCATCTGTGCGGGTGCTGCTGTCTCGATTCTCGCCTTCCACATAATGGTCCGCATCGGACGTCTTCCCGAGCCACGGCGGTGGTTCGGATGAACGGGCTATCGGCACTCGCCGGCGCCGTGCTGATCGGCGGAGGCCTTGCGGCCGGAATGCTGAGCATCCTCTCGGCGCTTCCGCGCTGGAGAGCGGTGAACCTGGCAGTGCGGATAGGACCGTACGTGCGTGACGTCGTCCCTGACGAGAGCCTCCCCAGAGGCATCCTTCCCGTAGCGGGAGCACTACCCGCGAGCGGCCGGACGCTGTGGGAGAGAGCCCGGAGCGGATTCGAACGGATGCTCGGCGGGGGAGAAGCGCTGCGGCAGCGCCTCGCTCAGGCGGGGGTCCACACAGACCCCGCGTCCTTCCGGGGGCGGCAGTTGGGATGGGGCCTCGCGGGGATCGGTGTGGGCGCGATCGCGCTGACCGTTCTCGCGTTGACCGGGCGCCTGTCGGTGCCGACTAGCGTGATGCCGCTGCTCTGCGGCGCGGCGGCCGCTGCGTGCTACGACGTGCAGCTCTCGGCGCGGGCCAAAGCCAGACGGGTGCGACTCACCGATGAGCTTCCGACGACCCTGGAGTTCCTCGCGCTGTGCCTGTCTGCCGGTGAGGGCTTTCTCGACTCCCTGCGCCGCGTTGCGGATGTCGGCTCCGGTGAGCTCACCGCCGAGCTCCGCCAGGTCGTGCTCGCGGTCGGCACCGGATCGCCACTGGCCGACGCGCTGGGCGAGATGGCGAGACGCCTCCAGCTGCCCGGCCTCTCGCGCGCCGTCGACCAGGTGATCGCCGCACTCGAGCACGGTGCACCGCTCGCCGCAGTGCTGCATGCCCAGGCGGGGGACGCGCGAGAAGACGCGAAGCGGGTGCTCATCGAGCAGGCGGGACGCAAGGAGATCCTGATGCTGCTCCCTCTCGTCTTCCTCATCCTCCCGCTCTCGGTGCTGTTCGCCGTCTACCCAGGACTCTTCATCCTCCGGCTCGGCATCGGCTGATCCGCCAACGAAAGGACCACCATGACCCCACGTGAAGACCGCCGGCAGCGAACCCCTCGGAGCGCGGTCGCTCCACGATTCCGCGCGTTCGCAGCCGACGATTCCGGCGATGTGCCGGGATGGGTTCTCGTCACACTGATGACAGGATCCGCGACCTGAAGGGACTAGCCCAGGCGGGTTGTGCCGCCTGGGCAAAAGAACACGCCCTCACTCAGATTGTTCTCGCTGAGTGAGGGCGTTCTTATCGCGTTGAACCTATGCCGTCGGCGCACCAATGTACTGCGCAAGGAAGGTGAAGGTTTCCCAGGTCACACCGGGGACCGCCCCGAGCTCGGGGAGAGGTAGTAGGTCGGTCGCTCCGTACTGGCGCAGTGTGTTCACCTGCATGCGGAAGTCGTTGTACTGCTGCTGGCTCCCAAAGTCGGTCTTACCTCCGTACCGCAGATGCACGATGACGCCACTAGGGACCTTGACGATAGCTTCCATGCTTCCAACCTCCGGTTGTGCGGGAGATGGCCCCCCGGTGAATGTTCCGTTGAATTCCCAATGCCATGCCTCATCTGGCCCGCCCGGGTCCCCAGGCTCAGCCCATTGAGGGTGGATCCATCCGTAAGACGGGCCGTTGGCTTTGAGCCAGAGGTAGATCGGATGCGAGTAGCCGATCTGTACTCTGTTCGTGTCCGCGACGTCTACCGCGATGGCCCAGCCATGATTCGAAGTGCCTGGTTCGGCCGCCTTGTCGCCATACTTCTTCTTCGCCCGGACTTGTTCGTCGTAGTCCCGATACCCATCGTTGATCGTGATGTTGTGACCGAAGCTCGAGCGGAATGCCTCGTTCAAGGTCACCAGGGCGTCCCGTGCATCTTTTCGAAGAATTCGCACAGTGTCCCACGGGATCGGCGCGAGAACGGACGTCGGGATGTTCCCGTTGCTGTAGCCACCCCAAGCGGCGTGGGCCACGTCTCCCTTGAACAGGGAGCCTCCGACTGAGGCTGCAATTGCCGCGATCGCCGATGCCGTCAGGAAGCCACGACGCGAAATGGGCTCACGACGGGGAGGGTCATCTGCTGTCGACTGGAGCATTAATGCACCATATCGACATAATTTAGATGGTCCAAATTACATTGACAGCAACATCAGGGATCACGCACCGGTCACACTGATGACGGCGGGTCTACCGGTCCTTATGCTGCTGGCGTAAAGGCTTCAGCCATCGAGTTCATTTGAGGCCGCGCAGTCGCCGTTGTTGCAGTATCGCGGCTGCCCGCGCCGTCTTACGCCGATCCGCGTGGAATACCCAGGTGCTGAAGAACGCCGCGATCATCGCTCCCAGCACGATCCCGATAGTGACGACGATGATGTCACGCCAGGAGATGGTCTGGGTGGCGATGAAGAACACCACACCCAGCACAGCCGCCGCGATACCCGCCCAAGCCACGATCCATTGGGCTCTGCTACTCACTAGCCTAATAAAGCGCAAAGCCGTCCGGGGATAGGGAACAGCGGGGGATGATGCGTGGCGCGCAACGTCCTAAGCCGACGATGGTAGTTTCAGCCTGACTCGACTGGACGGGAGCCAGGATGACCGCTTACGGATTTCGACTGCACAAGGTCACGGCACATGCGGGACTCTCTCGTCCTGAACTTGACCTGTCTAACGTCGGAGGCGGGGCGGCTGCAATAGGTGTGCTCCAGAGCCGCTTGGATGCGCTTGCTGGGCAGACCATCGTGGGCAGTCCAAAGTATGCGCAGCACCCATCGGACTTGGCCCCAGTCGCACCAGCCGCTCTCGCGAAAGACATGACTCGGCCGTACATGCACATTCAGTTCGTCATTCGTAGTGGTCGGCGGATCAAGGTCACTTTGGACTACGGCCGCGAAGGCGACTACAACAGCCTTCTGGACAGCACCGGTGCGCCCCGACCCATGACTGGCCTAGCCGCCTCCCGAACTTATCGCGTGTGGTTCCTCGTGCCTCCTGGCGGAACCGTCGCCTACATGGTGTCCGAGACGAAGGGCCAGTCCTTCGCGGGTGAAGCTCTGCTGGATCGCCTCCGGGTTGAGAATCAGCGTGCAGCATGCAGCGTTCGAGGAACGGACCTCCAGGTAGGCAATTTCGTGAGATGGCGTCATGAATCTCTGTTCGACCGCACGCGTATTGACGATATCTTCAACGGTGCCGACAACTTCGAGATCGAGCTTCGACGAGTCGGCCACACGCCGACAGGCGCGCCGTCCAGCGGCGATGTGAAGATCACTGAGTACGGACTGGACGGCGCGGCCCGAATCCAGCAGGCTGTGGCCGCTGTCAGAGGCTGGTGGCAGAATCGAGGCAACGGGTCAAAGCAGGCTCGGAGCGAGCGGGCGGCGCGGGACCTTGGAACCCTCATCGATCTCAACGTCCCCTTCGATCAGCTCGGATTCAACGACGGCGAGATTCGATTCACCCAGGAGGGTAAGGTGCAACGAATCAATCCCAACAAGATCGAAAAGTTGTACGTCTACCCTGTCGGAACGACGTTCCCGACAGACCAGGAGTTGACGAATAAGTCTGCGGCTCGTCTGGACAACGTCAGCCGCGATCTATCACTGAACATCGATTTGACTGACCTCACTCAGTAAGGAGCGCATGATGTTCGGACGATTGCTCCCGACATCGGTCCTTCGAGGCCATTGGAAGGGCCTCAGCTTCTATCGGGACAAGCAGATCCGACCCGACTACGTGACGCGAGTCGTAGTGATCGTGGTGCCTCTCGCAGTAGGCGCAGCCATGCTGCTCTTCGGTGGCCGCTTGATGGCCCCTGCCGCGCTCATTGCGGGGCTGTCCCTCCTAGCTGGTGGGCTGCTGGCTTCGTTCGGGCAACTGTCGACCCTTCGTTTGCGTCTGACTGAGCGAGCTGAGTTCGAGGGGGATGGGCAGCAGACCGACCGCGATTTTCTCGATGAGACCGTGGCTCACCTCCTGGCGGCGGCATATGGAGCCGCGGTCACCGCGGCTCTTCTGGTGGTGGGCATGAATTTTGGTCTGGACTCGACGGGTGCGCTCACCTGCTGGTGGGCAGCCATCCCCGCGACGCTTGCGACATGGGTCGTGATCGTTTTTCTCATCTCGATTCCGCGGGTCTACGAGGCATACGTCGGAATGAACACGGTGCGGGATGCCCTAAGCGGTACTCACAAGGGCAGGACAAGGTAGTGGGTGAGGAACGGTCAGTGAATCCTGGTAGGCCAGCGGTGCCTTCAGCTCTTAAGCGCGAGCTGTATGAGGAAGCTGGTTACAGGTGCGCCATCCCCACATGTAGAGGAACCTCCGCGTTGGAAATGGCGCACATCCGTCCGTGGAGCGAGGTTCGCGAGCACACCTACGAGAACATGATTGTGCTCTGCGCGGTGGATCACACCCGCTTTGACCGCGGCGAGATTCCGCGGCAGTCCGTGAAGGCGTTCAAGGACAACTTGATGCTCATGAAGAGTCGATATACGGAGTCCGAGCGACGAATCTTGGTGACGTTCGCGCAGGGTCAGGAAGCCGACTTAGCCTCGGGTTACCTCGTGATCCCGGGAGGTACCAGCTACACAGTCTCCGCGCTCATTCGAGACGGCCTGATAGTCGTGGAGCCGAACGATCAGATGAGCATTGGCGGTTTGCCGCCCTATGAGACCGTCGAATTGACCCAGAAGGGGATAGATGCTGTGCGGCGACTGCGCAGGGCTCAACGTCTCGACCCCACGCTGAGCTGAGTCAGACAGGAACCCCCGGCTTCTTGGTGTAAATCGTCTCTCCGGTGCCAAGACGAACGTAAGGGCGCAGGCTCGATGCTTGTACGTCGGGTGCGTGGGTAGCGATGGCCAGGCGGACCTCCTCCTGGGGCCAAAACAGGCTCATGCTGGTTCCGGGCTGGAGCATGTGCGGGAGGCTGTCGCTGAACGGAGTCGGCTTGGTCTGAATGAGCGATCCGCGCTTTGCCGGCATCTCCAGACCCCAGCCCGTGATCGCAACTGGCGCGGCCCCGATGTTGGCCGGTGAGACGCAAACCTGCCAGTCGGGCATCTCGCCGGTCGCGGGGATCGGTAACGCTGCCGACACCGAAACGCGAACGTTGTGTGCGCCCCGGCGTCTCGTAACGATCTGCCACCAGAGGCTCGCGATTCCGGTCAGTGCGCCCACCACGGCGATGACCAATCCAACGAGAGCGATGATGAATGCGGGAAGTGCGAACGGGTCTGGCATGGCTTGGATTCTATGGGTGCGGTCGCGCTCCTCGCGCGGGCGAGTGCGCGCACACGCGGGCGCGCGCACTTTTTCGCAATGGACCGGTCGATCCCTGAGTAACGGTCGCAGGCGTATGCGCGTTCCAGGATAGGTTCGCAATATGGACCCTGAAGCATGGGCGGCGGCTGGCTCTTTCACTCTCAGCGCGTTGGCCCTACTGGTCGCGCCAGCAGCGGCGCTGGGTGGGGCGCTAGGCGGCGCCACCCTGGCTAATCGCCGGGCGACTCAGCGCGAGCGCGAGCAACGCGCCGAGGCTCGCCGGGACGCCGCCCGCGGTCTGATGGTGGAGCTGTTGCACTCGGGGAACGCGTGGCGATTGAAGCTCCAGCACTCGAACGTGTTGGCCATTTTGGACTCGCTCCGGCTGCCTGAAGGCAAGCCCGAGCAGGATGATCCGAGTAGGGCCGAGACGGTCAGCGAGTTGCGCAGGCTCCGCGACCGCCTCGAAATGGCATTCACTGACATCCTGTTGCGCGTGGAGGACCCAGAGCTCCGGGGCATCCTCGAGCGTTGTCGATCAGAGATGGACCGTTCCAACGAGGTAACTGCTGCAGTAGATCGGAAGATCCGCAACAAGGAGAGCGGGCTGTCCGAGGAGATGCGGGCGGTGTTCGACTACGTGAAGAGCTTTCGCGATGAGCTACGAGCTATGGAGCAGGCCGCCATCCCTTATTTCGCTGCGCCACTGAACTAACCGCAAACGCCTCGGAATCGCGCGGAGGCGTTTGCGGCCCGCCCGTTCTATGTCAGCGATCCTCGGTGGCTCGAAGGATGTGCGCCGTCTGCCGGTCCAAGTGCACGACGTTCTCGGCTGCGGTGAGGTCGGCGTCCGCGGCGCGGGTCGGCGTCATGCAGCGCGGCACGGGTCGGGTAGCTCAGCCCGCTGGTGCTGTGCAGCTCGGTGAGTGCGGCGTGCCATGCGGTGGCGGCCTGGGACTCGCGCACCTGGGCGGCGGCGGTCACGGCGTCCTCGGCACCGAGCGCTACGAGCCGGGCGAACACACGTTCGCGGACCTCTGCCGCGACGCACTCGGGGGCCGAGGATGCGAGCACGGCGGGGTCATCGTCCAGCCCGTCGACGATGGCGGCCAGGCGGGACTCGTCGGCCTGGTCGATGATCGCGGCGAGCTGGCGGCCAGTGCCGAGCTGGGCGCGCACGATCTGCCGTTGGCGGGTGTGCAGGGCCAAGTCGTCGGCGTTCTTAGCGCGGCGGGCGGCGAGGACCGATGCGACGGGATCGGCGGCCTGATCCGAGGGGAAGGGATCGCTGCGGCGAGCGCGTCGGCCGGGGCGACGATCGTCGTCACTGTGACCACTCGTGTGCAGTTGCCACTGGTGCCGGAGCTGTTCGGCCTCGATCGTGCGACGGCGGTCCCTGTGCAGGCCCAAGCGGTGCAGAAGGTGTCGCGGCTGTGGGGTGCGGAATGACGGTTCACGCTCGAGCCATGAACACGCCCGTCGACGGGCAGGACGAAGGGAGCGTGTTGCTCCTCACTCTCGGATACGTGCTGCTCGCTCTGGCGGTGATCTTTGTCTGCGTCTGCGCCACGGACCTCTACATCGCGCAGAAGCGATTGGACGCGCTCGCCGACGCGGCAGCGCTCGCCGGTGCTGACGGCTTCACCCTGGTCGTGAGCGATCGCGAGGCGAGGGCCGAGCTGACGGACGCCGGCGTCGAGGAACAGGCCGACGCCCTGGTGGCCGCGCTGCCGGGGGAGGCGTCGATCACCGCGGCAGGAACACCGGACGGCGTGACGGCACGGGTCACCGTCGCCGCAGAGTGGCATCCGCCGCTGGTGTCCGTGTTCATGCCCGACGGCGTTCCACTGGAATCGACCGCTACCAGCCGCACCGCTCTGAGGTGACAGGATCGTCGGCTCAGCGTGGATCGCGCAGCTGTGCGAGGAGTCCGTCGAGTCGGGGGACGAGCTGCGGCGGCACCTCGGCAGGCAGCGCGTCGACCGGCCACCACCTCACGTCTTCGGACTCGTCGCTCACGATGAGCGCGGAGTCGCGGTCGACCACGACGGCGATCCCGATGTCGAGGTGCGAGGAGCAGGCGCCGAAGCGGGACGACAGGGCGTGGTGGTCGAGGTCGTAGGCGAGCGGCACGAGCACCGGCTCCACCACGACGCCCGTCTCTTCGCGCAGTTCACGCAGCGCACCGCCCACGACCGAATCGTCGCTGTCTTCGACGTGACCGCCCGGCTGCACCCAGAACTGGCCCTTCCGGTGAAAGACGAGCAGCGTGTGCTGGAGCGAGGCGTCGAACACGACGCACGACGCCGTGAGGTGATCCGGTCCGGACTCCCGATGCGCCGGGCCGCCGTCAGCACGGAAGAACGAGGCGAAATCCGCCTGCGCGTCGCGGTCTCGCACCGAACGCGGTACGAACGTCGAGACCAGGCGGTGCGCATCGGTCTCCAGATCCGAGATCATTCCTGTTCTCCCTCCGACGAGTCGTCGCTGGAATCTGGCCGCGCCCGTGGAACGAACTGCGGAATCCAGCGCAGGAACCCGAGCGCACCCACGAGGCCGACCACACCCATCGTGGCTGCGGCGAACGGCAGCGCCGCCACCGCAGTGATGGCCGAGACGAGGAGCGGGGCGATCGCGCCACCGGCATCGGTCAGCGTCCGCCAGGATCCGAGGAAGGCCGCGGGCTCACCCTTCGGGGCGACGTCGGCGCCCAGCGTCAGCAGGATGCCGCTGGACAGGCCGTTCCCGACGCCGAGGACTGCGGCGAACATGCCGAACCACAGCACCGCAGCATCCAGATCGTGCGTGAACGACAGCGCGAGGAAGCCGGCTCCCATCAGCACCATCGCCGGCATCGCCGCCCAGAGCCGACCGAAGCGGTCCATCACCTGGCCGCTCGCGTAGAACAGCGCGAAGTCGATGGCCCCGGAGACACCGACGACGAGGGCGATGGTCGAGGCGTCCAACCCCAGCGACAGCCCCCACAGGGGGAGCACGACCTGACGCGCCGAACGGACGGCGGAGAGCGATGCGGCGGCGAGGCCGAGACGACCGAGCACCGCGCGCTGACGCCACATCGTCTGGAAGATGCCCAGGCGTTCGATCGTCGGGATCGATCCGCTCACGGCCTCGCCGGAGTCTTCCAGATAGCGCTCGTGGGTGGTCGTCGCGACGGGAGGGATCATCTTCTCGGGGTCCGGCCCGAAGAGCACCAGGGCGACCATGACCACGAGGCAGGCGAGGAAGAACCAGATCGCCGCGCTCTCGCTGCCGAACAGTTGCAGGAGACCCGCGGCCACGAACGGGCCGATGAAGATGCCGAGGCGGAAGCTGCCGCCGAGCAGCGAGAGGGAGCGCGCACGGAAGGCCACCGGCACGCGGGTGGTCATGAACGCGTGCCGAGCGAGACCGAAGGCCGCGGCGCAGATTCCGAGAAGGAAGACCGAGGCCGCGAGCACGCCGAGCGACGGGGCGAAGACCATGCCGATGCCGGCGATGATCGCGATCACGCCGGCGATGACCATCGTGAAGCGCTCTCCGATGCGCCCGACCGCCCATCCGGCGGGGAGATTTCCGCACAGCTGACCGATCACGAGTGCGGAGGCCACGAGCGCAGCGAACGCCACGTCGGCACCCATCGATACCGCCAGCACCGGGATGAGCGGGATCACCGCGCCCTCACCGAGCGCGAAGAGGATCGTCGGCAGATACACCATGGGCCCGAACTGCCGGAGGACCGTCGATGCACTGCTCACGACTTCACGCTACTCCCCGTTGATCGGCCCTGAAGACGACGACGTCCCCGCGCAGCCAGGCGGCACGTTAGGCTGAGGTGTCATGCTCGAACTAGATCTCTCCGCCGAAATCCAGGCGCTCAGGCACACCTTCGGCGACATCAGCGAGGTCGTCGATGTCCCTCACCTCCGCGACGAGATCGCGAGGCTCAGCGAGGAGGCCGGCGCCCCCGACCTCTGGGACGATACCGAGCGCGCGCAGAAGGTGACCAGCGCCCTCAGCCACCGTCAATCGGAACTCGCCAGGGTCACCGGGATCGCTCAGCGTCTCGACGATCTCGAAGTGCTCGTCGGCCTCGCCAACGAGATGGGCGACGAGGACTCCGCACAGGAAGCGCGCACCGAGCTCGCAGCCCTCACCGATCTGATCAATCAACTCGAGGTGCAGACGCTTCTCGACGGGGAGTACGACGATCGCTCTGCGATCATCACGATCCGCTCCGGCGCCGGCGGTGACGACGCCACCGACTTCGCCGAGATGCTGATGCGCATGTACCTGCGCTGGGCCGAGCGGCACAAGTACCCCGTCAAGGTCATGGACACGTCCTACGCCGAAGGAGCCGGCATCAAGTCGGCGACCTTCGAGATCGACGCTCCCTATGCCTTCGGCACCATCTCGGTCGAGGCCGGAACGCACCGCCTCGCACGCATCAGCCCGTTCGGCTCCGCCGACAAGCGGCAGACCTCTTTCGCCGCCGTCGAGGTCATCCCGCTGATGGAGGAGGCCACCGAGGTGGACATCCCGGAGAGCGACATCCGAGTGGATGTCTTCCGCTCGTCCGGCCCCGGCGGGCAGTCGGTCAACACGACCGACTCGGCCGTGCGCCTCACCCACCTCCCGACCGGCATCGTCGTCTCCATGCAGAACGAGAAGTCGCAGATCCAGAACCGTGCCGCCGCGATGCGCGTGCTGCAGACGCGACTCCTTCTGCTGCAGAAGGAGCAGGAGGCCGCGAAGAAGAAGGAACTCGCAGGCAACATCACCGCGAGCTGGGGCGACCAGATGCGCTCCTACTTCCTCTACGGGCAGCAGCTCGTGAAAGATCTTCGCACCGGTCAGGAATCCGGCAACCCGGCCGCTGTGTTCGACGGTGACCTCGACGATTTCATCTCCGCGGGAATCCGCTGGCGCAAGCGCAAGATCGAGGACTGAGTCCATGAAGAAGGCCCCGGAAACCTCCGGGGCCTTCTTCGTCTGTGAGAGCGGTCAGCGGTTCGCGCCCTTGAGCGTGCCGGTCACGTCCTCGTAGCTGAAGAGGATGCACTGCACAGTGCGATCCGACGCGCGGGCCCACGAGGACTTCGTCGGCTGGTAGTAGTAATAGTCGAGCTCGGACACCTCGTAGGGAACGCCGACATAGGCCTCGAAGGCTGCCAGGCAACCGTCCGATGCCACGACCCCCAGCGCGTCATCACCGGGGAACTCACCGTCCTCGACGTCGAAGATGAGGTACACCTCGTCGGTGTGCGGCTGTTCGCAGGGGACGACGGGAAGCTCGAAGATCATGTCTTCATCGCCGTACTCGACCAGGGGGATGCAGTCGCCCACCTCGAGCTCCTCGAAGGGGGTCATCTCAGCTCCCTCGATGGCGGAGGGGTCATCGCCCTGTGCGGTCGAGCCGTCGTCGCCGGGTGGCCGTTCGCTCGGGACGGCGAGCGGGCCACGGTCGTTCTCCGAGAGCGAGGTCGTCGCCATCACGATGAATGAGATCGCGACGGCCAGGACGGCACCGATCACGGCGACGGCCAGACCGGTGATCCCCGGCCACTTCCGTCCTCGCAGGAACAGCGAGACGAGTGAGAGCACGAAGCCGATCGCGAGGAGGCCCCATCCGACGATCGCTGTCAGCGGGATGCTGGCGCAGACGACGCCGACGACCACGGCCACCAGACCGATGATGCCCACCACCGGTACACCGGCCGGGGGTGGCGTCGGCGCTGCGACCGGCCAGGCGGCAGCAACGGAGCCGGCGTGGCTCGGATACATCGAACCGTCGGTTGCCGATACGTGGGAGGGGGCGGAGGGCACCTGGGCGGCGAGCGTGTACGGCGGAACGAACGGCGCCGCCTCAGCAGCGGCGGCTTGGGAGCCAGGCGCTTCGGGGGCGACAGGTACGACCGGTATGGCGGCGTCGACAGGAGTCTCGTGCGCCGAGGTCGGTTCGGAGACCGTCGACTCAGCGGCGGCCGACTCGCTTGCGGCGCTCTTCACATCTGTGACGACATGCTCGGTCCATTGCAGTCCGTCCCACCACCGTCGGTTCCCGGAGCCGTCGTCGTACCAGCCGGCAGGTGTCGTCATCAGGCGTCCCCGTCTGTCTTTCTCGGTCTGTGGAAGCGTATGAGGTCATTCTCGCCACGCAGGCCGAACCACACAGATTTGGCCGTCATGATGACGGTAGCGGCGCTGAGGGACCCGTGTCGAATGGAAGGGCGACTACGTGGAGAAGGCCCCAGGAGCGGTGGCTCCTGGGGCCTTCGGCATCGGCTCCTGTGTCAGGGCAGGATGCAGTTCGGCAGCGCGTCGGCGAACTCCTCGGTGAACGCGAGGGCGACATCAGGGTCGTTGAACGCAGCGCTGTCGCCGGAAGCGATGATGCGGAGAGTCTCGTCGTCGATGTCGGATGCTGCAAACTCATTAGCGAAGCACGTGATGTGCTCGGGTGTGTATCCCTCGGCCCCGGTCGACTGGATGATCGCCGCGATCCCGACTGCGAGTTCCTCGGCAGTGGGACGGCCCGCTCCGGTGGTCCCTTCGCTCTCGCTGGGCGAGGTGGCCTCGGTCGACGGAGACGACGTGGGCTGGTTGTCGATCTCGCTGCTCACGCCCTGTGCGATAGCGAAGAGAAGAACGAACGACATCACGATGCCGACGACCGTGCCGACGACGGCCAGGATGAGACCGGTGATACCCGGCCACTTCTTGCCCTTGAGGAAGAGCGAGATGAGAGACACGACGAATCCGGCGGCGAGCAGGATGAAGCCGAAGAATCCGATCAACGGGATGAACACCAGGATCGTTCCGAGTGCGGACAGGCCGAGGCCGACCAAGCCGAGGACCGAGAGCTTCTTCGGGGCGTCCTGGTCGGGCTGCCCGTATGGCGCGGCGGCCGGGTAGACCGACGGGGATGCGGGGTACGCCGGCGTGCCGGGGTAAGCCTCAGCCGAGGGTGCCGGAGCGGCGGCCGGGGAGTTCGGAGCGGCGTAGGCGCCGAACTCGTCGCCGAGTGGAGTCGTCGGTGCCGTCGCTCCTGGAGCGCCGAACGTGTTCTGTGCGTCTACGCCACCATCGATCGACGGTGTCTCCGGGCCGACGGGCTCCTCGGAGACGTCGGTCGAAGCCGCGGCTTCCGGTGCGAAGTGCTCGGTCCACTGCTGGCCGTCCCACCAGCGCTGACGGCCCGATCCGTCGTCGTACCAGCCTGCAGGTGTCGTCATGGGTCCCCCTTGAAGAATGCGGCGGCTGCTTCGTGCAACCGGCATCTTCATGTATATCAGTGGGCGGTTACGCGACCGGGCCTGCCGCATGGGGAGCAATCCCCATCGGATCGGGAGGCGGAAGCGTCGCGCGGGGTGTCGCTCGCGGCCACGCGAGACCCCGCGCTTAGGCTCGTAGCGCCATGATTCGGTTCGAGAACGTCACGAAACGCTACCGCGGGACGTCGAAGCCCGCCCTCTCCGGTGTCGACTTCGAGGTGCAACGCGGGGAGTTCGTCTTCCTCGTCGGAGCCTCGGGCTCCGGCAAGTCCTCCTGTCTGCGCCTCATCCTGCGCGAAGACGTGCCCACGTCAGGACGGGTCGCCGTCCTCGGGCGTGATCTGCGCGCGCTCGCCAATCGCAAGGTGCCGTACTTCCGTCGCCACATCGGGTCGGTGTTCCAGGACTTCCGACTGCTGCCGTCGAAGACCGTCTACCAGAACGTCGCATTCACGCTGCAGGTGACCGGATCATCGCGCGGCTTCATCCAGCAGGCCGTGCCGGAGGCCCTCGCCCTCGTCGGCCTCGACGGCAAGCAGAAGCGGATGCCGCACGAACTCTCGGGCGGTGAGCAGCAGCGCGTCGCGATCGCGCGCGCTCTCGTCAATCGTCCGCAGGTGCTGCTCGCCGATGAGCCGACGGGAAACCTCGATCCCGCGACGTCCGTCGACATCATGCAGCTCCTCGCCCGCATCAACGCCGGCGGCACCACGGTCCTCATGGCCACCCACGAAGCCGGCTTCGTCGACCAGATGCAGCGTCGGGTGATCGAACTCCGCGATGGCGAGATGGTTCGCGACGAGGTGCACGGCGGCTACGGCGACACCTCGAACATTCCGCGGCTCGTGCCGGAGGAGGTGCGAGGCGCGGCTGCTGCGGCCGCGCTCACCGCTGTGCAGGAAGTGCAACGGCAGACGGCAGATCTGTCCGTGGTCAGGGCCGCTCTCGCTGAGGAACTCAGCACGCAGCGCAAAGCCGCTGCCGTTGACCGCGACGGGGAGACGGTGGTCCCGCCGGCGCCGCGCACCGTCGAACCCCCTGAGCCCACCCGCTCGCCGGAGGCCGCTGCCGCCGCGAACGTCGTGGAGCCTCCCGCTGTCGTCGAACCGCCGACTGTCATTCGGCCGCGTACGCACCCGATCACACTGCCGACGGTCGACGTCGCAGAGCTCGGAGTCGCTGATCGCCTCGGGCTCTCGGATGAAGACGACGAGGAAGTGGGCCCGACCTCATGAGAATCGGACTCATCCTGACCGAAGCCCTTGGCGGGCTTCGCCGGAACATCTCGATGGTGATCTCCGTCGTGCTCGTCACGTTCGTCTCGCTGACCTTCGTCGGCGCCGCGATCCTGATGCAGGGACAGATCGGCGTCATGCGCGGCTACTGGGCGGAACGCGCTCAGGTGGCGGTCTACATGTGCTCGGCCGTCTCGGAATCCGACACATGCCTGGACGGTGCGGCGAGCGAGGAGCAGGTCGCGGCAGTGCGTGCGCAGCTCGAGGGCGACGCGCTCAAGCCCCTCATCAGCTCGATGACGTTCGACACCAAGGAAGAGACCTACGCGAAACTCGTCGAACAGGTTGGCGCGGACCAGGCGAGCGTTCTCACGCCCGACCAGGCCTTCGAAGTGTTCTTCGTCACGATGAAGGATCCTGGGCAGTCGCAGGTGCTCGCCGAAGCGTTCAGCGGCCAGAACGGCGTCGAGCAGGTGAAGGATCAACTCCAGTACCTCGAACCGCTGTTCTCCGCGTTGACAGTGGCGACATACATCGCCGTCGGCATCGCGGTGCTGATGCTCATCGCGGCGACTCTCCTCATCGGCACGACCATTCGGTTGTCGGCGTACGCGAGACGCAAGGAGATCGGGATCATGCGCCTGGTCGGAGCCTCCAACCGCTTCATCCAGACGCCGTTCATTCTCGAAGGCGTGTTCGCGGCGTTCCTCGGCTCGGCGTTGGCCAGCGCCGCGATCGTGGCGGGTGTGCACTTCGGGGTGAACGGGTACCTGCGAGGGCGGGTGCCTTTCATCACGACCTGGGTGACGATGCAGGATGCTGCGCTCGTGGTCCCTGTGCTGATCGGTATCGGTGTGGTGCTGGCCGCCCTGTCGGCAGGCTTCGCGATCAGACGCTGGCTCCGCACCTGATATCCTGAAAGGCTGCTCGGCCGGAACGATGGTCGAGCTCATCACGGCAACAGGAGAGCATCATGCCCAGGGAACGCGGAGAGAAGGTCGTCGCGACCAATCGTCGCGCACGTCACGACTACACGATCGAGAAGTCGTACGAGGCGGGGATGGTGCTCACCGGCACCGAGGTCAAGTCACTGCGTCAGGGACGAGCCAACCTCAGCGACGGCTACGCATTCGTGAAGGGCAACGAGGTCTTCCTCGACTCCGTGCACATCCCCGAGTACTCGCAGGGACACTGGACGAACCATTCGGCCAAGCGAATCCGCAAGCTGCTGCTGCACCGCGCGGAGATCGAGAAGATCGCGCATGCGGTCTCCGCCGGCGGTTACACGCTGATCCCGCTGAAGCTCTATTTCTCGGACGGCCGCGCCAAGGTCGAGATCGCGCTCGCCAAGGGCAAGCGCGAGTACGACAAGCGTCAGACCCTGCGCGAGCGGCAGGACACCCGCGAAGCAGACCGTGCGATGCGTCTGCGCAACCGCGTCGGCGAGTAGTCCCCGACGGTCACAGGCGGGGTTCGAAGCCGAACACACGGCCGAGGAAGACCAGCTCGCGCTCGAGGGCGTCGATGATCGTCTCGGCACTGCGGAAGCCGTGCCCTTCCCCGGGGTAGAGCACGTACTCGTGGTCGATGCCGCGTTCGGCGAGAGCGTCGCGGATGGCCTCGGATTGAGACGCGGGCACAACCCGGTCCTCCCCGCCCTGCAGCAGCAGCACCGGCACCTCGATGCGTTCGGCATGGGTGAGGGGCGAGCGATCGATGTAGAGGTGTTCGAATTCGGGGAGCGGCCCGACAAGTCCGTCGATGTACGACGCCTCGAAGTCGTGGGTCTCCGCGACCAGCATCCGCAGGTCGGCCACGCCGTAGCGGCTGATCCCTGCGGCGAACGCACCTCCGCGGACCAGGGCGGAGAGCACCGTCCATCCACCGGCCGAGCCGCCGCGGATCGCGATGCGGGCGGGGTCGGCGAGTCCTGCATCGGCGAGTCCGCGTGCTGCGGCGATCACATCGTCGACATCGACGACTCCCCACTGCCGGTCCAGACGTTCGCGGTAGGCGCGGCCGTAACCCGTGGAGCCGCCGTAGTTGACGTCGAGCACGCCGATGCCCCGGCTCGTGTAGAAGGCGGTCGCCGCAGAGGAAGCACCGGTGACGTGCGCCGTCGGCCCGCCGTGAACGAGTACGACATAGGGCGGGAGCTCGTCATCGGGGGCAGGTACCCCGGGGTTCGCCGGCGGATAGGCGAAGGCGTGCACCACGCCGTGGGGGCCCTCGATCTCGATGGACATCGCCGGCGGCATCCACTGCGCATCGACGGGTTCGCCGCCGCGGACCGGGACGACCTCGCCCGAGTCGACATCGACGCACCACAGCCCCGGGTTCACCCGCGAGCCATTGCCAGAGAGAAGCACGCGGGTGCCGTCGACGGCGTCGATGCTCACATGGCCATCGCCCGGGAACCCGATCACGCGCGCTCCGCCGTCGGCGTCGATCACGACGACTTCGTCGCGTCCGTTGGTGCAGACAGCGACGATACGGCCGTCGTCGAGCGGCTGATACCAGCGGTTGCCGAGCACCCAGAGCCCGTAGCCCGTGTCGGCGTCGGAGCGCGTGAGCGGCCGTGCCGTGCCGAGGGGAACCACTCCGTCGAGGGTGATGAGCTGCAGAGCCCAGCGACCGTCGGGGTCGTCGGCGAAGACAAGCTCGCTGTCGCTGAGCCACTCCGGCTGCAGGGCCGCCCGCGAGGGGATCGCCTGCGCAGTCCCACCGTCGACCTCTGCGATGTGCACATGCGCATCCTCCCACGGCATCCGTCCCTGACTCCACGAGATGCAGGCCACACGGGTTCCATCGGGGGAGAGCGCGGGGTGGGCGAAGAAGCCCTCGCCTTCCAGGATCACCCTGATAGCGGAGGCGTCATCAGCGGCGGAGCCGTCGAGCGGGATCTCGACGATCGAGCGGAGGTGCGGCGTGCTCGAGAGATCTTCGCGCACGGCGAGCAGGCGGCCGTTCTGCAGGCGCAGGCCTCCGTGGGAGGGGCCCGGCACCGTGAGGGGGACGAGTTCTCCTTCGGCTGTTCGGCGGTGGATCCGCTGATCGGCGGCGTCGACGAAGTACAGAGTGCCCTGGTCATCCGCGGTCCAGGCTCCTCCGCCGTACTCGTGAACGCGCGAACGGGCGCTCCAGGGTGCGGGGAGGATCTCGTCTCCGGAAGTGCTCCTCACCGTCACGCGCCCCTTCTCGGAGGGCACCGACTCGCCCCACCAGATCTCCGTCCCGACGAAGCGCGCGCCGTCGATGCGGGGGGAAGACGCCGCAACGGAAGCGGCGGAGTAGGGCGATGGCCAGGAACCGTACGGAGACGACGACATGCTTCGAGCCTATGGGCCGGAGCCGCACGGCGTCACAC
>JBOGEI010000038.1:0-24066 GCA_050701935.1 Microbacterium sp.
ACCCACGGCTCTGCACCGCGCTTGGTGAGGCGGTGGTTGGTCAAGAACGTCGCCGCGATGATGCCCGCGATGATGCACAGCGCGTAGAAGTGGATCCGGATGGGCCCGAGGTCGAAGTACGAGACCGTGGGGCTCGGGATGCTGGCGAGCACGTTCGTGAAGGTGCTGTGGAGCGCGAGTGACATGAGTGCGATTCTAGTTCTCGTGATCGGGGCGTGCCGACGAGGTGCCGGAGGCCAGGTTTCGGGTGACTTCTGCGAGGGCCGGTACTCCGCCGTCACGCAGAGCGCGGACGAGCGCCGTGCCGACGATGGCGCCGTCGGCGTACTCGGAGACTCCGGCGATCTGTTCGGCGGTGGAGATGCCGATTCCGACGCAGGCGCGGTGGGCTCCGTGCGCCCGCAGACGTCCGACGAGCGTGCGGGCAGCGCGGTCGAGTTCGGCGCGCTCCCCCGTGATGCCCATCGTCGAGACGGTGTAGACGAACCCGGTCGACGACTTCACGACCAGATCGAGACGCTCGTCTGATGAGGTCGGAGCCGCGAGGAAGACGCGGTCAAGGCCCGTCCGCTCGCTGGCTGCGATCCACTCCCCTGCCGCGTCCGGCGTGATGTCGGGTGTGATGAGGCCAGCGCCGCCGGCGGCGAGCAGGTCGTCCGCATAGCGATCGATACCGTACTGCATCACCGGGTTCCAATAGGTCATCACCAGGACCGGAACGTCGGTCGCGGACGTGATCGCGCGGATGGCGGTGAAGAGATCGGCCATCCGGAAGCCCGCGGCGAGAGCCTTGGTGGTGGCCTCCTGGATGATCGCACCGTCCATCACCGGATCGCTGTAAGGCGGACCCAGTTCGATGATGTCCACGCCGTTCTCGGCGAGGGCGATGGCAGCCTGGATGCTGGTCTCGAGATCGGGGAATCCGACAGGCAGGTATCCGACGAAGGCGCTGCGGCCAGCGTCCTGGGCGCGCTGGATCGCCTCTTCCACGCGGCTCATAGCTGCGGCTCCCCCTTCGCTGCCATCTCTTCCTCTTCGGTCTCCTCGGAAACGTCGTGCGCCAGCGCGGCCTCGTCGTAGAGCTCGAAGTAGCGTGCGGCCGTGTCCATGTCCTTGTCTCCGCGACCGGAGAGGCACACGGCGATCAGTCCGTCCGGTCCGAGGTCACGCCCGATGCGCATCGCGCCCGCGAGGGCATGCGCCGACTCGATCGCCGGGATGATGCCTTCGGTACGGCTGAGCAGACGCAGCGCCTGCATCGCCTCGTCGTCGGTCGCGGGGATGTACTCGGCCCGACCGATGTCGGCGAGCCAGGAGTGCTCGGGACCGACACCCGGATAGTCGAGTCCGGCCGAGATCGAGTGCGATTCGATCGTCTGGCCGTCTTCGTCCTGGAGAACGTAGGTCTTCGCGCCGTGCAGCACCCCGGGGCGCCCGCGCTCGATCGAAGCCGCGTGCTTGTCGGTGTCGACACCGTCGCCCGCAGCCTCGACGCCGTAGAGCTTCACGTCTTCGTCATCGAGGAAGGCATCGAACATGCCGATGGCGTTGGAGCCGCCGCCCACGCAGGCGACCACCGCGTCGGGAAGCCGTCCGACCTCATCCAGCAGCTGGGCACGCGCCTCTTCGCCGATGATCTTCTGGAAGTCGCGGACCATCGCGGGGAACGGATGGGGCCCGGCAGCGGTGCCGAAGATGTAATTCGTCGTCTCCACGGATGCCACCCAGTCGCGGTAGGCGTCGTTGATCGCGTCCTTGAGTGTGCGGGATCCGGAGGTGACCGCGATGACCTCCGCGCCGAGAAGACGCATGCGCGCGACATTGAGCGCCTGACGCTCCGTGTCGACCTCACCCATGTAGATCGTGCACTCCAGGCCGAAGAGCGCGGCCACCGTCGCGGTTGCCACGCCGTGCTGGCCGGCACCGGTCTCGGCGATCACGCGGGTCTTGCCGAGGCGCTTGGTGAGCAGCGCCTGACCGAGCACGTTGTTGATCTTGTGGGATCCGGTGTGGTTCAGATCCTCGCGCTTGAGGAAGACGCGCGCTCCGCCGGCATGCTCGGCGAAACGCGGCACCTCGGTGATCGCAGAAGGACGCCCGGCATAGGAGCTGAGCAGGTGTGCGAGCTCTGCGCGGAACTCCGGGTCCACGATCGCCGCCTCGTAGGCGAGCGTCAGCTCATCGATGGCGGCGATGAGCGACTCGGGCATGTAGCGCCCGCCGAACTCACCGAAGAAGGGGCCGTGCTGGTCGCGCAGGCTCGTCATGCCTCTCATGCCTCCAGGAAACTCTTGAGGGTGGCGACGGGGTCGCCGGTCACGAGCGCCTCGCCGATCAGGACGACATCGGCGCCCGCGGAGCGGTAGTGCACGACATCAGCGGGGGTGAGCACCGCGGATTCAGCGATCTTCACCGCGGAATCGGGGATGCGATCGACCAGGCGTCCGAACAGGTCTCGATCGAGCTCCAGAGTCTTCAGATCCCGTGCATTCACGCCGATGAGCGGGGCACCGAGATCGATCGCCGCTTCGAGCTCGTCCGCGGAATGGGTTTCGACCAGTGGTGTCATGCCCAGTTCGCCGATGAAGGCGAAGAGGTCGCGAAGCACGTCGGCGTCGAGCCCTGCGACGATCAGCAGCACCAGATCGGCGCCTGCCGCGCGGGCTTCGAGCACCTGATAGCGGGTGGCGATGAAGTCCTTGCGCAGCACCGGGAGCGAGACCCTTGCAGTGACCGCTTCGAGGTCGGCGAGACTGCCGCCGAAGCGACGCTCTTCGGTCAGCACGCTGATCGCGGAGGCTCCGCCTGTCTCGTAGAGCGACGCCTGCAGGGCGGGATCAGGGATCTCAGCGAGCGCTCCACGCGAAGGACTGGCCCGCTTGACCTCCGCGATGATCTTCACGCGATCCGCCGGCGCAAGAAACGACAGCGCATCCTTGGCAGCCGGGCGTGCGAGCGCCTCCCGCTCGAGAGCGGCAAGGGGACGCGACAGGGCGCGACGCTCAGCGTCTGCGACAGCGCCGGCCGTCAGGTCGGCGAGCACCATTAGTGCGCCTTCGGAGCGTACTTCGGACCCTTCACGCCGTAGCCGGCCTTCGAGAGCACCCACCCGACGATCGCGCCGATCGGGACGAGAGCGACCGAGATCACGACGAGAGTCGGCTGCTCGAAGCAGAACGCGACCGTGCCGGCGGTGACGCCGACCAGCATGATGACGACGGCGGTCCAGGCTGCAGGCGAGTGTCCGTGGCCGGGGTCGGCGATCGGGTTGGTCATGTTCTCCTCCAGGGACGACGTGCAGTTCGTTACAAGTCTATCGGGGTCAGCGCGTCGGATCGGTTCCCCGGGACAGCTCGTCCCAGGAATCGACGGCGTCGACGGGACCGTCGTGCGCGACGTCGACGTGATCGGTGCGATACCGCCGCCCTCCGGCCTTCCAGCCGCGCCACGTGATCAGGACGACGATCGAGGCGAAGAGCAGGATCGCCCAGCCCACCAATGCGATGTACGGCCAAGCCGACGGGACGATGCTCACCACGACCTCATGGACCGCATCACCGCCGGCCAGACCCGTCACCTCGGTGACGGTGGCGGCCACAGCGTCGAAGGGCTCGCTGAGGAGCAGCTGGAGCGTCGACCAGCCGAGGAAGAGTGCCGTCGCCGCCGCGAGCACCCCGAACACGAGGCGCACCGCCTTGCCGGCGATCGACAGTGCGGCACCGAGCGCCAGCACCGCCAGGCTGAGCGGGGCCAACAGCACGAGCGCCGAAGCGCCGGGGACCAGGATCGCCTCGCCGGCATCCGCTCGCGACACCGTCAACCACGTCTGGGTCGAGGAGATAATGCCGATCGCGCCTGCGAGGAGGAAGCCGGAGACGGAGAGCGAGCGACCGCGCTGCGCGAAGGTCATGACTGGTCCTCTCCGACGATCGCCTCGAGATCGTTCGCGTCGAAGCATGTACGAGTGCCGGTGTGGCATGCCGGGCCTGTCTGCGCGACGAGAAGGAGGATCGCATCCCCGTCGCAATCCAGGCGCGCCTCGTGCACGACCTGGACGTGGCCGGAGGTGTCGCCCTTGCGCCAGTACTCCTGACGCGAGCGCGACCAGTAGGTCGCGCGACCGGAGGTCAACGTGCGCCGGAGTGCTTCCGCGTCCACCCACGCGAGCATCAGAACCTCATGCGTGTCCCACTGTTGCACGATCACGGGGGCCAGACCGTCGGCGTTGAAGACGACCTGAGCGATGCGATCTTCGACAGAAGTCGTCTGCCCGTCTGCGTCGGTCATCGTACGAGCACTCCCTCCGCGCGAAGCGCGTCTTTGACGTCACCCACGGTGAGCGCGCCGGTGTGGAACACGCTGGCAGCCAGGACCGCGTCTGCACCTGCTTTGATGGCGGGAGCGAAGTCGGACGCCTGACCTGCACCACCCGAGGCGATGACGGGAACGGAAGCGGCCTCACGCATCAACCGCACGAGCTCGAGGTCGAACCCGTCACGAGTGCCGTCCGCGTCGATCGAGTTCACGAGAAGCTCGCCGGCGCCTCGCTCTGTGGCCTCGCGTGCCCAGTCGAGAGCGTCGAGCGTGGTCTGGGTGCGGCCGCCGTGCGTGGTGATCACGAAACCGGAATGCGTCGTCGGGGCGCGCTTCACGTCGAGGGAGAGCACGAGCACCTGCGCACCGAACCGGTCGGCGATCTCCCCGATGAGCTCGGGCCGTGCGATCGCGGCGGAGTTCACCCCGACCTTGTCGGCCCCCACCGACAGGAGTCGGGCGACGTCGTCGACGCTTCGCACTCCCCCGCCGACAGTCAACGGAACGAACACCTGCTCGGCGGTGCGCTGCACGACGTCGTAGGTCGTGGCCCGCGCGTCCACCGTCGCGGTCACATCGAGGAAGGTGATCTCATCCGCTCCCTGCGCGGCGTAGTGTCTGGCGAGCTCGACCGGGTCTCCCATGTCGCGCAGGTTCTCGAAGTTCACACCCTTGACCACGCGGCCATCGGCCACGTCGAGACACGGGATGACACGGCTGGCGAGAGTCATCAGAGCCTCGCGTTGTGGATGGCGGTGACCAGGATCGCCCTCGCGCCCAGCCCGTAGAGAGCGTCCATCACGGGGTTGACGCGCGTGCGCGCCACCATCACCCGCACTGCTACCCACTCGGGATCCCGCAGCGGCGAGACGGTCGGCGACTCGACCCCACCGGCGATCTTGACGGCGTCATCGAGGAGCGCCACCGGCAGGTCGTAGTCGATCATCACGAAGCGACGAGCAACCATGACGCCACGGAGGCGACGCAGAAGCGTATCGGCGCCTTCGGCGTCGACCGGTCCGGCGATGAGCACGGCTTCGGATTCCAGGATGACAGGTCCGAAGACTTCCAACCCGGCCTGACGCAGCGTGGTTCCGGTCTCGACCACATCTGCGACCGCATCGGCGACACCGAGACGGACGGCGGACTCGACCGCCCCATCGAGCGGCACCAGGTCGACCGCGATGTCGCGCTCGTCGAGGAAGGCATCCACCAGGCCCGGATAGGAGGTCGCGATGCGCAGACCATCGAGCTCGGACACATCGGTGTAGCGGCCAGTCGGCGCAGCGAACCGGAAGGTGGAGCCGGCGAAGCCGAGCGCCTCGATCTCGCGTGCACCCGGCATCCGAGCGTCGAGGAGGAGGTCACGACCGGTGATCCCCACATCGATCGCACCGGAACCGACGTACGTCGCGATGTCCTTGGGACGGAGGAAGAAGAACTCGACGTCGTTCTCGGCGTCGATGACATGCAGGGTCTTGGGGTCACGTCGACCGGCATAACCCGCTTCGGCGAGCATGTCGGCGGCGGTTTCGGAGAGCGAGCCCTTGTTGGGAACGGCGATGCGCAGCATGGATGGCTTTCAGTTCGAGGGGGTCGGAACGGAGCGCATCACAGATGTCGGTAGACGTCCTGCAGGCTGAGACCCTTCGCGAGCATCATCACCTGGACGTGGTAGAGCAGCTGCGAGATCTCTTCGGCCGCGGCCTCGTCGGACTCGTACTCCGACGCCATCCACACCTCGGCGGCCTCTTCGACGATCTTCTTGCCGATCGTGTGCACACCGCCGTCGAGCTCGGCGACGGTGCCGGATCCCTCAGGGCGGGTCTCGGCCTTGACGCTGAGCTCGGCGAACAGCTCGTCGAAAGTCTTCACGGTTCCAGGCTAGCGGCTCTGGCGAGGTCTCTCAGCCGGGAGATGGCAGCCTCGACGTCATCGGCTCCGTACACGGCGGATCCTGCGACGAACGTATCGGCGCCGGCGGAGGCTGCGATCTCGATCGTGCGGTCGGAGATGCCCCCGTCGACCTGGAGCCATACCTGCGACCCTCGCCGACGCGCCTCGTCGGCGAGGGCACGGAGCTTCGGCATCGTCTCGGGCATGAACCCCTGACCTCCGAAGCCCGGCTCCACAGTCATCACGAGGATCTGATCGAATTCGTCGAGCACGTCGTACAGCGTGTCGACGGGGGTGGCCGGCTTGACGGCGACCCCGGCACGCGTGCCGATATCACGCAGACGACGGGCGAGAGCGACGGGATCTGCAGCGGCCTCGAGGTGGAAAGTGACACTTGCCGCGCCGATCTCCGCGTACTCCGGAGCCCATCGCTCCGGATCGGTGATCATCAGATGGACATCGAGCGGAATCGGACTGGTCGCCTGGATCCGCTCCACCATCTGGGTGCCGAAGGTGAGATTGGGAACGAAATGGTTGTCCATCACATCGACGTGAGCGAAGTCAGCGGTGGCGATCCGGGCGAGATCAGCCTGCATGTTCACGAAGTCGGCGGCCAGAATGCTCGGATTGATGCGCGGGGCACGAGGTAGTTCCATGGTCTTACCCTTCCTTCCCTGAAGTGTTCACCGTTGCCGAGCGCTGCAGCAGCGCGAGGAACATCGCGTCGGTACCGTGCCGGTGCGGCCAGAGTTGAGCACTGCCGGAGTCCGCGCGGCCCTCTTCTGCGAGGTCGATCGGCGACAGGGCCACGTCCGCGATCACCGAGCGAGCGTCGAGCTCGACGATATCGGCACGCTCGCGCAGCACCTCTCTCACGACTCCGGTGGTCTCGGCGAGATGGGGCGAGCATGTGACGTAGGCGACGATTCCACCGGGCGCGAGGGCATCCAGCGCCGCGGAGAGCAACTCGACCTGCAACGGAACCAGCTCGGCGACATCGGCCGGTGTCTTGCGCCAGCGTGCCTCCGGGCGACGACGCAGCGCGCCGAGCCCCGTGCACGGCGCATCGACGAGGATGCGGTCGAACTCGCCGGTACGAGCGGCGCCGAGTTCGCGGCCGTCCTGCTCGTGCACGACCACCTCGCCGGGAACCGCTCTGAGGGCCTTGCGCACCAGGCGCGCGCGTGCGGGAACGACCTCGTTCGCCTCGAGCGTGGCGTCATGCTCGAGGGCGATCGCTGCGAGCAGTGCGGTCTTCCCACCCGGACCGGCACACAGGTCGAGCCATCGCTCCCCCGCCGTGATGGGCGCGGCGCCCGCCAGCGCCAGAGCCACCAACTGGGAACCCTCGTCCTGCACACGGATCGTGCCGCCGGATGCCTCAACGGAACGACGCGGGTCGCCGCCAGGCGAGACGAATGCGGTGGGTGCGTAGGGAAGGTGGGGTTCACCCGGCTCCGCCAGACCTGGCAGCGCGACGAGGGTCACCTCCGGCGAGGCGTTGTCGGCCTCGAGCAGCGCTTCCAGTTCATCACCACGCCCCTCTGCCGCGAGTGCACGGCGCAGGGCACGGATCACCCAGACCGGATGCGCGGACCGCAGCGCCAGCCGTCCGTCATCCGACCGGGCGTGTTCCTCGATCCGCTCCTGCCACTGCTCGCCCGAGTCTCGCGTGATGCGCCGAAGAACCGCGTTCGCGAAGCTCGAGGCCCCGCGACCGGACTCCACCGCCACGAGGTTCACCGACTCGTTCACCGCGGCGTGCGATGCGACGCGTGTGGCGAGAAGCTGGTGGACCGCGAGCCGCAGCGCGTCGAGCACGGCTGAATCGATGCTGTCTGCCGGGCGATCGGCAGCAGCCGCGATGATCGCGTCGTAGGTGCCGAGCCGGCGCAGGGTGCCGTAGGTGAGCTCGGTCGCGAGCGCGGCATCCTGCGGGGCGAGACCTGCTTCGGCGATGGCTGAGGGAAGCACCAGGTTCGCATAGGCGTCCGTCTCCGACACGGCCCGCAAGACGTCGTATGCGACGCGTCTCGCAGGCTGAACCGTGCGTATCGGCCCGCGCTGCTCGGAGCGCCTCACAACGCCTGCCCGCTGGCCCGGCGTGCGCTGATCCCGCGATCGAGAGGACCGTTTGTTCCGTGCGTCGTCGCTCATGATCCGGCCTGCAGCTCTTCGCCGCCGCGCTGTCCGCGCCACCAGTCGACCGCGTTCATCGCTCCCTTGCCTGCCGGCTGCACCCGCGCCACGGCCAACGCTCCGGTGGCGGTGCCGATCTGGAGTGCCGTCCTGGTCCCACGGAAGTGTCCGGCGGCCAGCGGCTCGGCATCAGGAGCAGGAACGGCTTCGAGTATCTTGAGCGGCTGCCCGCCGACGGTCGTGTGCGCTCCGGGCTCTGGCGTGACCCCGCGGAAACGGGCGAACACGGCCTCGAGCGGCTGGTCCCAGTCGAGCAGTCCATCGGCGAGCGTGAGCTTCGCGGCGAAGGTCGGTGCCCCCTCCTGCGCAACCGCCCGCGCGGTGCCGTCTGCGATCGCCGACACGACCTCGGCCGTGAGGTCTGCTCCATCGGCAGCGAGTATGTCGAGCACCTCGCCGGCTGTCGCCGTCGCGGGCACGTCGACCTCCCGCATGGCGAAGACATCGCCGGCATCGAGCTCCGCGACGAGTTGGAAGACGCTGGCGCCGAGCACCCGGTCCCCGGCGATCAGCGCACGCTGGACAGGGGCGGCTCCACGCCACGTCGGCAACAGCGAGAAGTGCAGGTTGATCCAGCCCGCGGTCGGCGCCGAGAGCAGGGGCTCGCGGACCAGCCCGCCGTAGGCCACGATCACGCCGAGGTCGACCTGCAGAGCCGAGATCTGAGCGGTCGCGGCATCGTCGAGGCGGGCGGTCTTGATGACGGGGAGCCCCAGTTCCATGGCTGCCTGGGCCACGGGAGACGCGGTCAGCACGCGACGGCGGCCCAATGGCGCATCGGGGCGCGTGACGACAGCAGCGATGTCATGGGAAGTCGCGAGACGACGGAGGGTGGGCACGGCGGCGGATGGTGTGCCGGCGAAGACGAGGCGCATGAAGGTTCTCCGGAAGGGTCAGAGCTCTGGTTCGAGGATATCGAGGCGGACGGAGAGCGTGCTCTTGGTGGCACGCCCCTTTCTACGACGGCCGCTCACGGCTTCGGCGACCACTGCCGCACGCAGCGCCGTGGCCACACGAGGACCGGCGCCGTAGTCGAACCTGACCAGCGCCCGCACGCGGGGTGGCACGTCATCTGATTCGACGGGGACGGGCCCGAGCACCGCGCCCGGGGGCAGGGCGAGCTCGGCGAGGGAAGCGAGAGCGTTCCCGACCGCGGGGACGGAGCCCTGAACCAGTGCCACACGGGTCGTCGGGGGCATGTGCAGGGGAGCTCTGCTCTCGAGCTCGGATCGGGCATGGCCTGCATGGTTCCACGTCGCCAGGGCCTTCGCCGCTGCGCCGTTCACGCCGACGAGATGGATCGGTGCCCCTGGCGCGGCCAGCGCAGCCGCATTCGACCACCATCGCAGGCAGGACTCGGCGACGCGCAGATCAGGTGCCTGGAGCATTCGCGGGCCATCGAGGAGGACGACCGCGCGATACCCGCCGTCGGCAATCGGTTCTGCGCCGCGGGTCGCGACCACCAGTGCCGGTTTGGCCGGGACGCGTTCCACCGGGTGCGCACCGTCCGCGACGATCACGCGCACGCCCGGGAACGCTCTGCCGAGCTCGTCAGCGGTGCGCTCGCTCCCCGACGAGGCGAGGCGCAGCTTCGTGGAGGAGCAGGAAGAACAGGCCCAGGCGCTCGCCGCACGACCACACCACCCGCACACAGGGACTGCACCGCGATGCTTCGCGCCGAGAGGACCGCCGCAGTGGGCGCATCGGGCCGGAGCCCTGCACTCCGCGCACACCAGCGACGGAGAGAAACCCGGTCGTGAGACCTGCACGAGCACTGGGCCCTCCGCCGCCGCATTTCGGGCGGCGAGGAATGCAGACGACGGCATCCGCTGCGCCGTGGGCTGTTCCATCTCCTGCGGTGTGCTGAGCACGACACGCGGGAGCACCCGACGCGCTGCTCTGACGTCGTGGAGCCAGCCGAGGACGACGAGGCGTTCGACATCGGTCGTGCGAGTGTGTCCGGCGAACAGGAGAGCGGAGCCCTCGAGCTCCTGACGGAGCAGCGCCGCATCGCGCGCATTGACATAAGGAGCCAACGGCTCCCCCAGAAGCGGGTCGCCATCGTCCCAGATCGCCACCAGGCCCGCCACGACCGGAGAGTAGACGGCCGAACGGTTTCCCACCACGATGCACGGGGCGTCTTCGAGAGTGCGCAGGAATCCGCGATAGCGGTCGGGGTTGGACTGCCGAGAGTCATGACGCACGACCGCCTCGGCAGGCACGAGAGCCTCGAGTGCCGCGAGGAGTCGGTCGAGGTCGCGGCTGTCCGGGACGACGATGATCGAAGACTTGCCGGCGGCGAGCATCCGCGCCGCCGAAGACGCCAGCAATCTGGCCCACCCCTGCACGCCGTCGACGAGCTGGGGAATCGCCTCGACCGCTGCACGGCCGCCGGAGTCGAGGACGGCATCGAGGCCTTCGTAGAGGCTGATCGTGTCGTCCGCCATCACGAGCGCGTCGGCTTCGAGGGTCGCCGTCGGCGTGTCAGCGGTCCATGCCTTCTCCACGCGCACCTGACGTTTCGGGATCACCAGCCGCAGCACGTCGGAGGCGGAGCCGGCGGCCCGGTCCGCGACACGTCGCGCGAGCGTGTGCAGGCGCTCCGGAAGCACGGGCACCACAGATACCACGCTCTCGACCTCCGAGAGCGCCCGGTCGGCGTCGTCCTCGGTGTCGATCTCGACGACGTAGCCGTCGACCATCCGTCCTGCGGTGCGCAGGGGAACCTGCACGCGGACACCGAGAGGCACATCGCCCAACTCGGCCGGAAGGGCGTAGTCGAACAGTCGGTCGAGCTGCGGCAGGGGCGAATCGAGGAGCACGCGCGCGATGCGCCGGCTCTCCGGAGGCATCAGGACCGCGGTCCCATCAGAGCCCGGCAGCGCGGCGCAGCTCTTCGGCGCGGTCCGTGCGCTCCCAGGTGAAGTCGGGGAGTTCACGGCCGAAGTGCCCGTAGGCGGCCGTCTGGGCGTAGATCGGGCGCAGCAGGACGAGCTGCTCGATGATGGCCTGAGGACGCAGGTCGAACACTTCGGTGATCGCCCGCGTGATGGCCTCGTCCGATACCTTCCCCGTGCCGAACGTCTCGACGTACAGCCCTACGGGCCGAGCGACGCCGATCGCGTAGGCCACCTGCACCTCGAGGCGATCGGCGAGACCGGCCGCAACCGCGTTCTTCGCCACCCATCGGGTCGCATACGCACCGGAACGGTCGACCTTGGACGGGTCTTTGCCGCTGAAGGCACCGCCACCGTGGCGGGCCGCTCCCCCATAGGTGTCGATGATGATCTTGCGTCCGGTGAGCCCGGCATCGCCCTTCGGGCCACCGGTGACGAAGGGCCCTGCGGGGTTAATGTAGAAGGTGACGTCGTCGAGGTCGAGGCCTGTCGTTTCGAGCACCGGGTCGATCACGTGCTCGCGGACCTTGGCCTTGAGCTCTTCCTGCGAGATGTCGGGGTGGTGCTGAGTGGAGACCACGACGGCGTCGACCGTCTTCGGGGTGAAGCCGTCGTAGCCGAGCGTGACCTGCGTCTTGCCGTCGGGACGCAGGAACGGCAGCACACCGCTGCGACGCACCTCGGTGAGACGCTCGGCGAGACGATGCGCCGTCCACGCGGCCATCGGCATCAGTTGCGGGGTCTCGTTGGTCGCGAAACCGAACATGATGCCCTGGTCACCGGCGCCGAGAGAGTCGAGCGGATCGACGGACGAGCCGTCGCGGTGCTCCTGCGCGCTGTCGACGCCGTGTGCGATGTCGGTCGACTGCTCCCCCACCGAGACGCTCACGCCGCAGGACGAACCGTCGAAGCCGGTGTCGCTGGAGGTGTAGCCGATGCCGTTCACGACCTGACGGACGATCGTGGGGATGTCGACGTAGGCGTCGGTACGGATCTCGCCAGCCACGTGCACGAGGCCGGTCGTGACGAGCGTCTCCACGGCGACGCGGGAACCCTTGTCTTTCGCGATGAGGCCGTCGAGGATGCTGTCCGAGATCTGGTCGCAGATCTTGTCCGGGTGCCCCTCGGTGACGGACTCGGACGTGAACAGACGCAGGGCGCTCATCGATACTCCAGAACGGGACGGATGGATGGAGGGTGTTGCACCCATTCTGGACCGCGCCTCCGACAGAAAGGAGGCGCGGCCTCGAATATCACTCTGCGTGACGCAGGCGGAGCTTGTCCTCGTTGATCTCGTGCAGCGCGATGGTGAGCGGCTTGTCCTCGACGGAGGAGTCCACGAGCGGGCCGACGTTGTCGAAGAGGTTTCCCTCGTGCAGGTCGGAGTAGTAGTCGTTGATCTGGCGCGCGCGCTTGGCGGCGTAGATGACGAGTTCGTACTTCGAGTCGACGCGGTCGAGCAGGTTGTCGATGGGGGGATCGATGATGCCGTTGTTGTGTCCGGCCATGGTGAGACCTCCTGATCAGGCGACGGGATCGTCGCGAAGACGGTGCGAAAGGCGCGCGAAGACGCTCAGCGCGCAGAGCTTGTAGACAATTCTACGACCTCGCGAGCCGCCGTGGCGACGTCCTCGTTCACGACGAGGTGATCGAACTCGTTCTGAGCGGCGAGTTCGACCTTCGCGGTGCGCAGTCGTCTGGCCCGTTCCTCGGCGTCTTCCGTGCCTCGCCCGACCAGTCGATGGACCAGTTCGTCCCAGCTCGGAGGCAGCAGGAAGATCAGCGTCGCCGACGGCTCAGCACGCCGCACCTGGCGCGCGCCCTGCAGGTCGATCTCGAGGAGGACGGTCTTGCCCTCGGCCAGTGCGGCATCGATCGGCGCGCGCGGCGTGCCGTAGCGAGAGCGGTTGTGCACCACGGCGTACTCGAGCAGCTCGTCGTCGGCGATGAGCCGGTCGAACTCGGCGTCGTCCACGAAGTAGTAGTGCACACCGTCGATCTCACCCGGCCGCGGAGGGCGGGTGGTCGCCGAGACCGACAGATGGATCTCGGGGTTGTTCTCGCGGATGTGCGCGGCGACCGTTCCCTTCCCGACCGCTGTGGGTCCGGCGAGGACCAGCAAACGGCTCCTGGCCTCGCGAGGACTCGGCACCGGGAAACGAGAGTCGAGCCAGGCCTCCAGCACCCGGCGCTGGCGGGCGCCGAGACCACCGAGCCGCTTCACCGGGGAGATGTGCAGCTCTTCGAGCACGCGGTCGCGCTTACCTGCACCGATAGCGGGGAGAGCCAGGAGGAAGTCGGTGATGCGCATCGACCCCTCGACCGAGTCGGCGTCGGCTGTCGCACGCCGAAGGACGGCCTGCGGGGTCACCACGCGCATGGTGAGGTCTCGTTTGACCGACGCCCTGGCGCGGCGACGTTCGACCGCACGGCGTGCCGCCGCTGCCCTGTCGACCTCGGGAACAGTGCGCTGCGCGTCAGACACCGGCCACCTCGAGGTACTCGGCGGCGCGTGCGGAGATGGCATCGGCCAGCTCGACAGGACCAGCGGACAGCAGGCTGCGGCTCTCGCTCGCGAGCACCGCATCCGACATCCGTCCGAATCGCGGACGCAGGTCGGCCGGTACGGCGCCCTGGGCGCCGAATCCGGGAGCGAGGATCGGAGCGGTCGGGGTGAAGGGTTCGATACCGGCGCTGTTCCAGTCGACGGTCGCGCCGATCACGAAGCCGAAGCTCCCCCACTCCCCTGCCGCCGACCGTGCGGCATTGCGAGACGAGACCTCGGCGATGACCGACGCCGACACCGTCGAGCCGCTCGCGCCGGTGGAGCGCTGCAGGCCCTCCGCTTCGGGGTTGCTGGTCGCGGCGAGCACGAACAGTCCCTTCCCGTGCTGCTCGGCGACGGTGAATGCGCCGTCGAGAGCGCCCACGCCGAGGAACGGGCTCACGGTAAGGGCATCCGCCTCCAGCGGCGAACCGGGAGTGAGCCACGCACGAGCATAGTCATCCATCGTCGATCCGATGTCTCCCCGCTTGGCATCGGCGATCACGAGGAGTCCGGCGGCGCGCGCCGCCGCGAGCACCTCTTCGAGCGCCGCGATGCCCTTCGAGCCGAAACGCTCGAAGAACGACACCTGGGGCTTCACGATCCCGACTCGGCCGGAAGCCGCTTCGACCGTGCGCAGCCCGAACTCGCGGACGCCCTGCGCATCGTCGCTCAGCCCCCACGCCGCGAGCAGCGCGGCGTGGGGGTCGATTCCGACGCAGAGCGGCCCTCGCGCGTGCAGCGCGGATCGGACCTGCTCGCCGAAGCGTTCGCTCACAGTGCCGCCTTCCGGTCGAGCGCGTACTCCTGGAGGCTCTTGACCTGGAAGCCCTCGTGAGCGGCATCCATCCCGCTCACGGCCGCGCCGAGCACGGCCATCGTGGTGAACAGAGCCTTGTCGGCGGCCACTGCGGCGGCACGGATCTCGTAGCCGTCCGCACGGGCAGCCCCGCCGGACGGAGTGTTGACGACGATGTCGATCGCCCCTTCGTTGATCAGGTCGACGATGTTCTTCGCCCCCGACTCCTGCGTCTCGCTGTACTTCTCGACGAGGGTGACGGCGATGCCGTTGCGGGAGAGGATCTCGGCGGTTCCCTCCGTCGCGACGATCGTGAAGCCGAGCTGCTGCAGTCGGTGCGCCGGGAGGATGACGGCGCGCTTGTCCGAGTCGGCGACGGAGATGAACACGGTCCCCGATGTGGGCATGCCGCCGTAAGCCGCGGCCTGGCTCTTCGCGAACGCCGTCGGGAAGTCGCGGTCGATGCCCATGACCTCACCCGTGGAGCGCATCTCCGGCCCGAGCACGGAGTCGACCGTCTTGCCGTCGGCGGTGCGGAATCGCTTGAACGGGAGCACGGCCTCCTTGACCGAGACCGGGGCATCGAGCGGAACACGCGAGCCGTCCTGCTCCGGCAGCATGCCCTCGGCACGAAGCTCGGCGACCGTGGAACCCGTCATGATGCGACTCGCGGCCTTGGCCATCGGGATCCCGAGCGCCTTCGACACGAAGGGCACGGTGCGGCTGGCGCGAGGGTTCGCCTCGATGACGTAGAGCACGCCCGCACTGATGGCGAACTGTACGTTCAGCAGTCCGCGCACGCCAACGCCCTTGGCGATCGCGAGCGTGGCCTCGCGCACACGGTCGACATCGGTGCGGCCGAGCGAGACCGGCGGAAGCGTGCAGCTCGAGTCCCCCGAGTGGATGCCTGCCTCTTCGAGGTGCTCCATGACGCCGCCGATGTACAGGTCGGTGCCGTCGTAGAGCGCGTCGACATCGAGCTCGATCGCGTCATCGAGGAAGCGGTCGACCAGGAGCGGCTTTCCCTCCTCGATGATGACCTCACCGGCGGTGCGCACGAAGTAGTCGTGCAGCGAAGCGGTGTCGTACACGATCTCCATGCCGCGCCCTCCGAGCACGAAGCTCGGGCGCACCAGGACCGGGTAGCCGATCTCCTCGGCGATGCGCACGGCACCGTCGGCGTCGATCGCCGTGCCATTGCGCGGTGCGACGAGACCTGCCTCATCGAGCAGGCGTGAGAAGAGCTCGCGCTCCTCTGCCAGATCGATCGCCTCGGGGCTGGTGCCGAGAACCGTGTAGCCGGCGGCCTCGATGCCCTTCGCGAGACCGAGCGGAGTCTGGCCACCCAGCTGGCATACGACGCCGAGGATGGTGCCGCTCGCGGCCTCCGCGTCGAGCACCTCCAGCACGTCTTCGAGCGTCAGCGGCTCGAAGTACAGGCGATCGGAGGTGTCGTAGTCGGTCGAGACCGTCTCCGGGTTGCAGTTGACCATGACCGTCTCGAAGCCTGCGTCCGACAGGGCGAACGAGGCGTGCACGCACGAGTAGTCGAACTCGACGCCCTGACCGATGCGGTTCGGGCCGGAGCCGATGATGACGACCTTCGTGCGATCGGAAGGCGCGACCTCGGTCTCGAAGTCGTAGCTCGAGTAGTGGTACGGCGTCAGAGCCGGGAACTCGCCCGCGCAGGTGTCGACCGTCTTGAAGACCGGACGGATGCCGAGTCCGTGGCGCACACCGCGGACCTCTGCCTCGGCAGTGCCGCGGAGCTCGGCGAGCTGTGCGTCGGAGAAACCGTGCTCCTTGGCGTAGCGGAGAGTCGCCGCGTCCAGCTCGGGAGCCGTGCGCACGATCTCCGCGACCTCGTTGATCAGCACGATCTGGTCGAGGAACCAGGGATCGATCGCCGTCGCCTCGAAGGCCTGCTCGACGGTCGCGCCCTTGCGCAGCGCCTGCTGCAGCGTGACGATCCGGCCGTCGGTGGGGATCTTCGAGATCTCGAGCAGTTCCTCCACCGAGCGCGCCTCCGCACCCCAGTGGAAACTCGATCCGCGCTTCTCCAGCGAGCGGAGCGCCTTCTGCAGCGCGGTCGCGTAGTTGCGGCCGATCGCCATGGCCTCTCCCACGGACTTCATGGTCGTGGTCAGGGTTGCGTCGGCTGCCGGGAACTTCTCGAAGGCGAACCGCGGAACCTTGACGACCACGTAGTCGAGCGTGGGCTCGAAGCTCGCCGGCGTCACACCCGTGATGTCGTTGGGGATCTCGTCGAGACGGTAGCCCAGGGCGAGCTTGGCGGCGAGCTTCGCGATCGGGAAGCCGGTGGCCTTCGACGCGAGAGCACTGGAGCGCGAGACACGCGGGTTCATCTCGATGACGATGATGCGGCCGTTCGAGGGGTCGACCGCGAACTGGATGTTGCAGCCACCGGTGTCGACGCCGACGGCGCGGATGATGTCGATGCCGATGTCGCGCATCTTCTGGTACTCGCGGTCGGTGAGGGTCAGCGCCGGGGCGACCGTGATCGAATCGCCCGTGTGCACACCGACCGGGTCGACGTTCTCGATCGAGCAGACGACGACCGTGTTGTCGGCCGTGTCGCGCATGAGCTCGAGCTCGTACTCCTTCCAGCCGAGGATCGACTCCTCCAGGAGCACCTCGGTGGTGGGAGAGTCGCGCAGGCCGGCACCCGCGATGCGACGCAGGTCTTCTTCGTCGTAGGCGAAGCCCGAGCCCAGGCCGCCCATCGTGAAGCTCGGACGCACCACCAGTGGGTAACCGAGCTCACCGGCTGCGGCGAGGACCTCGTCCATCGTGTGCGCGATCCGGGAGTCAGCCACATCGGCGCCGGCATCGAGCACCAGCTGCTTGAAGATCTGGCGGTCCTCGCCCTTGTTGATCGCCTCGAAGCTGGCGCCGATGAGCTCGACGTCGTACTTCTCGAGGATGCCGTGGTTGTGCAGCTCGATCGCGGCGTTCAGCGCAGTCTGGCCGCCGAGTGTCGGCAGGATGGCGTCAGGACGCTCTTTGGCGATGATCGTCTCGATGACCTGCCATGTGATCGGCTCGATGTAGGTGGCATCGGCGAAGTCGGGGTCGGTCATGATTGTGGCCGGGTTGGAGTTGACCAGGATGACCCTGACCCCCTCTTCGCGCAGCACACGGCACGCCTGGGTGCCTGAGTAGTCGAACTCGCACGCCTGACCGATGACGATCGGGCCGGAGCCGATGACGAGGACGGACTTGATGTCGTCGCGCTTGGGCATTACTTGGAGTCCTTCTGGCTTGCGATGACCAGGTCGCGGAACCTGTCGAAGAGATAGTTGGCGTCGTGCGGGCCGGCCGCGGCCTCGGGGTGGTACTGCACCGAGAAGGCGGGGATGTCGAGAGCGCGGAGTCCCTCGACGACGTTGTCGTTGAGGCCGACGTGGCTGACCTCGACCTTGCCGTAGCCGTTCGGGCTGTCGAAGGTGCCTTCGATCGGGGCCTCGACCGCGAAGCCGTGGTTGTGCGCGGTGATCTCGACCTTGCCCGTCTGCTTGTCCAGGACCGGCTGGTTGATGCCGCGGTGACCGAACGGCAGCTTGTAGGTGCCGAGGCCAAGGGCCCGACCGAGCAGCTGGTTGCCGAAGCAGATCCCGAAGAACGGCAGCCCGTCATCGAGCACCGAACGCAGCAGCTCGACGTGGTCACCGGAGGCTGCGGGGTCTCCTGGACCGTTCGAGTAGAAGACGGCGACCGGATCGACGGCCCGGATGTCGTCGATCGTCACGTTCTGCGGGAGCACGTGCACCTCGAAGCCGCGGGCGGCGAGGTTGTCGATCGTCGCCTGCTTGACGCCGAGGTCGAGCACGGCGAGGTTGCCGATCCGCTCCCCCATCGCGGTCGTCACCGTCGCGACGTCGACGGAGACCTCGGCTGACAGGTTGCGTCCTGCCATCTCGGGCGCTTCGCGGACGATGCGCACCTGCTCCTCGGGGTCGAGCGCCGCGTCGGCACCGGAGAAGATCCCGCCGCGCATGGAGCCGGCGGAGCGGATGTGGCGCGTGATCGAGCGTGTGTCGATTCCGCTGATCCCGACGATGCCGTCCTCCACGAGCACCTCGTCGAGTGAGGCGTTCGCACGCCAGTTCGACACGACACGCGAAGGGTCGCGCACGATGTAGCCGGCGACCCAGATCCGACGCGACTCGGCGTCTTCGTCGTTCATACCGGTGTTGCCGATGTGGGGCGCGGTCTGCAGCACGATCTGACCTGCATACGAGGGATCGGTGATCGTCTCCTGGTATCCGGACATGCCGGTGGCGAATACGACTTCGCCGAGAGTGCGTCCTCGAGCGCCGTACGCACGCCCGGTGTGGCGGGTACCGTCTTCCAGGACGAGCACGGCGGGGTCGGGAAGCTGGACAGAGGGGGCCTGCCCGGAGGTTGTCGAGAGGGTCATGACTTTGCTCCTGTATCGGGGGCGGCGGGGACGAGCCGCTGCAGGTCGGAGATGAGATTCTTCGGGTCGCCGGTGGCGAGGCGCAGGTAGCTGTCGACGATCGTGTCGTCGTCGATGCGCCAGGCGATGCGCACGAGCCCGCCGGGCTCGACGACACGGTCGATCGTGACCGTGGCGCGGTCGACAGCGACGAGCCGGTCGTTCGCGAGGAACACCGTCGGCGCGCCATCGAGGCAGAGGGCGATGCCGCGATCCGTGAGCGCGAGCTCGCCGCGTGCCCGGTACGCGAGAGGCGACACCGCGAGCCGCTCGAGCGGCTGTTCGTGCCGTGTCGTCGACACATACAGCACCTCGTCGCGGCGGGCGACCTCTGCGTGCTCAGGGACACCCAGCGGGGCCGTGAACGCGGAATCGCGGCGGATTCGTCGTCGCCAGGCGAGCAGCATCACCAGCAGCACGAGAAGCGCGAACGCGATCGTGATCGCGACGGCCAGGTCCCGAGCGCTCATGCGCGAAGCTCCTCGACGACGCTGCCTGCGTCGACGGTGAGGACACCGCCGTGGATCGTGTACTCCACTCGTCCGGGGAGAGCGCGTCCGAGATAGGGCGAGTTCACGCTCCGACCGTGGAGGTCGGCCTCGGTGAAGACGCCGTCGGCCGAAGCGTCGTACAGGCTGAGCTGGGCGGGCTGTCCGACCTCGAGCGGCGTGCCGTGTCCGGCGAGACGTCCGATCCGTGCGGGCGCCGCGCTCATCACCCGCGCGATGTCGGCCCACTCGAGCAGGCCGGTCTGCACCATCGACTGGTGCACCACCCTCAGCGCGCTCTCGAGACCCACCATGCCGTTGGCCGCGGCCTGCCACTCGCACGCCTTGTGCTCGCTCGGGTGCGGTGCATGATCGGTGGCGACGATGTCGATCGTGCCGTCGGCGAGTCCCTCGCGCACGGCGAGCACATCCTCTTCCCGGCGCAGTGGCGGGTTGACCTTGTAGCGCGCGTCGTAGCCGCGCACGAGCTCGTCGGTCAACAGGAGATGGTGCGGGGTGACCTCTGCTGTGACGTTGATGCCGCGCTTCTTGGCCCAGCGGATGATGTCCACGGAGCCTGCCGTCGAGAGATGGCAGACGTGCAGCCGTGAGCCGACGTGCTCGGCCAGCAGCACGTCGCGGGCGATGATCGACTCCTCGGCGACGGCGGGCCAGCCGGCGAGTCCGAGCTCGGCCGAGACCGTGCCCTCGTTCATCTGCGCGCCCTCGGTGAGGCGGGGGTCCTGCGCATGCTGGGCGATGACACCGTCGAACGACTTCACGTACTCCAGCGCGCGGCGCATGATGAGCGGATCGAACACGCAGAAGCCGTCGTCGCTGAAGACGCGCACCTGCGCGCGTGAGGTCGCCATCGCTCCCAGTTCGGCGAGGCGCTCGCCCTTCTGGCCGACGGTGACGGCTCCGATGGGCTGCACGGTGGCGTAGCCCGCCGCCTCGCCGAGCGCGAGTTCCTGCTCCACCACTCCGGCGGTGTCGGCGACCGGCGACGTGTTGGGCATCGCGAAGACCGCGGTGAACCCGCCGGCAGCCGCTGCTCTCGTTCCGGTGAGGATCGTCTCGGAGGCCTCATAGCCGGGCTCCCGCAGATGCGTGTGCAGGTCGACAAGCCCCGGCAGCGCGACGAGTCCCGCCGCGTCGACGACTCGGGCGCCGCTGCGGCTCAGTCCGCTGCCGATCTCGGCGATCCGGCCGTCCTCGATGATGATGTCGGTGCTCTCGGCACCGAGCAGCTGCGCACCGGTGATGACGAGGGTCTCGTTCACAGGTCTCCCCCTCGTTCGTCGTCTCGTTCTCCTGCCAACAGCAGGTACAGCACCGCCATGCGGACGGATACCCCGTTCGTGACCTGTTCCAGCACCGTCGAGCGGGGGGAATCGGCAGCTTCCGAGGAGATCTCCAGTCCCCGGTTCATGGGTCCGGGGTGCATGACAATGCTACCTGCCGGAAGGCCTGCCACTCGCCGGGCATCCAGACCCCAGCGACGGGAATACTCCCGCTCAGTCGGGAAATAAGCGGCGTTCATCCGTTCCAGCTGAATGCGCAGCATCATCACGGCGTCCGGGTCTGCGGCCAGAGCCTGATCGAGGTCGTAGACGACCCTGACCGGCCACAGCGAGACGTTCTGCGGAACAAGCGTCGGGGGCGCGACGAGCGTGACCTCCGCCCCGAGCGTGGTGAGCAGCCAGACGTTGGAGCGGGCGACCCGCGAGTGCAGCACATCGCCGACGATGACGATCCGCAGACCGCTGAGGTCGCGACCGCGGCTCTCGGCGCCGAAGCGGCGCTTGCGGATCGTGAATGCGTCGAGCAGCGCCTGCGTCGGATGCTCGTGGGTGCCGTCGCCGGCGTTGACGACGCCGGCCGAGATCCAGCCGCTGGTGGCGAGGGTCTGCGGGGCTCCCGAGCCGGGATGGCGGACGACGACCGCATCGGCGCCGATGGCTTCGAGCGTCTGCGCCGTGTCCTTCAGGCTCTCGCCCTTGGAGACGCTGGAGCCCTTCGCCGCGAAGTTGATGACATCGGCGGAGAGACGCTTGGCGGCCGCCTCGAAAGAGATGCGGGTGCGGGTCGAGTCCTCGAAGAAGAGGTTCACCACCGTCTTGCCACGCAGCGTCGGGAGCTTCTTGACCTCGCGAGACTGCGTGTCGGACATGTCCTCGGCGACGTCGAGGATCCGCAGAGCGGTGCCCTTGTCGAGGGTGCGGGTGTCGAGGAGGTGTCTCATTCTCCGATCGTCACCTCCTCGGCGCCATCGTTCTCGAGGAGACGAACGTTGACGCGCTCGGTACGGGCGGAGGGGATGTTCTTGCCGATGAAGTCGGGACGGATCGGAAGCTCGCGATGCCCGCGGTCGACGAGGATCGCGAGGCGCACGACGGCGGGGCGACCGATCGACTGGATCGCATCCAATGCGGCCCGGATGCTGCGACCGGAGAAGAGGACGTCATCCACGAGCACCACCGTCTTGCCGTCGATGCCGCCGACCGGGATCTCGGTCGGCTGCGGCGACCGAGTCGGGTGCTTGGCGAGGTCGTCGCGGAAGAGTGTGACATCGAGCGCCCCGACCGGGACCGATTGCTGCGCGATCTCGCTGATCAGCAGACCGAGGCGATGGGCGAGAGTCACTCCGCGCGTGGGAATGCCCAGCAGGACGAGATTCTCGGCACCTCGGTTGGACTCGAGGATCTCGTGCGCGATCCGGGTCAGCGCTCGTGAGATGTCGGCTTCGTGCAGCACAGTGCGCATGCTCATCGGCCGCTCCCTTCTCCGCCTCACAGGACGGTGTTAAAGGTTGCTTGTGACGTCAGTCTATCGGAGCACGGCGGCCCCGGTGGATCAGCTCGCCTCCTGCAGCACGGGGTCGGTGACCTCGTCGATCTTCGAGGAGCGGATCGGGTGCCCTGCGGTCGAGAGGCAACGACCGGTCTTCAGGTCCCACTTCCAGTCGTGCATGCTGCACGTGAGGATGCCATCGTCGTCGACCGTTCCGGTGCGGGTGAGGTCGGCACGCAGATGCGGGCAGCGGCGCTGCACGACCCAGTCGCCGATCTCGGTGTCTTCGGTCTGGTCGGTCTGCTCCTGGTACCAGTTCTCGACGTACTCGATGCGGTCGACCGAGAGGCACTTCAGGAACGTGGTGAGGAACTCATTGAACTTTCCACTGCGCCCCACGGAGAACTGCATGGAGAGGAAGATCGAGTTCGACCAGTCGATCTCGTGGTCGACGATGTTCGTCGAGACCAGGTCGGCAGGGATCGTGTACCAGTAGACGCAGTCCTCGCCGTCGTACTCACGGACCTTGGCCCGTGGGAAGTCGACGACCATGTCGAGGTCGCCGATGCGGAACCGCACGCAGCCGCCGACGCCGAGCCTGATCGTGCGGGACTTCTTCAGCAGCGGCTCCCACCACGTCTTGATCGCCTCGAGCATCTCCGCCGGCGGGATGATCTCGGCGCGGGAGGCCTCCTCATCGCGGATCTCCTGCTGGCGGCTCGCCCGCTGCTCCGCGAGGTACTCCCACTTCTCGTCGAAGATGTGCGAGATCTCGGCCTCGGAGTAGAGCGTCTGCTCGCTCGTGACGGCCCCATCCTCGACCGTGACGACGGTGCCGGGGATGAAAAGCTGTCCGTCGTACTGCGGCGCGAGCTCCTTCATGTGCGCGAGGAACTGCTTCTGATCCGTGAAGATCGACTCGCCGTTCTTGCCGAGACCGTTGAAGTCGAACAGGTCATCGCGAAGGAACATGGGCGGCCCGGCCATGGGAAAGACGTGCGGAGCATCGACCTTCTCGATGTAGTACATGGCGCGCTTGTTCTGCGCCTCGCGCTTCAGCCGCGCGAAGTTCTGCTTGGCATCCAGGGGCAGGTCGTAGACCATGGGCCACCAGATCGCACCGGACACCTGCGTGAAGTAGGCGTCGGGCTTGCCGAAGACGAGCAGCTTCTCGAGATCGAGAGGGTGCGAGTCGTTCTGGTTGAGCATCGAGCCCGTGCCGTCGTCGACACTCAACGACGAGTCGCCGATCGGACCGTCGCTCGGGGCGCGCAGAGGGGTGATCATCATCTTCAGCTCGCCGCGCTGGATGACCTGCCCGGCCGGCGCGTAGGTGATGTTCGTGTAGCCGAGCGCCCTGAGGTCTTTCTCGAGGTCGTCGGTCGGGTACTCCGGCAGCAGCACCTCGATGTCCTTGCGGATGTACCGTTCGAGGAGCTTCGGGTCGAAGTGGTCGCGGTGGCGGTGCGAGATCCAGAGGAAGTCGGCTTCGCGCCCGAAGCGCTCCCAGTCCAGGCCCCTGTTGTCGGGGAACGGGAACCAGGATCCGTAGAACGAGGGTCCGAGGACCGGGTCGCAGATGATGTTCCCGCCGACCGTCTCGATGAACATCCCGGCGTGGCCGAGTCCCGTGATCCGCATTGCATTCCTCCCGA
>JBOGEI010000039.1:0-23760 GCA_050701935.1 Microbacterium sp.
GAGGGGGCTTTTCTCGTTGGCTCCCCGGCTTGGACTCGAACCAAGAACCTGCCGGTTAACAGCCGGCTGCTCTGCCAATTGAGCTACCGAGGAATGTGCACCGCTGAGCGGGCAACTCGACAAGCTTAGCAAACTCCAGGAGCTGTTCACGACACCGGGGCACCCTTCGCGAATGCCGGGCGTGTCGGGATCAGCGTCGCGAATCCGACTCCGCGTTCGGCACCCACAGCAGATCCTTGCCCACTCCCCGGGCGACGACGTGGCCGCTTCGGAGCATGAGGGTCTCGGCGTTCAGTTCGCGGATGAAGTCGGCATCGTTGGTCACGAGGAGCGCCGCCATCGACTGCTCCTTACGACGACGGGTGATCGCGTCGAAGACCACCGGCCGCACTTCCAGGTCGAGGTTCGCCAGCACCTCATCGGCGATGAGAACCTTGGGTTCCAGGATGAACGAGCGCGCGATTGCCACGCGTTGGCGCATGCCTGCGCTGAGCTCGTAGGGGAACTTCGCCGCCGTGCCCAGCGGCAGGTGGAGCTCATCGAGCAGCGTGGCCACCCGGATCGACAATGCCTTCGTGTTCACCCGCCGTTCGCGCATCAGGATCGGCTCGGCGATCACCTCGTTCACGGTCAGACGCGGCGGGAGGTCCGCTCCCGCCCCCTGGGGCACGAACCCGGTGCGGTAGGTGAGGATCCGATGCTTGCGTCCCGGTCGGCGCACATCGACCCCGCACACCTGAGCCTTTCCCCCGACGACCTTCACCGAGGGATCGGTGGATCCGGCCAGGGCGGCGACCAGTGTCGACTTCCCGGAACCCGTGGGACCGGCGACGCAGATCAGCTCACCAGGTGCGAGAGCGAAGGTGACGCCGTCGACCGCGCGCTTCGGCAGCCCATGGCCGATGCGGTCGATCACCAGATCGGAGCAATCGATCGCGTTCGTGGATTCGGGCCGACGGGACATGTAACCATCCTGCCCTCTGCGCGATCCCGGTCCGGGTTACGACTCGGCGAAGCGCTGTCGTTCCGCGTCGATATCGCGCAGACGCATCCGCAGGGCACGGCCGCCGTCGGAGTCCGCAGGCACACGCTGCACGGCACCGAGCAGCTCCTGCTTCTCGTGCTCGAGCTGGCGCAGCACGAGTCGGCGGGCGAGGTCTGCCACGGTGGCGACCGCGCGCTCTTCGTCACGGGCGGGGAACGGAGTCATCAGCAGCTCCCCCGCAAGCGAGCGATACGGCTCGCGGACGCTGTTCACCGCTTCCGTCACCCATCCGGGCCTCGTGCGATCGGGGGCTGCCGCGACCGCTTCACGCACCGCATCCAGACCCGGTGTGCGAAACGGAGTCCCCAGCGCACGATTCAGCAGCGGCTGATCCACCTGATGCCCGTACTGCAGAGCGCCCATCAGAGCATCACGCTCGACGGCCACGTCAGGGGTGCGCGGGAGCGTTGCCAGCGTGACGGGCGCGACGACCGGCGCCCCCGTCTCCGGGTCGACCTGCGGAGCTTCCCGACGCACCTGCTGTGGAGCCGACGCCCCGCGAGCGGCACGTTCGACCTCGCTGCGCACCTCGGTGGGGTCCATCCCGAGCCGACGTGCCAGCACGCGCTCGTATCCCGGGCGAAGCAGCTGGTCGCGGATCTCCGCCACGATGGGAGCCGCCGCGCGGAGCGCCCCGACGCGTCCTTCGACTGTCGAGAGGTCGAAGCCGCCGAGCTTGCGATCGATCGCGAACTCGAACATCGGCTGCTTGGTGTCCATCAGCCCGCGAACGGCCGCATCCCCTCTCTGGAGGCGCATGTCGCACGGATCCAGTCCATCGGGAGCGACCGCGACGAAGGTCTGCGCGTTGAACCGATCGTCTTCGGTGAAGGCGCGCAGCGCCGCCTTCTGACCCGCCTCGTCACCGTCGAACGTGAAGACGACCTCGCCCGATGCGTTGTCATCGCCCATCACCCGGCGCAACACCTTGATGTGCTCTGTCCCGAAGGCCGTGCCACACGTCGCGATGGCCGTCGTGAGGCCGGCGAGGTGGCAGGCCATCACGTCGGTGTATCCCTCGACGACGACGACCCGGCGAGGGTCTCCGCGCGCGATGTCGCGCTTGGCGAGGTCGAGCCCGTAGAGCACCTGCGCCTTCTTGTAGATCGGCGTCTCCGGCGTGTTCAGATACTTCGGACCGTTGTCGTCATCGAAGAGCTTGCGGGCACCGAAACCGATGGTCTGCCCTGACACGTCGCGGATCGGCCACACCAGGCGACCCCGGAAGCGGTCGTAGACGCCGCGCTGCCCCGTCGAGACCAGACCGGCGTTGCTGAGCTCTTCGCGGGTGAAACCCTGCGCGGTGAGCGCCTTGAGCATGCCATCCCAGCCGCGCGGTGCGAAGCCGACGCCGAAATGAGCCGCAGCGCCGGCGTCGAATCCGCGCTCCCCGAGGAAGCGTCGACCGGCCTCGGCGTCGGGGGTGAGCAGCTGTGCACGGAAGAACTCCGCCGCAGCGGTGTTCGCCGCGTAGAGCCGGCTGCGACCGCTCGTCTCCGGCGCCGCTCCCCCGTCTTCGTAGTGCAGCGTGTAACCGATGCGACCAGCGAGACGTTCTACCGCCTCGGTGAAGCTGACATGGTCCATCTCCCGCAGGAACGAGTAGACGTCCCCGGACTCTCCGCAGCCGAAGCAGTGGTAGTACCCCACCTGCTGGCGCACATGGAAGCTCGGACTCTTCTCGTCATGGAAGGGGCACAGTCCCTTGAGCGAGCCGACGCCCGCCGACTTGAGCGCGACGCGTTCACCGACGATGTCGGCGATGTTCGTGCGCGCCTTGACCTCGTCGACGTCGGCCTGCAGGATCCGCGGCATCAGTGCGCCCCTTCGGCGACAGGCCGCCTCTCGGCATGTGCACGGGCGCCGGGTCGGGCATGACGAGGCGTCCAGATGCCGACCTCGGCCGGATCGATCTCACCCACGAGTCGGTTGTGCCAGTCGATCGCGCTCTGGTCGGTGAGGCTCGCGATCTGGTCGACCACCACTCTGGCGCGCTCGGCGTCGTTCTCCGCCGCGACGAAGTCCGCGGCGAACGCCGGCTCGAGCACGTCGGAGCCCGCCGACCACAGGGCGTCGGTCGACCAGAGGGCATCAGCGAGCCGCTTCAGCACTCGCCGCTGCTCTTTGTAGACGCCCTTGCGAGCTTCTATCGTCACGATCGCCTGCCCCATGATCCCCTTGAGGACGGCGATCTCGACCTCGATCACCCGAGGCACCACGACGTGGGCGTTGTAACGCACCAGGGCCGTCGTTCCGTATGCGTCGGTGGTGGCCGAGACGGCGGCGCGAGCGAAGCGGCCGATCAGGTCGCTGGTGAGGTTCTTGAGGCGGGCGAGCGCCTGCCTCGAACGGTCGAAGGAGGCGAGCCACATCGGCTGAGAGGACAGACGGTAGAGAGCATCGGCTAATTCATCGCGGGTGAAGTCGTATCCCACCCACTGCTGGATCCGTCCGACGAGCGCATCATGCGCGTGCGGGTCGGCGAGCTGCGCGACATCGACGTAGCCGTTGACGATCGCATCCTCGAAGTCGTGCACCGAGTACGCGATGTCGTCGGAGAGATCCATGATCTCGGCCTCGATGCAGCGAAGGCGACCGGGGGCGCCCTCCCGCATCCAGCGGAAGACCGCCTCATCCTCGGGGTACACGCCGAACTTCAGACGCCCCCCTGGGTCCGGGACCGGACTGTCGACGGTCCAGGGATACTTGCACGTCGCGTCGAGGCTCGCACGGGTCAGATTCAAGCCGACCGAGCGGTCATTGTCGTCGAGCACCTTGGCTTCGAGCCGGGAGAGGATGCGCAGCGACTGTGCGTTGCCCTCGAAGCCACCGATGCGCTCGGCCCATTCGTTGAGCGCGCGCTCGCCGTTGTGGCCGAACGGAGGGTGACCCAGGTCGTGGCTGAGGCAGGCCGTGTCGACGACATCGGCCGAGACGCCGAGCGCGACGGCGAGCTCGCGCCCGACCTGTGCGACCTCGAGCGAATGCGTGAGGCGATTGCGTGCGAAGTCTGCCGTGCTCGCCGGGCTCAGCACCTGCGTCTTCGCTGCGAGCCTCCGAAGCGCCGCGGAGTGCAACACGCGCGCACGGTCGCGGGCGAAGTCGTTGCGTTCGGAGCGATGGGTCTCGGCGAAGAAGCGCTCAGCGTCTCGCGCGTCGTAGCCGTCGGTGCGCAAACCGGCTTGAGAGTCAACCACCACTGTTCTCGATCTCCGCTCCACGCATCATCTCCGAGGCCGTCGGTGCGAGCTCACGCGACTCCAGCCATCTGTCCGGTAGCGCCGTGCGCTTGGGGTGACCGGAGCGCCCGCGCTGACCCTCCGCATCCGCACCGGGGTAGGGCGCCGCGTGATCGAGTCGCCCGAGGAAGTCGTCGATCTCCGCGAGGCTGGACGCGGTGGCAAGGCCCGTGCGGATGTCGCCGCCCACCGGATACCCCTTGAAGTACCAGGACACGTGCTTGCGGATGTCGCGGCACCCGCGATCCTCATCCTCGAAGAACTCCACGAGCAGTTCTGCGTGGCGGCGGAAGGCGTCGGCGACGAAGCCGAGCGTCGCGTCGACCGTCTTGCCCTCTCCGCCGAATGCGGTTGCCAGCTCTCCGAACAGCCACGGTCGCCCGAGGCAGCCGCGCCCCACCACGACGCCGTCGCAATCGGTCTGCGCCATCATCCGCACCGCATCGTCGGCCGACCAGATGTCACCGTTGCCGAGCACGGGGATGCTGGTGACGGCCTGCTTGAGCTCGCCGATCGCGTTCCAGTCAGCGAACCCCGAGTAGAACTCCCCGGCGGTGCGCGCGTGCAGGGCGACCGCCGCAGCACCGGCATCCTCAGCGGCACGACCCGCGTCGAGGAAGGTGAGGTGGTCTTTGTCGATGCCCTTGCGCATCTTCACCGTGAGCGGCACGTCACCGGCAGCCTTGACCGCCTGGTCGACGATGTCCGCGAACAGCTTCGACTTCCACGGCAACGCGGCTCCCCCACCGCGACGCGTGACCTTCGGCACCGGGCAGCCGAAGTTGAGATCGATGTGGTCGGCGTGATCCTCGGCGACGATGATGCGCACGGCCTCGGCGATGGTCTTGGGGTCGACACCGTACAACTGGATGGATCGCGGCGTCTCCGATTCATGGTGCCGGATCAACCGCATCGTCGTCTCGTTGCGTTCGACGAGCGCGCGCGAGGTGATCATCTCGCTCACATAGAGCCCCGCACCGTACTCGCGGCACAGGCGCCGGAAAGCGGTGTTCGTGATGCCGGCCATGGGCGCGAGGACGACCGGCACGTCGAGATCGATCGGACCGATGCGGAGAGGGCGGGCTGGGGCGGTGGCGAGAGTCATGTCTCGTCTATTCTCCCAGACGCGGAGCCAGGAGGGACGCTGCGATCTAAGCTGTGAATATGACCGATTCCGCGCTCCGTACGATCCCGTTCACCGACGCGAAGGGCGAGGAGAAGACCCTCGACGATCTCGGTGCCGACGTGGTGCTGGTCGTGAACGTCGCCTCCAAGTGCGGCCTGACGCCCCAGTACGAACAGCTCGAAGAACTGCAGCGCCTGTACGGAGACCGCGGATTCACCGTGGTCGGCTTCCCCTGCAACCAGTTCTTCGGTCAGGAGCCCGGTTCGGTCGACGAGATCCTCGAGTTCTGCTCGACGACCTATGGCGTGAGCTTCCCGGTCAACGACAAGGTCAAAGTCAACGGCAAGAACGCATCCGACCTGTACAAGGCGCTCAAGGAGACCCCGGATGCCGGTGGCAAGGCCGGCCGCGTGGAGTGGAACTTCGAGAAGTTCCTCGTGCTGCCGGACGGGGACGTCCTGCGCTTCCGCCCGAAGCAGAAGCCGGACGCCCCCGAGATCGTCAGCGCGATCGAAGCGGCTCTGACCCGCTAGAGCGCCGCGGGCTCCGACTCGGCCTCTCCGCGCTTGGACCAGAGGTCGCGGAGCACGTTCTCGAACGCCGCGGGCGGCTGAGCGCCGCTGATGCCGTACTGGCCGTCGACGACGAAGAACGGCACGCCTTGGATGCCGTAGGCGCGAGCCTGCGCCTGGTCCTGACGCACGGCCGGAAGGTACTGCTCGCTCTCGAGCGCCGCACGCGCACGGTCGGCATCCAGGCCGACCTCGGTCGCGAGCTCGACGAGATCGTCGATGCGACCGACGTGCTTGCCCTCGGTGAAGTAGGCGGACATGAGCCGCTCCTCCAGCTCGTGCTGCAACCCCTCGGCCTTGGCGAAGTGCAGCAGCTCGTGCGCCTTCACGGTGTTGGTGTGCTGCAACAGATCGAAGCGGTACTGGAGACCCGCGTTCGCTGCCACGCCGGTCACGTTCGCCAGCATCTGCTCGACCTGCTCCCGCGGCATGCCCTTGTGCCCCGCGAGGAAGTCGATCTCGTCGCCGTCGAAGTCGACGGGCGTGTCGGGCGAGAGTTCGAACGAATGGAACGTGATGTTGACCTGCGGCGCGTCCTCGTCGGCGGCGACCGCTTCGAGACCCTTCTCGAGGTTGCGCTTGCCGATGTAGCACCAGGGGCAGGCGATGTCGGACCAGATGTCGATGGAGATGGGTTCAGTCACACTTTCATCCAACCGCATGCGCCTATGAGCTATTCCGTGGCCTCATCGACGGGCGGCTAGGCTTCTCGGATGCTCAGCGTCGACGACCCTCTGCCGTTCGTGCCGGAGCGGGTTCTGGTGGCCGGCGTCTCCGGATCGGGGAAGACCACCCTGTCGGCTCGCATCGGAGAACTGTGGGCGCTCCCCCACATCGAGATCGACGCTCTGTTCCACGGCCCGGGCTGGACTCCGAGACCCGAGTTCCTCGACGACGTGCGCGCATTCGCCGCAGATGATCGATGGGTCACCGAGTGGCAGTACACGAGCAAGGGAACCGACGAGATCCTCACGCCCCGGGCTCAGCTCGCGATCTGGCTCGACTATCCCTACCGCGTGGTACGCGGCCGCTTGATCAGGCGCACCCTGGCCCGAGGCATCCTGCGACGAGAGCTCTGGAACGGCAACCGCGAGATGGGACCGTGGAACATGCTCAACCGCGATCCTGCGGAGAACATCCTCGCCTGGCAGACGGCGACGCTGCACAAGTGGGCGGAACGCTTCCCCGAGCTGGAGGCGCGCTTTCCCCACCTCACGATCGTCCGGCTCCGACACCCGCAGGAGACGGAGACGTGGCTGCGAATTCAGGCCGGCGCGTCGGGAACGTCGATCGCACCGCCGAAGCGACGGTCGCGGGAGAGGTAGATGCTGATCGCCCGCCAGAGCTCCTCACGCGAGAAGTCGGGCCACAGCGTGTCGAGGAAGACCATCTCTGCGTAGGCCGACTCCCACAGCAGGAAGTTCGAGGTGCGCTGCTCCCCCGAGCTGCGCAGGAACAGATCGACGTCCGGCATGTCCGGCACATAGAGGTTCCGGCGGATCATCTTCTCGCTGATCGCCTTGGGCTTCACCCGTCCGGCCGCGACGTCTTCGGCGATCGCACGCATCGCGTCGACGAGCTCGACCCGCCCGCCGTAGTTCACGCACATCGTGAGCGTGAGCACATCGTTCTCACGGGTCAGCTGCTCGGCGTACTGCAGCTCTTTGATGACGCTGCCCCACAGCCGCGGCTTGCGTCCGGCCCAGCGGATACGGACGCCCCACTCGTTGAGCTGGTCGCGTCGTCGGTGCAGGACATCGCGGTTGTACCCCATGAGGAAGCGCACTTCCTCAGGTGAGCGCGCCCAGTTCTCCGTGGAGAACGCGTACACGGAGAGGTGTTTGACGCCAGCCTGGATCGCACCTGCGACCACGTCGAGGAGCACTTCCTCCCCCGCCTTGTGGCCTTCGATCCGGTTGAGCCCCCGCCGGTTGGCCCAACGGCCGTTGCCGTCCATCACGATCGCGACGTGCTCGGGCACCGCCGGGAACGCCGGGGGGTGCACGCCCGTCCAGTCCAACTGGCGATAGGGCACGGCGTCCTTGTGGGTGTAGGGCTTCGGGCTCACCGTGTTCCTTCCGGAGGGATGTCGGACACGTGGGCGAGCGAGCGGATGCCGCGCTCCAGGTGCCATTGGGCGTAGGCGGAGACGAGTCCGGACGCAGCTGCGGTGTCGGCGTGGGACGACGCATCGATGACGTCCCACTCCCCCGCGATCAGAGCGCGAAGCAGCGCCAACGTCTTCTCGGCGACGCGCGGACTGCCCGCCGGCGCACAGTTCTCGCACACGACTCCGCCCAGCTGCGCGACGAACTTCGAGTGCGGCCCCGGGGTGCCGCAGCGCGCACACTCGTCGAGGGATGGCGCCCAACCCGACAGGGACATCACGCGCAGCAGATAGGAGTCGAGGATGCTGCGCGCGACATGTTCACCGCGTGACAGAGCGCGCAGCCCGCCCACCAGGAGCAGGTATTGATCCGACGTCGCTTCGGAATCGCTCAGACGGTCGGCCGTCTCGACCATGGCGTTCGCAGCGGTGAACCGATCATAGTGCGCGGCGATGTCGGTGCCGTACGACCCGAGCGACTCGGCCTGTTGCACGATGTCGAGCGAGCGGCCCTGGTAGAGCTGCACGTCGGCGACCATGAACGGTTCGAGCCTGGCGCCGAACTTCGACGAGGTGCGACGCACGCCTTTCGCCACCGCACGCACCTTGCCGTGCCGTCTGGAGAGCATCGTGACGATGCGATCCGCCTCACCGAGCTTGTGAGTGCGCAGGATCACCGCTTCGTCTCGATAGGTGGGCACCCTTCGATTATCCTCCGTGCGCGAGAATGGACGGGTGACCGAACCGCTCTTCACCATTCCGCTGTGGGCGGACCTGCTCGGCGTCGGCCTCGGCGGGGTCCAGGGCGCGATGTTCGCATCCGGCTTCCAGGGACAGCGACGCCTCGACTGGCTCGGGGTCGCGATCATCGGCATCATGATCGGCATGGGTGGAGGTCTGATCCGCGACATCCTGCTCGGACAGACACCGGCGACCCTCCAGAACCAGTGGTACCTGGTCACCGCGGGCGGAGCAGCTCTCCTCGGCATGCTGCTCGCGGGGCTCTTCACCCGATTGAACACCGCCATCGTCGTGCTCGACGCCGTGGTCATCGGCATGTTCGGCGCCTTCGGGACGAGCAAGGCTCTCGCTTTCGGCATCCCCGAGGTGCCGGCGGTCTTCATCGGCGTGTGCGCCGCGGTCGGCGGCAGCGTGCTCCGCGACATGCTGATGGGGCTGCCGACTGCAATCATGCACGTCGGTTCCCTCTACGCCGTCGCCGCGGGCGCAGGGTGCACATTCATCGTCATCGCGGTGGCGCTCGGCATGCCCATCACGATCGCTGCCGTCGTCGGTATCGCCGTGACGACCGTGATCCGCATCCTCGCCGTCACATTCGATGTCTCCCTGCCGGAGCAGCGCCGCATCTATCGTCGCAAGGTCGCCGCCGAGACCGGCGCCATCGCGATCGTGAAGCCCAGCGCCGACCTCTGAGCCCCGCAGCGATGCGTGCTCATCACTCGGGAGGGTCGGCGATGATCCCGTCCAGACCGTCGAGAACCCTCGCAATGCCGAACTCCCACGCGACGCCGGCGTCATAGGGGCCGCCCATGACCTCGCCGGCCGCGCGACCGACGGATTGCGCGAGCGGGAAATCATCTCCGAGGCGCGCCGCCAGACGCGGCCCCGCCTCGGCCCAGAACGGCCCGAACTGCTCCCTTCCGGCACTCTCCCGCAGTCTCGACGCCGTCGCGCGGACGAAGTCGAGGACGAACGACAGCGCCCCGTCGCGATCGACATCCGACAATCCGGTCCCATCGAAGGCCCGTAGCTCGCGGTCGTACTTCGCGATCGTTCCGGGACCGACTGCGACCCGCGGATCCTCGATGTCCAGCATCCACGGGTGCGCTCGGAAGAGACCGAGGTTCTCCTCGGCCAACAGGCGCACACGGACAGGCCACCCCTCCCCGACGCTCGGAGACGCTGCCATCCGCGAATGCACCTCATCGACCATGAGCACGAGCAGGTCCGCCCGAGTGTTGACGTGCGTGTAGACCGACATCGTCGTGAGCTGGAGGGACTGCGCGAGGGCGCGGATGGTCATCGCGGCGACCCCGCCGGCGTCGGCGAGCTCGATCGCCGCGTCCACGACGTCATCGGTCGAATGGCGGGCGCGAGGCCCCCGCTGCCCGTCGGCCCGGGTTGAGACGTCGTCTCGCCAGAGCAGATCCACAAGATTCTTGGTCATCTCGGAATATCCTCCACGCTCGATCACTTAACTCTGTACGTTGTACGTAGTTTATGACAGGAGAGCCGTGAACATCACGCAGACCGCCATCTCACTCAACGTTCCCGACGTCGCCGCCTCGGCAGCATTCGCGAAGACCCACTTCGGCTTCGAGGAGGCGATGGCCGCGGAGGGCTTCATCTCTATGCAGCATCCCGATTCACCTCCGAACCTGATCTTCCTCGAGACCGGACTGAAGAGCTTCCGTCCGCAGGAGATCGCCGGCTCGGCAGGACAGGGCACCCTGCTCGTCTTCGTCGTCGATGACATCGACGGTGACTTCGCGCGCATCGCAGAAAGCGGCGCACGGGTCATCACTCCCCCGGAGACGGAGCCGTGGGGCGAGCGCTACTGCCAATTCGCGGATCCGAACGGACTCATCTGGCAGCTCGTGCAGTGGGTCGACTGATCTTCTGAAGCAGACGGCTGCGGTCGGGACCCGCTGAGGATCCCGATCGCAGCCGTCGGCGATGGGCGATCAGACCGCCGCGAGCTCCTGCTGACGGGTACGGATCGAGCGGTTCACGCCCGAGACGATCGCCTTGAGCGACGCGGTCGAGATGTCCCCGTCGATGCCGACGCCCCACAGGCGCTGGTCGCCCACCTGCAGCTCGACGTAGGCCGCGGCCTGCGCGTCACCGCCGGCGCTGAGAGCGTGCTCGACGTAGTCGTAGACCGTGATGTCGAAGCCCTGACCGCGCAGCACCTCGACGAAGGCCGCGACAGGGCCGTTGCCGTTGCCCGAGACGGACACCTCCTGGTCGTCGTCGCGCAGAACCACGTCGAGCACCACGTCGCCCGACATGTCGCTGCGGGTCTGCGTCGCGAGCAGCTCGAAGCGGCCCCATTTGGCCTCCGTCTCCACAGCGGGCAGGTACTCGTCGTTGAACGTCGACCAGATCTGCTCGCTCGTGACCTCGCCGCCCTCGGCGTCCGTCTTCGACTGCACCACACCAGAGAACTCGATCTGGAGCTTGCGGGGCAGATCGATCGCGTGGTCGGCCTTCAGCAGGTACGCGACGCCGCCCTTGCCGGACTGCGAGTTGACGCGGATGACGGCCTCGTACGAACGCCCGAGGTCCTTCGGATCGACGGGCAGGTAGGGGACGGCCCATTCGATCTCATCGACCGTGACGCCCTCGGCCTCGGCGCGCACGGCCATGGCCTCGAAGCCCTTCTTGATCGCATCCTGGTGCGATCCGCTGAACGCGGTGAAGACCAGATCTCCCGCCCAGGGGCTGCGCTCGGGCACCGGCAGCTGGTTGCAGTACTCGACGGTGCGCTTGACCTGGTCGATGTCGCTGAAGTCGATCTGCGGGTCGATGCCCTGCGTGAACAGGTTGATGCCCAACGCGACGATGTCGACGTTGCCGGTGCGCTCGCCGTTGCCGAACAGGCAGCCCTCGATGCGGTCCGCGCCCGCCATGTAGCCGAGCTCGGCGGCCGCGATCGCGGTGCCGCGGTCGTTGTGCGGGTGCAGCGACAGGATCACGTTCTCGCGGTGCGCGAGGTTGCGGCTCATCCACTCGATCGAGTCGGCATAGACATTCGGCGAAGCCATCTCGACGGTCGCGGGGAGGTTGATGATCACCTTGCGGTCAGGCGTGGGCTCGAAGACCTCGATCACCTGGTTGCAGATGTCGACGGCGAACTCGAGCTCGGTGCCGGTGTAGCTCTCGGGCGAGTACTCGTAGTACACCTTCGTGTCCGGAATGGTCTTCTCGAACTGGCGGCACAGCCGGGCGCCCTCGAGCGCGATGTCGATGATGCCCTGCTTGTCGGTGCGGAACACGACCTCGCGCTGCAGCACGCTCGTGGAGTTGTACAGGTGCACGATGGCCTGCTTGGCGCCGGCGATCGACTCGTAGGTGCGAGCGATGAGGTGCTCGCGCGCCTGGGTCAGCACCTGGATGGTGACGTCGTCGGGAATCAGGTTCTCTTCGATGAGCTGACGCACGAAGTCGAAATCGGTCTGACTCGCAGACGGGAAGCCGACCTCGATCTCCTTGTATCCCATGCTGACGAGGAGCTCGAACATGACGCGCTTGCGCTCAGGCGACATCGGGTCGATGAGCGCCTGGTTGCCGTCGCGGAGGTCGACGGCGCACCAGCGCGGTGCCTCGGTGATGCGGGCATCGGGCCAGGTGCGGTCAGGCAGGTGAACGTTGATCTGCTCGTGGAATGGCCGGTACTTGTGGATCGGCATCGCGGACGAGCGCTGAGTGTTCTGCATGATGGGGCTTCTTCTCTTCGTCAAGATGAACGGGCCAACACAAGCGCCGCGACGAGGAAGGCCCTAGCTTTAGGACTCGTCGCGGCAGCTAAGAAGAAGCAGACCGCCGAAAGGCATGTGGTCATGGTAGCAGGGATGCCTCGGCCGTTTCGACGAGCTGTGAGACGATCCCCGCCTCCACGACACTCCCCGGTATGAGCACATCGCAGCGTCGCCTGTCCATCGCCGCGGCCTCCGCCGTCGGCCTCCTGCTCTTGAGCGCGTGCGCGACGGGTCCAGGAAGCTCCGCGGCCCCGACGAGCACGACCGTCCCCTCCGATCAACGCCTCGAGAACGCCCATCCCGACCTGCCGGAGGGGCGCGTGATCGGAACGGGCACCGTGCTGAGCGTCGGCGGCGACGTGCAGTTGTGCATGGGGGCGATCATGGAGTCCTACCCTCCTCAATGCAATGGGATACCGCTCGACGGTTGGACGTGGGACGACGTCGAGGGCAGCGAGACCAGCGGCGAGAGCACCTGGGGCACGTACGCGGTGTATGCGACCTACGACGGTGAGAGGCTCACCAACACCGACCCGCCGATCATGCTCGCACTCTACGACCCGATCGCCTCGGAGGACCCCACCGGCGGGGTCGAGGGCAACACACCGGCCGATGAACTCAACCGGATCCAGGACGACATCTCCGCGCGGCTCGGAGACGAGGCCCTCACGGTCAGCACGGATCGCGGCTATGTCTGGCTGGACGTCGTGTGGGATGACGGCACGATCCAGGATGCGGCGGACGCGGAGTTCGGCGACGACGTGGTGTTCGTGACCTCTGCGCTGCGCGAGATCGACTGATCCCCGTCAGGGGATCAACGCGAGTTTTCCTCCTGGGTGACGGGTGGCGAGAAGGCGATGCGCCGCAGGGGCGTCGGCCAGGGGGAAAGCACGTGCCAGCGGGACAACAAGATCGCCGTTCTGCGCCAGCGCGACCAGCTCGCCCCGCACCTCGTCGCGGAAACGGGCACTCTGAGGCATCGACCCTGCGATGAAGAGGATGCCGTCTTCCTCGGCGCGACCGGCGGCGGCGATCGTGACGATCCGTTGACGGTCCGCGACGAGTTCGAGAGACACGTCCACGGCTTCCCGTGTTCCCACCGCGTCCAAGGCCGCAGCGATCGGAGCGTTCGCCAGGTCGCGGACTCGGCCGGCGAGCCCGGGGCCGTACTCCACTGGGACGCCCCCGAACCTTCGAACCTCGTCGAAGCGGGCCTGGCTCGACGTTCCGATGACACGGATGCCGCGCAGACGCGCCTGCTGCAACACGCTCACACCGACAGCGCCGGAAGCGCCGTGGAGAAGGATCGTCTCGCCTGGCGCTGCACCGGTGACGGCCAGCATCTCCGCGGCAGTGGTGCCGACGAGCAAGAGGTTCGCCGCCTCAGGGTGCGTGAGATTCGACGGCTTCGCGAACACCTTCTCAGCCGGCACGGTGATGTCTGTCGCGTAGCCACCGCGCACGCGGAAGGCGATCACCTCGTCGCCGATGTCGACTGCCCCCGAGCCGATCCGGGTGTCCGCGCCGATGGCCGCGATCTCTCCCGAGATCTCGTACCCGATCGGGACGGGGAGCTCGATGCCCTTGCGCGGAGCCGCGACGTGCTTCGCGTCTGCGGGGTTCACCCCTGCGGCGAGGACGCGGATCGTCACCTCGCCCTTCTGGGGCGAGGTGACATCGTGCTCTACGAACTCCCAGGTGTCGGGCGACCCCCAGGTCGTCGCGAGCCAGTGACGGGCCCGCGGAGCGCCAACCGGCATCGTCACCCGCCCCTCTCAGAGGACGCAGCGGAGGTTGTTCACCGTGCCGCTGAGGTTCGCCCAACTCCCCGCATTGACCGTGGCGACCGTCGTGCTCCCGTTCCGTGCTTGAACATAGCCGGTACCACGCGCGTTGGCGACCGACTTCACGATGAACGTCGAAGGAATCGTGTTGACGCTGCAGACGCTGAACGTCAACTTGTTGCCACCGAGCGACCCGGCACTGTACGCGCAGAACCGATCGGTCGCACAGCTCCCGACCGAACTCGCCGACCGGAGAGCGATGGGCCGGATCGACAGTTCCATGCCGAGCGCAGGCCACACGGCATGTGTCGAATCGACGATCACACCGCCGGGCACCTCATCGAGCATCGCGATGATCTCCGGATCGACAGGGCCGTCGCTCTGCGTCGCAGCCTGCGCGGGCGCAGCCGCGAGAGCGATCATCGTGCCCAGCAGCATCGCGCCGGCAATCGTCCTCCAGGTCATCTGATCTGCTCCTCGTCGAGATCCCACATCTGATAGGAGATGATCGAACCGGCGGCGAAGACATCGTCTGCTATCAGGACGGTGCGTTCGACACCGACAATCCTCCCGGAATCACGCGAGACCAGGATCAGGTCACTCGCGGCGCCGTCGGGTGAGATGACCCGGACTCCGCTCACGTCCCGTCCCAGACGGTCCTGCGTCATCCCGAGCGCGTCGCCGCCTTGCGCCTCCTCGAGGAGTCCGAGCAGCTCGCGGTGCTGTGCATTGGTCAGCGTCCATTGATCGAGGACCGATGTGAAAGCCACCTCGACGTCATATGCAGTCGGGTCCTCCGGCATCCCGAACGCACGAAGGATCGCGATCATGTCCTGACGCGTCTCGCCGGGCACTTCGGTCCAGGGAGTGTAGAAGTCACCGGGTGCCATCACGAGGTCTGTGACGACCTCTCCGCTGCTGGTGACTTCGGCGGCGTTGCTCGCGACCGCATCCTCAGGATCGTAGGGAACACCGGCGATGATCGTCATGCGGCCCGAGCCATCCGGCTCCCAGGTGAGCGTGGAGAGTTGCGGTACCACCTTGCTGACCTTGGCCTCGACCTCGACCGAGAAACCCCAGAAGGCCGTCCTGACCGCGCGTTCCGGGACCGTGGGTCCGGTCGAACCGGAGAGAGCCGAATCAGCGTCACCGACGACCTGTGCGACGGTCGTCGAGCCCTCGAAGTCGAGCGGCGAGGGCATTCCGGCCATCGCGGCGCTCTGCGGCGAGAAGACGGCGAAGGCCAGCGCCGTGGATGCCGCGACTGCTGTCAGACCGGATGCCCAGCCGAGGGCACGCCGACGCCGCCTGCGGGGCGTCACGCTCGTGCGGATGATGCGATCGCGAGTCGCGAGGGCCCGCGCGTCGGGCGCTGCATCACGTGGTGTCGGCGCGGGGTCGGCATCGATCAGCATCCGTTCGAGCACGGCGTCGTCAATCATCACCCGTTGTCCGCCCCTCCAGGCCCAGCTCCGCGCGCAGGCGATCCTGCGCGCGTCCCAGCGTCTTGCGTACCCGAGACTCAGAAGCGCGCAACAACTGCGCGATCTCCCCCACCGCGAGTCCGTCCCAGTACGTGAGCATGATGATACGCCGTTGAGGCTGTGTGAGGACAGCCAAAGCCCGAACGACCTCGATGCTGCCGATATCACCGGGCAGCTCACTCTCGCCGGAGACGCCGGCATGCACGGCGTCGACGGCGCCGCGCGGAGTCGACACCCGGCCCGAACGAGCCCGCAGTCGCCGATCCGTCGCGCGCAGCAGCCAGACGCGGTTAGGCGGTCGTGCAGGTCGGAGCTTCGTCCACGCGAGCAGGAACACCTCCGAGACGATCTCGGTGACCTCATCCTCCGCGCCGACGACACCCTCGATGTGGTGCCGCACAGCTGCCCAGTGCTCGTCGAACACGCGGGTGAAGACCTCGTTTCGCAGCGGATTCGGGTCTTCGCTGCGACTGTTCATGTCGCCGGGGTCGGCGGTCTTCCCGCCGCCATCGACGTGGTGCCCGATCTCATCTCAGAAGCCGAGCCGGCCGAGCTGCTTCGGGTCGCGCTGCCATTCCTTCGCGACCTTCACGTGCAGGCCGAGGAAAACGCGGGTGCCCAGCAGCTCCTCGATGCCGACGCGCGCGCGTGCACCCACCTCGCTGAGTCGCTTGCCCTTATGCCCGATGATGATCGCCTTCTGGCTGTCGCGCTCCACCACGATCGAGGCGTGCACGTCGGTCAGGTCAGTGCCCTCACGCGGCGCGATGTCGTCGATGACGACAGCGATCGAGTGCGGGAGCTCATCGCGCACCCCCTCGAGGGCGGCTTCACGGATCATCTCCGCGATGCGGTCTTCCTCGGATTCGTCGGTCGTGATGCCCTCCGGATACAGCGCTGGTCCCTTCGGCATCAGGGTCAGGATCTCGTCCGAGAGCACGTCGAGCTGCTCGCGCGTCAGTGCGGACAGAGGGACGACTGCGTCCCAGTCCTCGCGCAGCGCATCGACCTCGAGCAGGCGCGCGGTGACCTCGTCGCGTCCGGCTGCGTCCATCTTCGTCACGATCGCGATCTTCCTCGCACGCGGATACCCGTCCAGCGATGCGGCGATCCGCCGGTCACCTGGGCCGACCTTCTCGTTCGCCGGCACGCAGAATCCGATGACGTCGACGTCGCCCAGCACCTGCTCGACGAGGTCGTTCAGCCGCTCGCCGAGCAGCGTGCGCGGCTTGTGGATGCCGGGGGTGTCGACGATCACGAGCTGCCCCTCCGGCCGGTTGACGATGCCGCGGATCGCACGCCGGGTGGTCTGGGGCTTCTCGCTGGTGATGGCGATCTTCTCGCCGACGAGAGCGTTCGTCAGCGTCGACTTCCCGACATTGGGGCGGCCGACGAATGTCACGAACCCGCTTCGAGTCTCGTCAGTCATCGTCTCGATCTCCTTCATCCTGCAAAGCGTCAGGTTCCCCTGCCGCACGTTCCACGAACACCGTCGCGATTCCTCGACCACGACCGCGCGACGCACCGCCCGTGAGCACCAACCCTTCCACGGTCGCCGTTGCACCGGGCTGCGGGACCTGTCCCAGCGCCTTGCCGAGCAGACCGCCGATCGAGTCGACGTCCTCGTCCTCGAGCTCGAGACCGAACAGATCACCGACGTCCTCGAGCGAGAGGCGGGCGCTCACGCGGTATCGTCCGTGACCGAGATCGACGAACTCCGCCGATACCTGATCGTACTCGTCGGAGATCTCGCCGACGAGTTCCTCGATCAGATCCTCCAGCGTCACGAGCCCCGAGATCCCGCCGTGCTCGTCGATGACAAGGCAGACGTGCACGGCATCGCGCTTCATCTGCTGCAGGAGGGTCTCTGCCCGCATCGACTCGGGAACGAAGGTGGCCGGTCGGGCGATCGGGCGGATCGAGGCCGCGCGCCACGCGCTGTCGTCGCGGTAGGCGAACTGCACGAGATCCTTCAGGTACAGCACGCCGACGACGTCATCGGCATCGTCGTCGACGACCGGCATGCGAGACACACCGCGATTCAGGAAGAGCGACATCGCCTCGTCCGTGGTGGCCGTGGCATCGACGGTCACCATCTCGGTGCGGGGCACCATCACGGCGCGGACGAACTGGTCGGTGAAGTCGAACACCGAGTGGATGAGGTCGCGATCGTCCTCTTCGATGAGGTCGTTCGACGCCGCCTCATCGACCATGCTGAGCAGTTGGTCCTCACTCGTGAAGGAGCTGCGTCCCGTTCCCGGGGTGACCCGGTTGCCGAGCACGACGAGTCCCTGAGCGAGCGGGCCCAGGAAGATGCGGAGCCCCCGCACGATCGAGGCCGTGCCGCGGATCATGCCCTCTGCGTGCTGACGCCCGAAAGACCGCGGGCTCGCGCCCACGAGCACGAAGGTGATCGCCGTCATCAGCAGGGCGGCGGCGAGCATCGCCCACCAGTTGTTCTCGATCAGGATCGTGAACGCCACCGTCACGAGGACGGCCGCGGTGACCTCCGCCAGCACGCGGATGAACGCCACGGCGTTCACGTGCGCATCGAGGTCCGCGGCGATGCGCCCCAGCGCCTTGGCCCTGCGACCCTCCGTCGCCATATCGGCGAGACCGGCGCGCGAAGTCACGCCGTAAGCGGCGTCGATCGCTGACATGAGACCGCCGAACGCCACCAGCAGCACGGCGGCGATGAGGAGGAGGACCGCTGTCATCGACGGCGTTCAGCGGCAGCGAAGCCTTGGATGAGCTCCTTCTGCAGGCCGAACATCTCACGCTCCTCGTCGGGCTCGGCGTGATCGAATCCGAGGAGGTGGAGCAGCCCGTGCGTGGTGAGCAGGATGAGCTCGTCCATCAGGGTGTGGTGGGCGGCCTGGGCCTGGGTCTCCGCCACCTGCGGGCACAGCACGATGTCGCCGAGCAAGCCGGGAGCGGTTGGCCGATCCTCGGTTCCGGGGCGCAGCTCGTCCATCGGGAAGCTGAGGACGTCCGTGGGGCCGGGCTCGTCCATCCACTGCACGTGAAGAGCCTCCATGGCGCCCTCGTCGACGAGGACGATCGCCACCTCGGCATCCGGGCTGACGTGCAGTTGCGCGAGGTTGAAGTCCGTCAGTCGCTGCAGGACGGTCTCGTCGACATCGATGGCCGACTCGTTGTTGATCTCGATCATGAGAGTCCTCGTTTCGGCGCGCGGTCACGCGGTCCTGGTCTTTGTGCTCCACGGCGGTCGGCACGATTGGCGAACTCGGCGGCCTGTTCGCGCTCGAACCGCTGCGCGGTGCGCTTCTCGTCGTACTCGCTGTACGCGTCGACGATGCGGCCGACCAGCGAGTGTCGCACGACGTCGTCGCTGGTGAGGCGGGAGAAATGGATGTCGTCGATACCGTCGAGCACGCGAGTGACCAGACGAAGCCCGGATGCTCCCTGAGGAAGATCGACCTGCGTGATGTCGCCCGTGACGACCATCCGCGTACCGAAGCCGAGGCGCGTGAGGAACATCTTCATCTGCTCCGGCGTGGTGTTCTGAGCCTCGTCGAGGACGACGAACGAATCGTTGAGGGTGCGTCCGCGCATATAGGCCAGAGGTGCGACCTCGATCGTTCCCGTCGCCATCAGACGCGGGACGATCTCGGGATCCATCATCTCGTTGAGCGCGTCGTACAGCGGCCGCAGGTACGGATCGATCTTGTCCGTGAGCGTGCCGGGAAGGAACCCCAGCCGCTCCCCCGCCTCGACGGCTGGACGGGTCAGGATGATGCGCGAGACCTCTTTGCGCTGCAGCGCCTGTACGGCCTTCGCCATCGCGAGGTAGGTCTTGCCTGTTCCGGCAGGACCTATCCCGAACACGATCGTGTTCTCCTCGATCGCGTCGACGTACTCCTTCTGGCCCAGCGTCTTCGGCCGGATCACCTTGCCACGAGTCGTGAGGATCGCCTCGCCGAGGACCTCGCTGGGACGCGGTCCTCCTTCCTCGCGCAGCATGCGGGCGGAGTTCGTGACGTCGCTCGGAGCCAGATCGTGCCCTGCCTTGGTCATGGCGAGCAGTTCCTCGACCAGCGACCTCGCCTTCGCCACATCCTCGGTCTCGCCACTGAGGGTGATCTCATTCCCCCGCACGAGCACCTGGACATCGCCGTGCTCCTTCTCGAGCATGCGGAGCAGACGATCCTGCGGGCCGAGCAGCTGCACCATCGCGATGCCGTCGACGTAGATCTTCTCGACCGCCGCCGGCGGGCGACCCCCCAGACTGCGCTCCTGTGGTTCGTGGTTCTCAGGCACCGACACTCTTCTCGGTCAGTCCGCCGGCCAGGACATGGGCGTGGACGTGGAATACGGTCTGCCCAGCGTTGGCGCCGGTGTTGAAGACGAGGCGGAAGTCGCCGTCGACGGTGTGGTCCGCTGCGAGTTCCTTCGCGAATGCGACGATCTCGGCGAGCAGACTCGGGTCGCCGGCTGCGAGCTCTGCTACGTCACGGTACTCGGCGGTCTTGGGTACGACGAGGAGATGCACGGGCGCCTGCGGCGCGATATCGCGCAGCGCGAAGAGGCGGTCCGTCTCGCCGAGGATCTCGGCAGGGATCTCCCCGTTCAGAATGCGGGTGAAGATCGAGGGTTCCGTCATACCCCCGAGTCTACTGATCGCTACGTCCGCGCAGCCCTGATCCTGAGCCCGAACCCAGTTCGAGATACGCCCGGCGATCACCGTCGCGACCAATCCGAACGCCTGAGCACTGGCGGCTAGGATGGACGGATACCCACCGCTCGGAGTCATTGACGCGCCGCCCGTCGAGTCGCGAGAACGCATCGCCCGATGTCGGGGGTGTTCGAGAAACCGAGGTACAGGTGACGAAGCACGCGCTCTCCATGCAGGATGCGATCTTGAAGCTCCAGGAGTACTGGGCAGGCGTCGGTTGCATGGTGATGCAACCGTTGAACGCGGAGGTCGGCGCCGGTACGGCGAATCCCTCGACCGCGCTTCGGGTGCTCGGTCCCGAGCCGTGGGCCGTCGCGTATGTGGAGCCCAGCGTGCGTCCGGACGACTCTCGATACGGCCTCAACCCCAACCGTCTGCAGACGCACCACCAGTTCCAGGTGATCCTGAAGCCGGAGCCGGGAAACCCGCAGGAGCTCTATCTCAAGAGCCTCGAAGCCATCGGAGTCGATCTGCAGGCCCATGATGTCCGCTTCGTCGAGGACAACTGGGCCTCCCCGGCACTCGGCGCGTGGGGCCTGGGCTGGGAAGTCTGGCTCGACGGCATGGAGATCACGCAGTTCACCTACTTCCAGCAGCTCGGCAGCATCAACCTCAGCCCCATCCCGGTGGAGATCACCTACGGTCTCGAACGAATCCTCATGGCCCTCCAGGGTGTCGATCACTTCAAGGAGATCGAGTACTCCGATGGCGTCTCGTATGGCGAGATCTTCGGTCAGTCCGAGTACGAGATGAGCCGCTATTACCTCGACGATGCGGATATCGAGACGACTCGAGCGCTCTTCGACGCCTACGCGCTCGAGGCCCGACGTCTCGTCGAGAACCGCCTTCCCGTGCCGGCCTACAGCTTCGCCCTGAAGTGCAGCCACGCTTTCAACATCCTCGACGCCCGCGGCGCCGTGAGCACGACGGAACGCACGAAGGCGTTCAAGCTCATGCGAAACCTGGTGCGTGATTGCGCGCAGCTCTGGGTCGAGATCCGCGACGAGCTGGATCACCCGCTCGGCGAATCGGCGGTCTCCGAGAAGGCCGTGCGCGCCGATGCCGTCGCGGTCGCACCAGACGCCTCCTCCGCGGATGTGCTGTTCGAGATCGGTCTCGAGGAGCTGCCGGCCTCCGAGGTCCCCGCAGTCGCCGAAGGCGTGCGCGAACTTCTCCTCGGCGCGTTCGCGACGACTCGCCTCGCGTTCGATGACCTCCGTGTCGACAGCACGCCGCGCCGAGTGGTCGCGAGACTCTCCGGCGTCCCGGCGGTCGAGGCAGAACTCGAGCATGTCGCACGCGGTCCGCGCTGGACAGCGGCATTCGACGACGCCGGGGCACCCACGAATGCTTTGAACGGCTTCCTCCGCAAGAACGCCGCGGAACTCGACGAGATCGTCGAGGTCGACGTCAACGGTGTCCGCCATGTCGCCGTGACCCGCACGCTCCCGGGGCGTCCGGTCACGGAAGTCCTCTCCACCGTGTTCGAGCAGGTCGTCGGAAGTCTCCGCGCTCACAAGAACATCCGCTGGTCAGACCCCGACCTCACCTACGTCCGCCCGATCCGCTGGCTCCTCGCCCTGTGGGGGACTGTCGAGATCCCGCTCGCCGTCTCCACCGTCGCCTCCTCTCGCAGCACCCGCGTACTGCGAACGAGCGAGCCTCCCGTGCGCGAGGTGGGCTCTCTCGAGGACTTCGACCAGATCCTCCGCGACGAGCGGATCATCCTCGACCGTGCGCAACGACGCGCGGTCATCCTCGCAGCGGCCGAGAGGCTCGCGGCGTCCGTCGGCGGAGTGATCGACGCGGAGACCGACGCAGAGCTCATCGACGAGATCACCGATCTCGTCGAGGCGCCTGGCCCGATTCTCGGATCGTTCAGCGCCGAGTACCTCGAAGTTCCGTCCTCGGTGCTCACCACCGTCATGAAGAAGCACCAGCGCTACCTGCCCATCTGGGTCGACGGGGCTCTGAGCAATTCCTTCATCATCGTCGCCAACGGCCCCTTCGACGAGGACGTCGTACGCGGTGGCAACGAGAACGTCTTGCGTGCACGGTTCGAGGACGCGAAGTTCTTCTGGCGCGCCGACCTCGAGAAGACGCCGTCGGAGTTCCGGCTGATGCTCGACAAGCTGCTCGTCGAGGATCGTCTCGGTTCCTTCCTCGACCGCTCCCGACGGATCGACGCGCTCGCCGCGGAGTTCGCTGAGATCGCAGAGCTCGATGCAGCGTCGACGGCAATCGTGCGGAAAGCCGGTGCGGTCGCGAAATTCGATCTCGCCTCTCAGCTCGTCATCGAGTTCTCGGGTCTCGCAGGCACGATGGCCGAGGAGTACGCGAGGCGTGCCGGCTTCGACGAGGCGACGAGCACCGCGCTCGAGGAGATGGAGCGCCCGCGCTTCTCCGGTGCACCCCTGCCCGAGAGCCTGCCCGGGGCCGTGCTCTCCCTGGCCGATCGATTCGATCTGCTGACCGGCCTCACGACCGTGGGCATCAGCTCGACCGGCAGCTCAGACCCGTTCGGCATCCGTCGGATCGCCGGCGGTATCATCGGCGTTCTCCGCAGCCGCCCGGGCATGGGCATCACGATCGACACCGGTATCGCTCACGCCGCGTCCGGCCTGTCCGTCCAAGGCCTCGAGGTGTCCGACGGGGTCCGCGCCGCAGTGGTGGACGTGCTCGAGAAGCGCTACTCGCAGCAGCTCGTCTCCGAGGGCCACGAGATCGCGATCGTGCGGGCCGCGCTCCCGGTCGTCGGCAGTCCCAGTACTGCCGATCGCACGATCGACGCCCTGGAATCCTGGCTCGACTCGGAGAACTTCACCGCAGAGTTCGAGGCGCTGCTGCGAGTCATCAACATCGCCCCCGCAGATGTGGTCGGCGAGATCATCGAGGGAGGCGACGCCGGAGACACGGCATTCGCTGCGGAAGTCCGCCGCTTCGACGATGCGCTGGACGAAGACGACGACATCGAGAGCTTCCTGAGCGCGCTTGGCGAGCTCGCTCCGCACATCGACCGCTTCTTCAACGATGCGCGCGTTCTCGACGACGACCCGCAGATCCGACGGGTGCGACTGGGACTGGTCGGCGTCATCGCCGCACGCGCCCGCGCACTCGCCGAGTGGACAGAGCTCAAGCCGCTGGTGCCCTGAGGATCTCCGGATCGTCTTCATGGCGAAGAGGGTGCGCGTCCGATGGACGCGCA
>JBOGEI010000040.1:0-23285 GCA_050701935.1 Microbacterium sp.
GCGTCACGGGGACCACCGCGACAGGTACCGGCCAGGCAGGGGCAGGCATCACGGTTCGTGACGCTGCCGGCCGCGTGGTCGCGACCGCGGTCGTCGGTGAAGACGGCACCTGGACGCTGGAAGCGGAGCTCGTGTGCGACACCGACTACACGGTGTCTCAGACGGTGGATGGCATCGAGAGCGATGCCACCGAGTTCTCGACGGCGGCATGTGCCGTCACGCCAGGCAACGGCGGGACGAAGAACCCGGTGGGCGGCGGCCTCGCCGCGACCGGTGGGGAGAACCTGACAGGCGTCGCGATCGGAGCGCTCCTCGCGCTGCTGGCGGGCGCGGGGTCGATCCTGTTCGCGCGGCGCCGTCGCGCATAAGGCACGTGCCTCAGCAGGTGGGCGGCGATTCTAGGGACCGCCGCCCACCTGCCCATGCGAGATCGAGATCGAGAAGTCGAAGACAAGGACGCGGCACCGATCATGGTGCGCGATCGCAAAGAACTCGGGGGAGTTTGTTCATGAAGCTCATGCGTAGATCTGCACGGCGCGAGTCGACGTCGCAGCGGGATCGATTCAGCCGGGCATTGAGGACGCTGTGCGCTGTCCTCCTTGCTCTTCCGCTGTTGCTGGTGGGCGCCTCGCCGGCGGCTGCCGCCGGCGGTACTTTGAACCTCTCGGTCGAGGCGGTGAATGCGACTGTGCAGTCGGGGGTGGGCGCCTCCTTCCGTGTGCAGTGGACGTGCGCCGGGTCGGGTTCGTGTGATGCGTCGACGATCAGCATCCCTGTTCCTGTCGGGGTGGTTCCTGCGGGGTCGCCGTCGTCGGCGTTCCCCGGTGGGGTGCCGCTGACTGTTTCGGGGCAGAGCGCTCTCCAGGTCGGAGGCGTGACGGTTCCCGGCGCGGCGACGCTCACGGGCACGGCGCCGAACCAGATCATGGTGTGGACCTTCCCGGCGGTCGTGCCGACAGGCACGTCCGGCACGGTCTCTTTCACGCTCCTGGCACCGAATTCCGTGACTCCGGATGACACGACGATCTCACCGGTTGCAACGTATGCGGCGACGGGAGGAACGGCGGTGACGGCGACGGCGACGACGGAGGTCGAAGCGGCGGTGTCGCTGTCGACCCGAAAGATGAAGTCCTCACCGACCGACGTGCCCTACGTCGATCAGCAGATCACGTACTCGATCCTGGTCGGGGACGACTCGCAGATGCCCGCCGCGGCGACAAGCTCGCTCTACGCTCGCACGATGTTCGACGTGTGCTCGCAACCGGGAACGCAGGCACTGCAGAATCTGACCGTCGTCGACACGCTCGAACCTGGTGCGACGTTCGTCAGCGCGAACCACGGTGGCGTCTACGACGCAGCGGCCAACACGATCACGTGGGCGCTCGGGTCGTCGATCAATGACACCGCCCCGTACGCATGTCGCCCGTACAACGTCCAGGCGAATTGGGTCGGAAGCGCGCTGCAGGCGACCGTTGTGTACCCGAGCGGCTCCTTCAATGCCGACCCCAGTACGACCGCCGTCACGAACTCCGTCGTGGCCACCGCGAATCCGTGGGGACAGTCGAGGGAGCTGAGCTCGGAGGCTGCAGCTTCGCACGCGCTCCGCGAAGGAAGCGCGGGGGCATCGGTGGCGAAAGCGCCCGGCTATGACTGGGCCGTCGGCAATCCGCTCTATAGGGAGGTCGCCACGGGGGAGAACTGGTTGTACTACTTCCACGCGACGTCAGCGAAGTCGGTGCCCGGTATCTGGAGCCTCACCGATGTTATGCCGTGTGGTCTGACGTCGCCGACCGATGCGGACGATACGGATTGCGCGACACCGACGTTCGTGGACCTGCAGTTCTCCGCCGACGGATTCCTGCCTGCGTTCGGTGTGAACTGGACGACCAACGCCGGCAGCATCGGGTCGTGCGAGATCGCGGCGGGAACATCGACCAGCGACACGGTCAAGCGCTTCTGCGACGGCACCAACGGGTCGACGCCGACGTCGGTTCCGGCGGGTGAGTGGATCACGAAGATCGAGATCGAAACATCTGTTCCCGCTTTCGGTGGCGGCAAGTTCTACCTCCATGGGCGCGCCACAGCGAACGTGCCGACGTCGAACGTGACCACCACGTACACCAACCCGAACCTGGTCGTGGAGCGATCAGATGCGCACCCGTGGTTCGTCACTGCCGAGAATTGCCCGGCGGAGAACGTCCTGCGGTTCAAGGACGGCAGCGAATACCTTCCGGATGCGAATCAGACCCGGTCGCACAACGGCGGAATCTGCGGGTACCGCCAGATCATGACGAACCCGTTCTCGCTGCGCCCCGTGAAATCGATGTATGACCCGGCCATCCCTGCGGCCTCGAGGCCGGCCGTGCCGACCGTGCAGACAGGTGACACCCTCACGGTCGATCTCACCGTCGTGCGCAGCACGTGGTCCGGTGCCAGTGCCGCTCAGATCGCTGCGTCCACCTTCACGCCGACCGTGACGGAGTATCTGCCCGCTGGCTTGTCCATCGTCGACGGATCGCTGGACATCGTGGCGAGCTCCGCAGGCAATCAGCCGTTCGTGACTGCACTGGGGGAGCCGCACGTGGGAACAGAAGCGGTCACCTACCTCGGTGAACCCCGCACGAAAGTGACGGTCACCTTCCCCGACGCGAACATCACCTCGTCGAGCTCGATGAACCGCACGGCGCTTGTTCGCTTCCAGGTCCGGGTCGCCGCAGGAGTTCCTGCGGCGACGTACACGAACGCGTATCTGCTGACGGGCGACGAAGGCGGGGCAGGCGTCGACGACACCTACCTCGTGTGCTCGACAGGAACCATGGTGGATGCCGACCTGCAGGCGACGACCGATCGGGCGGTAGCGATCGGCTGCCTCGCGAGCACTCGCTATACCGTGCTACCAGTGCCGGGCGTTGGCACCAGCAAGACCGTCGAAGGCGCCTACGATGAGGCGCCCATCACAGCACCTGGTGTCGGCAGCACAGACATCGGCGGAGAAGCGACGTACACCATCCGTGTCGAGAACTCCGGCTCGGTGGACATCCGCGATGTCGTAGCCTACGACCTGCTTCCTCGCGTCGGTGACACCCTGACGCTCCCGGGCGGAGCAGCCCGCGACTCGGAGTTCCCGGTCCGACTCACGGGCCCCATCGCCTCAGTGGCAGGGGCGACCGTGCAGTACACGACCAGCACGAACCCGTGTCGTGGTGATCTCGCAGGCGCAGGGGGAGGAGCGGTCGGAAGCGCGCCCACTGGGTGCGTGAACGACTGGTCGGCAACGCCTCCTGGTGGGGACTACCAGGCCGCTACCGGAGTACGGATCGACTTCGGCTCCCGCATCTTCGCGGCCGGCGACGTCGAGCAGATTCCGGTGATCGTGAAGGCGGTGGGTCCGAACGAGACCGCGTCCGCTGCGATGGACGGCATCGCCTGGAACAACACCGCCGTGTTCGGAAGGGAAGCGTCCTCAGGGTCGGCGATCCTGCCGACCGAAGCATCGCCGGTGGGGCTGCAGGTTCTTCCTGATGTCGTGTGGCAGAAGGTCGATGGCCGATCAGGGCTCGCTCTCGCAGGCTCTGTCTGGGAACTCGCCCCGATTCTCGGCGATGGCGAGGCGATGCCCGAGGGCTTCCCCCTGACGGTGGCCGACTGCACGGATGCTCCGTGTGCGGGCGCTGACCAGAACGCGGAAACCGGAGCGTTCCTGCTGACCGGGATCGCATGGGGCGAGTACGAGCTGACGGAGACGACAGCTCCCGTCGGCTACGTCCCGCTCACCGAATCGATCAGTGTCGATCTGTCCCCCTCGAACGTGGATCGTGACACCTTCGTCCTCGATGTCGGTTCGATCGAGAACCTGCAACCCGTGGGCAAGTGGACGATGTCGAAGTCGTCCGACCCGTCAACCGGTACGGTCGTGCGGCCCGGCGACACCGTCACCTACACCCTGACCGCGGTGAATGCTTCCGCAGCCGCGGTGGATGATGTCGTGGTGACGGATGATCTGTCCGACGTTCTCGACAATGCGTCGTTCGGATCATTCACCGGTGATGACGGTGCTCTGGCATCGAGGGACGGTGACACGATCACGTGGAATGTGGGCACGCTCGCGGCGAACTCGACTCGCACGGTCACCTACACCGTCACGGTGGATGAGGATGCGGTCGGAGTGACGCTGCGAAACGTCGCCACCGGAACCGGAGAAGAACCGCCGGCGGAATGCACGACGGAGGAGCCGTGCGTGACGGAGAACCCGACACCCGGATTCTGGACGGTCGCGAAGACATCCGATCCTGTGACCGGAAGCACTGTAACCCCGGGATCCACGATCACCTACACGCTCACCGCGTCCAACGACACTGGGTACCCGGTACGCGATGTGCTCATCTCGGATGACCTGAGCGACGTGCTCGATGACGCCACCTTCGGGTCATTCGTCGACGATGACGACGGACGCGCGAAGTGGGAGGGCGACGCCCTCATATGGAATGTGGGCACGCTCGACGCGCACACCTCGGTGGCGGTCTCGTACACCGTGAAGGTGAAGGACGGAGCATTCGGCGTGACGCTCCGGAACGTCGTTTCGGGCACCGGCGAAGTGCCGCCTGCTCGTTGCACGACGAATGACCCGTGCAGCACCGAGCACGAGACTCCCGCAGGGCCGGGACTCGCCGTCACAGGCGGGACGATCGCCCTGATCGCCTTGCCGCTGGCGCTCGCTCTGGTGGTGGGAGGATCCGCTCTCCTGATCGCACGTCGACGCGGCAGCAGGGTCAGCTAAGGCCCGGGCATAGGCGGAGGCCTCCTGCCGGGACCGCGACACCTTCAACAGGGTGACCTGGTCCCGCGGGAGGCCATCTCGCTGCGTGCGCGCGGCCAAGCCGCGCCGCCGTGATCACCAACGGTGCCCCGACCGGATCGATACGCAGCAGGGCGGCGAAACCGGCGTGGCAGGATGGGGCGATGAGCGCACAGCACATCCTCTTCATCGGTGGCAGCGGGGTCATCAGCGCGGCTTCGGTGCAGCGGTCGGTGGAGTTGGGGCATCGGGTCACCGTGCTCAACCGCGGACGCTCCGGCGAGCGGCCGCTGCCGGAAGAGGTCGAGCTGTTGCAGGCCGACATCCACGACGACGACTCGGTGCGCGCCGCCCTCGGCAGCCGGGAGTTCGACGTCGTGGCACAGTTCACATCGTTCACGCCTTCGCACGTACGGGCCGACATCGAGCGCTTCGCCGGCCGCATCGGCCAATACGTGTTCATCAGCTCGGCATCGGCCTATCAGAAGCCGCCGCTGCGCTTCCCGATCACTGAGTCGACCCCGCTCCGCAATCCGTTCTCGGCGTATGCGAGCGACAAGATCGCGTGCGAAGACGCCCTCACCACCGCATACCGGGATCAGGCCTTTCCGATCACCGTCGTCCGTCCGTCGCACACCTACGACCGCACCAGCATGCCCACGCTCGCGGGGTGGAACGACGTGGTGAGGATGCGCGAGGGCCGACCGGTTCTCGTCCACGGAGACGGCACCTCGCCATGGACCATCACGCACACGACCGACTTCGCGGTGGGGTTCGTCGGGCTGTTCGGGCGACGCGACGTACTGGGCGACACCTTCCACATCACGGGCGACCAGGCACCGACGTGGGACCAGATCTACACGTGGCTGGGCGAAGCCGCAGGCGCTCAGCCCGATCTGGTGCATGTGTCCTCCGACGCGATCTCCGCAGTAAGGCCCTCGCTTGCGGCCGACCTGCACGGCGACAGAGCGCATCCGATGGTCTTCGACAACACCAAGATCCGACGCATCGTTCCCGAGTTCCGATCTCGAGTGCCGTTCTGGGCCGGTGCCGAAGAGATCATCGCGTACCACGACGCCACCCCGGCCCGACAGGTCGTCGATGTCGGGCTCGATGACGATCTGGACCGGTTGATCGCGACGGTCCGCCGCTAGAGGCGCCAATTCGTAGTATTCGGCCTCGGTCGGCGCCGCGCTAGGTGGGTTCGGCCGGGGCATCGACCGGCGTCCGGGATCGGGACGCTTCTCGACGGCTCATGATCACCAGTCCGATCACGGCGACGGCCGCGAACGCGGCGGGGATCACGAACACGAGCGGCAGGCCGATGACGGCCGCGCCGAGACCACCGGCGAGACCGCCGATGGCCGAGCTGATCGCCGTCGAGCTGAGGAAGATCGCCGACGCCGTCGCCACGGCGTTCAGGAGCAGCCGCTGGGCGACGATGATCCCGAGCGCTGCGAAGACACCCCAGACGGCACCCATCAGGATCTGTCCGGCGAAGAGGCCGGCTGCTGTCCCGGAGAAGGCGAAGAAGAGGTTCGCGCCGACGCCGCACGCGGCGGCGAAGGCCATCAACCGGATCATGCCGACCCTTCGCCCGACGACCACGGCGAGCGGCATCAGGGTGAGCTCGACGAGAGGCTGGATGCCGATGATCGCGCCGCTGATCTCGGGGGCCAGGCGCAGTTGCTCGTTCATGTACAGCGGGAGGAAGGCGTACTTCACGGACTCGCCTGCGTAGACGCAGATGTAGAGCGCCGTGAACGCCAGGAGTGGCAGCATCGCGCGAAGGCCGGGCGCGGTCTTCGCCGTCGTGTCGGAACCCGTGTCCGAGTGATCTCCGGTGAGCGTTGGGGGCGAGCTGCGGAGGGTCCCGAGGGGGAGGATCTGGGCGAGGGTGGCGATCGCGACGAAGATCAGCATCGTGCGATACCCGGCATAGGCTGCGAGGAACGACCCCAGCACCGGACCGATCACCCATCCCGCGGTGAGCGCCATCCGCACCACGGCCACGACGCCGTCGTCGGCGGCCGGAGGCTCCGCGGTGAGCTCGTCATGGATCGCGGCGAACAGCTGTGAGGTCGCTGCCCCGGCGAAGCCGAGCACGATCGCGCTGATGACGAACGGCATCCACAGCTCTGTGGAGTACGCGATGCCCAGCCATCCGACGAACCCAGCGACCGCGCAGAGTCGGAAGAGTCCGAGCCGTCGGCCCGTGCGGTCTGAGCGTGCCCCGACCAGGTAACCGGCGATCGGTGCGGTGAGGCTGGTCAGATAGTAGAGCCCGGCGACGGTCAGTGAGGCCCCGAGCTCGGTGACGAGGAACGACGCGATGAGCGGCGCCGCCGCGGACATGCCGAGGCCCGAGAGGAAGAGCGCGAGCGTCGAGGCACGATACAGCGGATGAGACAGGACGACGCGGACTGTCGATGTCTTCGTCGGGGAAGTCGTCGGGGCGCCGCCCTCACTCACCGGAGGCTCCCGAGGCGACGACCACCTCGACCCCGGCGGCCCGGAGCTCGTCGAGTACGTCGGTCGGGGCGTTCTCGTCGGTGACCACGACATCGACGTCGGTCAGTGCGCACACCACGGACATCGCCGACCGTGCGAACTTCGCCCCCTCGGCGATGAGCACCACGCGGCGTCCGGCAGCAATCATCGCGCGCTTGGCTGCGGCGTCGTCGAGGTCGTACGCCGTGATGCCGGCATCGAGCGCAGCGCCGCAGCAGCTGAGGAAGACGGTGTCGAAGCGGAGATCGCGAAGGGACTGCTCGACGAGAGGACCGACGATCGACCCTTCCTCCGGGTGGACCGATCCGCTCGGCAGGATCACTCTGGCCACCGCGCCGCGGGTCAGCGCTTCCAGAGCCTGCACGCTGAACGGCATGACGGTGAGACGCCGCGACGCCAGCTGTTCAGCGACGGCCGCACCCGTCGTGCCGCTGTCGACGCACACCGCCTCGCCGTCGATGACCAGACTCGCCGCGGTCCGGGCGATGCGCTCCTTCGCGTCGGATGCTTCGAGGCGCCGCATCGAGAAGGGGAGCCCTTCGCCGCGTAGCCGCACACTGACGGCTCCGCCCCTAACGCGTCGAAGGACGCCTGCCTGCGCGAGGTGATCGAGATCGCGCCGCACGGTGACCTCGGACACCGAGAACTCGGATGCCACGTCGGCGACGCTGACGCGACCGCTCGTGTAGAGGGCTTCCAGGATGGCATCTTGCCGTGACGGTCCGGTCATCCCCCAAACATACACGCAAAGTGTTTCATTCGGAATGCGAATTGATCGATTCGAACACGGTGATCTCGATTCCGAACGAGGTGATCGGTCAGGGGCGCGCGTCTTACGCGCTTTCTCGCGAGATCAGCCGGGAACAAAACGAACATACAAATGTTGGTTTGATCATGTAGCGTGTGCGTTCTATTGGTTCGACGAAGGAGACATCATGACGAAGCATCTGCTCGTGGACTTCGGCGAGGTGATCAGCCAGCCGCAGTCCGCTGCAGCGATCCAGGGCATGGCAGCGGTGGTCGGGATCCCGACGACGACGTTCCGCGCCCGGTACTGGGCATCACGCGAACCCTATGATCGCGGTCTTCCCGCCGCGGACTACTGGGAAGACGTGGTGGGCCGCCGGGTTCGCGGAGCAGAGCTGCTGACCCTTCGGCGCCTCGACATAGAGAGCTGGACCCACTTGAACTTCGCGACGATCGCGGCCCTGCGCGCCGCACATGGTCGTGGCGCTCAGTTGACGCTGCTGTCGAACGCGCCGAGCGACCTTGCCGCAGAAGTCCGAGGCTCGGCTGTCCTCGGCGCGCTCTTCGCCCTCATGGTCTTCAGCGCCGAACTGCGCTTGGCCAAGCCGGACGCCGAGATCTTCGACACCGCACTGGCGCTCGCCGAGTCGACCCCCGAGGAGACGCTCTTCATCGACGATCGTGGGGAGAATCTGGATGCGGCGCGCGAGCGAGGTATCCGCACCCATCGGTTCCGCAGGGCATCAGACCTGCAGGAGGAGCTGGCCGGAATCGACTTCGGTGTTCTCCGTCGACGACGGTCGTGGTCGGCGCGCGCCCGGTCTGCGGCAGCCGCATCTCGACGAGGGTGATCGCATGGTGCGGTTCAGGCGACGCTCGTCCTGATCAGGCGGGGCGCCACGGAGACCAATGCCACCATCACGAGCAGTTCCACCATCGTCTGGGTGACGACCACGAGAGGGGTGAGGGCGAACGCCTCGGGCAGAGCGAGAGCCAAGGGAAGCACAACGAGGGAGTTCCGAGTGACGCCACTGAAGACGGCGGCGCGGCGGCCCGGCACATCCAGGCGTGCCGCCAGCGCGAGGAGCGCGCCCAGAGGGGTGATGATCACGGCGAACGCGAGGAAGAGCGGCACCGTGATCAGCAGCTCGCCCAGCACATCGCTCACGCCGAACACCTGAGAGGCGACGACAGTCGCGAGGGTGAGCATCATCAGTGGCACCATCGCGCGCGTCGCCACCCGCTCGATAGCCCGCGCGGCGGCGAACTTCTTCGCGAGCAGCTGCGTGAGCGCGGCGAGCCCGAGCGGTAGCAGGATCAGCAGGAGGAAGGCCTCGAGGAACGGGCGTGCATCGAACGTGCTCATCGTCTCGGTGCCGGCCATCACGGAGAGGAAGACGGGGAGCAGGAGGATCTGCAGCAGCATGAGCAAGGGCGTGGCGGCGAGAAGCCGGGAACGATCGCCCCTGGCCAGGCCGGTGAAGACGATCACATAGTCGACGCAAGGAGTGAGCAGCACCAGCAGCACACCCAGAAGGATCGCCCGATCGGCGGCGATCACCCGGGTCAGGCCGAACACCACGACCGGAACCACGATGAAGTTGAGCACCAGCACTGTGGCGAGGAAGCGCCAGTCCGTGAACGCCTGTCCGATGGCGGTGAACGGCACACCGAGGAACGTCACGAACAGCAGGGCGCCGAGGAGAGGATTGATCGCCGATTCCAGTGGCTGTCCGATCGACGGCAGCAGCATGCCGACGATCGCGCCGAGGAGGATCGACGACAGATAGAGGATCACCTGATGCCGCTCCCACCACGCAGCGAACGCGCGCACAGCCACTTCCACGACTCCGGATCCTCCCGACCGTTACGCCGAATGCGATACATTGCAGTGTAGGTAGAACTTCAGGCTCTACTTCGCTTTCGTGCTCGAGTGGAGGACAATGTGGCACTCTCAGGCGGACCCCTCGAGCGCAGATCGATGAGCGACGAGGCGTACAACCGGTTGCAGGACGCGATCATCAGTGGCGAGCTGCGCCCCGGTGAGCGTCTGCGCGATTACGAGCTCGCCGAACGGCTCGGGACGTCGAAGACACCGATTCGTCATGCTCTCGACCGCCTTGCCGACCACGGTCTCGTCGAGATGCAGCGCAACCGCTACACCAGGGTCGCCCCGATCGACCTCGACCAGGTCCGAAACGCCGTCGACCTGTTCGGAGACATCTGGATCGGGTCGGTGCGCCATGTCATGCCCCTGATCCAGGACGACGACATCGCCTACCTCACCGAACTCGCCGACGAGATGTCCTCCTCGGTCAAGTCGCGCGACGTCGCGGGCTTCGGCATCGCGCTGCGTGCGACCGCCACCGGGTTCGCACGCATCGAGGGCAACGCCTCTCGAGCGGTCATCATCGAGCGCCTCGGGCCGCAGATCCGTCGGTTCAGCCAGCACTCCAGGGATGCTTTCGACTGGGAGGTCGTCGGCGCGTTCGTCGTCTCGCTGCGCGACGCGATGCTCGACCGCGACGCCGTGAAGACCCGCGCCGTCCTCGTGGAGTTCTTCGACCAGGTGCTTCCCGCCATCATCGACCGTGCGGAAGAGCAGGAGCTCACGCGCTCCGACATCCAGGAGTAACCGCAAGCGGTCAGGTCGGATCCACCGCCTCCATCGCGATGCGCTCTGCGATCGTGCGCTCCCTGGTGGCCTTGATCTCGATGATCCGCTTCCTGGAGAGGAACCAGCCGCCGATCAGTGCCGGGATGATGACGATCAGGGTCGCCACCGTCCAGGTGCCTGTGGGGTAGTCGAACGCCATGAGGACGATCACCGACGCGAGGAAGACGAGCGTGAGGTATGACGTGAAGGGCGCTCCGAACAGTCGGAACGACGGCCGCACGACACGCCCTTGCTTGGCCCACGCGCGCAGCCTGAGCTGACACAGGATGATCGTCCCCCACGCGGCGATGATGCCGAGAGCCGACATGTTGAGCACGATCTCGAACGCGTCGTCGGGAACGGCGAGGTTCAGGAAGACACCGATCAGGGCGAACCCCGCGGTGAAGAGGATCCCGGCGACCGGGACACCACGCCTGCTCATCACGCCGGCGACCCTCGGGGCGGCGCCGGACGCGGCGAGCGAGTGGAACACTCGCCCCGTCGAGTACAGGCCCGCGTTGAGCCCCGACACCGCGGCCGTGATCACGACGAAGTTCATGGTGCTTCCGGCGATCGCGCCCACCTCCGGACCGCTGATGTGCGTGAAGAAGGTGACGAACGGGCTCTCGCCCGCCTGGTACACCGTGTAGGGGAGCAGGAGTGCGAGAAGGAGCACCGAACCCACGTAGAAGACGCCGATCCGCAAGATGACGGAGTTGACCGCTCGAGGCACGAGTTTCGCGGGATTCTCGGTCTCGCCCGCGGCCGTGCCGATGAGCTCGATCGATGCGTACGCGAACACGACGCCCTGCATCACGATGACGGCGGGAAGCACGCCTTCGGGGCTGAAACCTCCGTTCTCGCTGAGCATCCGGAGCCCGGTCGGCCCCTGATCCGTCTCCCAGCCCGCGGCGAGGACCACGATGCCGACGATGAGGAAGGCGACGAGGGCTGCGACCTTGACGATCGAGAACCAGAACTCCATCTCGCCGAACAAGCGGACCGAGACGAGGTTGAGGCCGACCACGACCACGAGTGCGACCAGGGCGAGAAGCCATTGCGGTACGACATCGAACGCTGACCAGTAGTGCACGTACAGAGCGACGGCCGTTGAGTCGACGATCGCGACCATTCCCCAGTTCAGGAGGTAGAGCCATCCTGCCGCGAAGGCCAGCTTCTCGCCGTAGAACTCACGTGCATAGGAGATGAACGATCCGGAAGACGGCCGATGGAGCACCAGCTCGCCGAGTGCGCGGAGGATGAAGAAGGCGAAGACTCCGCAGACCAGGTACGAGACGGCGAGCAGCGGGCCGGCGGAGTGCAGCCTGCCGCCGGCGCCCATGAAGAGTCCGGTGCCGATCGCACCACCGATCGCGATCATCTGCAGATGCCGAGCCTTCAACGACGTGCGATAGCCGGTCTGCTCGTGGGAGAAATCCTGCACGGACGTCGTCACGTCCCCGAGCCTCTCGCGGGCGTTCTCGAGTTCGGGGGCCAGGTCTTCGGTCCCGTCGTTGCTCGCGTGCGTCATCGCTGCTCCTGTCCGGTCGGCGGACGCGCAACGGCGGTCGTGGAGGTGCGGTCCGACAGAGGATTGACTCGTACAATGTGGAATGTTACTGATCGACACGCCCCATGTCCGATATTCCGTCCTCGACCGTGGTGGGATCTCCTTCTTCCGGGATCGATCGTCCAGAACGTGGCGGGAAACCACGACGGTCTCCTTCACCCTGAACTGACCGCGACCTCCGCGGGTGCGCAGCCGTCGGACGCACCCGCGGGGCCTGCCAGCGCTCGACGACGATGCGCTTACGGCAGATCCACAGGAACCGCAAAGGGTCGTCTTCTAATCTGGAGCAACCAAGGGGAGTACTCCGACACGGTGGGGTCGTCATTACGGATGCACGTCGCATCCCGGGCCACCGGTTCCATGTTCCATGGAATGGAGAAGACTTTGGCGGTACTGTCGTACCCCGAGTCTGGAGTCCTCATTTGGATATCACCCCCCTGATCTGGATCATCACGATCGCGGTCACGATCGCCTTCTTCGTCTACGAGTTCTTCGCGCACGTGCGCACGCCGCACGAACCGACGATCGCGGAATCGGCACGGTGGTCGATCTTCTACATCAGCCTCGCGCTGCTGTTCGGCGTCGGCATCGGCGTCTTCTCCGGGTGGACGTTCGGCGGCGAGTACTTCGCCGGATATCTCACCGAGAAGGCCCTGTCGATCGACAACCTCTTCGTCTTCCTCATCGTGATGACCGGTTTCGCGGTGCCGAAGATCTATCAGCAGAAGGTGCTGATGATCGGCATCGTCATCGCGCTGATCCTGCGAGGAATCTTCATCGCCGTAGGTGCGACGCTCATCGAGAACTTCTCGTGGATCTTCTACCTGTTCGGCGCGCTGCTGCTCGTGCTCGCCTACCGTCAGGCGTTCAGCAACCACGAGAGCAACCCGGCGAACGGGCGCTTCATGACCTTCGTGCGCCGGCACCTGCCCGTCAGCGACGAGTACAACGGCGACCGGCTCACCGTCGTGAAGAACGGCAAGCGCTTCGTCACCCCGATGCTCCTCACGATCATCGCGATCGGCTTCATCGACCTCGTCTTCGCCGTCGACTCGATCCCGGCGATCTACGGCCTGACCGACCAGGCGTACATCGTCTTCACGGCCAACGCCTTCGCGCTCATGGGCCTGCGCCAGCTGTACTTCCTCATCGGCGGGCTCCTCGAGCGCCTCGTCTACCTGGCCCAGGGCCTCGCTGTGATCCTCGGATTCATCGGCGTCAAGCTGGTCCTGCACGCGCTGCACGTCAACGAGCTGCCGTTCATCAACGGCGGCCAGGGCGTCGAGTGGGCGCCCGAGATCCCGATCTGGTTCTCGCTGCTGTTCATCGGTCTCACCATCGCTGTGGCCACCGCGGCGAGCCTCATCAAGACGCGTCGCGCACCCGCAGGCGTCACCTCTTCCACCGACACGACCCCTACCAATAAGGAGCACTCTTGAGCGCGCAGCGCTGTTCTGACTCTTCGGACTCTGACAGTACGAGCGCCCGGTTCATCCCGGGCGCTCACCCCACCACAGACGAGGCGGCCCGCTGATGGGCGACCTGCTCTGGAACATCGCCCTCGTCTTCGCGTTCGTGCTGATCGGCGGTGTCTTCGCTGCGACGGAGATGGCGCTGGTCACGCTGCGTGAGAGCCAGATAAACGCGATCGGCCTACGAGGGCGCCGCGGCGCGAAGGTCGCCGCCCTCGCGCGCAATCCCAACACCTTCCTCTCCGCCGTGCAGATCGGCGTCACCGTGGCCGGGTTCGCTTCGGCGGCGTACGGCGCGACATCCATCGCGCCCTCGCTGGCACCGGTACTCGAGTCGTGGGGCTTGGCGCCCGCCCTCGCCCTCACCGTCGCGACCCTCGTGCTCACGCTCGTGATCGCCTACCTGTCGCTGGTGCTCGGAGAGCTCGTGCCCAAGCGCCTGGCGATCCAGCGCAACGCGCAGTTCGCCTATGCCGTCGCGCCCGCCCTCAACGGGTTCGCAACGGTCATGCGCCCGGTGATCTGGCTGCTCTCGGTCTCGACGAACGCCCTCGTGCGGTTGCTCGGTGGCGATCCGCACAAGACGAGCGATGAGATGACCGACGAGGAGGTGCGCGACATCGTGGCCAGCCACCAGGGGCTTCCTGATGACGAACGACGCATTCTCGACGATGTGCTCTCGCTCCGCGGACGTCAGGTGAGCGAGGTCATGCGGCCGCGGCCCGAGGTGGTCGCGCTGGATGAGTCGGCGAGCGTGGGCGAGGTGCTGACGCAGGTGCGGGACCTTCCCTTCTCGCGCTACCCGGTCTCCGAGACCTCGATCGACGACATCACCGGGTTCGTGCACGTGCGTGATCTGTTCGAGGCGGCAGCCGATGATCCGGAACGCCCGCTGAGCGCGCTCATGCGAGACATCCCCTACATCCCTTCTACTGCGCGGGTGCTGCCGACTCTGACCCGCATGCGGGCAGAGGGCCACCACATCGCGGTCGTCGTCGACGAGTACGGCGGGACCGACGGCCTCGTCACCCTGGAAGACCTCGTGGAGGAGGTCGTCGGCGAGATCTTCGACGAGTACGACGCCGAGGTGTTCATCTCTGCCGACGACGGTATCGACGGACGGCTCAATCTGCAGGACTTCGAGGAGGCGACCGGGCTGGCGATGCCTCGCGGCTCATCCGACACCATCGCCGGGTTCGTGACAGAGCAGCTCGGTCGCCTCGCGGTCGTCGGAGACACGGTGGAGGTACCCGGCGCGACGATCCAGGTCGCGGAGCTGGACCGGCGACGCATCGCCCGTGTGCGGGTCGTGACCGACCCCGTCGCCGAGTCTGAGGCCTGACTCCGAAGCCTGGAAGTCAGAGGCTCGGTACCCGACTGCCCAGCTCGCTGAGCCCGTCGGTGAGGATCTCGACCAGCAAGCGGGCGTAGCGTCCGTCGGGATCGAGGTCGGGGTCGAAGACCGTGATGGAGGCACCGATCGCGCGCGGCGCGAGCTCCCGCAGAAGTGCGGTGAGCTCCGCCGCGCCGATCCCGCCCGCGTCGGGGCTGTCGACCGCGGGCATGACGGTGGGATCGAGCACATCGACGTCGAGTTGGAGCCAGTACGCGGGCCCGGCGACGGCGGCGCTCTGTGCACCGATCCGAGCGGCGCCGAGAGAGACGACGTCGGCGGCGGGCGTGACCCTGCCGATGAGGCCCCGCACCTCGTCCTGCTCTTCATCGTCGACGCGGTGACCGATGTGCGCCGTGCGCTCTGCTGCGAAGAGAGGCCCGAGCCCGTCGATGTCGGCGATCGCCGGCCAGTGCTTCCCGACCGCGGCGGCGAGGGCCTCTCCGGCCACGCTCGCGCAATCGTCGCTGTTGCCGGGATGACGGAAGTCGGTATGGCCGTCGATGTGCACGAGACCGACACCGCCGCGGCGTGCGGTCGCGAGCCCCGCACCGAGGAGGATCGCGCAGTCGCCGCCGATCACGAGAGGAGCTTCACCGCGGTCGATGGCCGTGCCGATGCGCGCGGCGAGGCGCTGCGAGTGGTCGATCATCGCGCTCTCGTTCCGCACGCGGCCGGCTGGCCTCGTGGCGTCGTCGTCGATGTAGCGGCCGGCGAGGGCGACGCCGGAGTCGGAGGCCCCGAGCGCGGCGAAGCGCGTGAAGAGGCCGGCATCGCGCAACGCTTCCGGCGCCTTCGCCGCGCCCGGCACGCTCCCGGGCTCCGGCGGACGGAGGCCGAGATTGGACGGGGCGGAGAGCAGCGAGATCATGGCAGCATCCTGCCGCGGGGGTCGGACATCCAGACCCGGATCATGCCGGGAAGCGCACCCCGGTGAGACGCTCTGCCGCGGCCCACAGCTGCGCCCCGATCGCTGCGGAGCGCACTTCCTCGGAGGCGACCACCCGTGCCGGCGCCCCACGGAACTCGAGCAGTCCGCCCGGACCCCAGTAGTCGCCGTCGACGACATCCGCGGCGGTGGCCGCATGCACGATCGGGAGGGCCCCACCGTCCTTGCCCTGCACCAACACGCGGGTCGGTGCGGATAGGGTGCGGACGAGACCGGACACCTCGGCGAGGCCCTGGCGCGGGGGAGTGAGCGGATCGACCGCATAGCCCGGGTGCGCGCAGACCGCCGCACGAGAGGAGCCCGACCAGCGCCTCGCCAACTCGAAGGCGAAGGCCATCAGCGAGGCCTTCGACCGTCCGTACTGACGAAGCGAGGAGCCGCTCCACGGGGCGTCGAGGGTGGTGGCGTCGAGATGTGCGAATCGGTGCGCGATCGAGCCGACGGCGACCATGCGGGCATCCGGTGCGAGGAGTGGCTCGAGCTGCGCCACGAGGGCGAAGTGGCCGAGGAAATTCGTGCCCACCATGAGGTCGAAGCCGTCGCTCGTGCGAGCGGTGGGGTCAGCCGCCTTCACCCCCGCGTTGCAGATGACCGCATCCAGTCGCTCGTCCACCTCCGCAGCGGCGTGGGCGATGCTGTCGAGGGAGCCGAGGTCGAGGGCGAGCACGCGCAGGTCTGCGCCCGGGGCCCGGCTCCGGATCGCGGAGACCGCCGTCTGCGCACGCTCGGGGGAGCGGCACCCCAGCAGCACGCGAGCCCCGCGGGCGGCGAGCTGCTCGGCGCACCAGTACCCGATGCCGGCGTTCGCGCCGGTGACCAGCACCGTGCGTCCGCGCAGGTCTGCGGGCGGCGGGAGAGTGGCGGCGTCCATTCCCCCAACCTAGGTGCTGTGCGCGTCAGCGGACGTGGTCGTGGATCTCGTCTTCGTCTTCGAGCAGCATCCCGACCGAGGTCGCGCAGGCGTCGCCCTTCCACGCCTCGATGCCCTCGCGCACCGCGAAGGCGGCGATCACGAGGCCGGCGACGGCATCCGCCCACCACCAGCCGAGCAGCGAATTGGCCACCAGCCCGATCAGCACGGCGGCGGAGAGGTAAGTGCAGATAAGCGTCTGCTTCGAGTCCGCGACCGCAGTCGCCGATCCCAGTTCTCTGCCCGCACGTCGCTCCGCGAGGGACAGGAACGGCATGACGGCGACGCTGACGGCGGTGAGGATGATGCCGATCGTGCTGTGTTCGGGCCGCTCGGCCGTGACGAGCGCGGTCACGGAGGTGATCGTCACGTAGAGCGCGAGCGCGAAGAAGGCGACGGCGATCACACGGAGGGTCGGCTTCTCCCAGCGCTCAGGATCGCGGCGGGTGAACTGCCAGGCGACGGCCGCGGCGGACAGCACCTCGATCATGGAGTCCAGCCCGAAGCCGATGAGCGCGGCAGACGATGCGACGGAGCCGGCGGCGATCGCGATGACCGCCTCGATCAGGTTGTAGCCGATCGTGATGCCGACGATGAGGCGGATGCGGCGGTGGAGGATATCGCGGCGCGCCGCGGGGGCAGCGGTCGTCATCAGCAGGTGCACCCCTCACCAGAGCAGCAGTCGGGTTCGACGATGAGCGTGACCCGAATGAGCATGTCGAGGGCGGGTGCGAGATGGCGGTCCGCGAGGTGATAGCTGCTGCGGCGGCCGTCGGGAACGCTCTCGACGAGTCCGCATCCGCGGAGGCAGGCGAGGTGGTTCGACATCGTCTGGCGTGAGACACCGAGTGCGTCGGCGAGATCAGCGGGGTAGCGGGGCGCTTCTCTCAGCGCGAGAAGGACGCCGGCACGTGTGGGGTCCGACAGCGCATGCCCGAGGCGGGCGACGGCAGCCGTGTGGGTGAGGGAGGCGAGAGCGGTGGTCACCCACTCACTGTACAGAAAAGGCTGAATTCAAGAAACCTTGAATCCAGCCGCATCTGTGAGGGATCAACGGATCGCGTACACCGCGCTGCCGACGACGACCGCGATGATCGTGGTCCATCCGATGATGGCCAGAGCCTGCCAGAACAGGATGCGGGCCCTGCCGATGCCGGCCGCGGCGAGCATGGTCGCGGTGAACTGGGTCGGCAGCAGGAGCGGTCCGAGCAGGCTGACGCCGGGCACACCGTAGCGCTCGAATGCGCGCTGGAACTTCTCGCGACGTGCGGTGCCGCGGTGCGTATCCGGTGCATCCGCGGCCGTCATCTCGGCCGTCCCGCCGCCGGCGAGCGCGGCCGTCTTTGCGCGCGAGCGGTCGACGACGGCCTGTCGTGCCCTGGAACTCACCAGCACCACCACCAGGACGCAGAGGAAGTTGCCCACGATCGCAGCGATCGCGGCGACCACCGGCGGGATGCCGCCGATGATGCCGATGCTCACCGCTCCCTCGCCCTCGATGAAGGGGATCGCGCCGGCGAGGGCGACGATGAGCGGCTGCACGAGCTCTGGGACCTGGGCGACCAGGTTCTGGAATGTCTCGATGAGGTTCATGGGATGCTCCCGGTTGTCGGTGCGAACGGTGTCTCCGCTGCGATGACTCCAGTCCAGCCGAGCATCCCCTTCCGCGGCAGTGTCGGCCCGTCACCGCTTGCCGGGTGGATCGCATGACGCATCCGTGACAACTGTCACGGCCCTATCGTGGGGAGCGTGAGCAGTCCTGTCGAGCCTCCTGCCCCTGTCGGACCGAGTCCGGGGGCGAGACAGCTGTCGCGGGGTGTCACCGCGACTTGGTGGTACACGGCGACAGCAGTGATCATCTTCGAGCTCGCGCTGGTCGCCGCCTGGATGGTCACCACGCTCGCGGTCGACCTCCGCGGGTTCAGCGGCGTGATCGTCGGAGGAGGGGGACTCCTCTGGGTCGCCTCCACCGTGCCGCTGCTGCTCGACTACCGGCATCGTCTGGACGCGGAGCCGGGTGTGCGTTGGATGCGCCTGATCGTGCCGCTCCTCATCGCGGTCGCGTACGGAGCAGCGGCCGGTGCCGTGATCGGAAGCTGGCAGCTCGCCCTCATGCCCATCATGCAGTCGGTCGTGCTGCTGAACTGGCAGCCGGGTGTCCGGTACAAGGTCGTCATCGCCGCGACGATCCTCCTGGCCGCTCTCGGGCTCGTCGATTCCACACTGGATGTCTCCCCCGAGGTCCCGTTCCTCTTCACCGCCGCCTACACGCTCTTCCTCCCCGTGATGACGGTCACCTCGCTGTGGTGGTGGGATGTCCTGATCACCCTCGATCGAGCCAGAGCCTCCGAGGCTCGGCTCGCCGCCACGCAGGAGCGTCTGCGCGTGGCGACCGACGTGCACGACCTGCAAGGGCATCATCTCCAGGTCATCGCGCTGCAGCTGGAACTCGCCGAGCGGCTGCTGCCGACCGATCCGGACGCCGGGATGGAGCAGCTCCGTGCCGCGCGGGTCAGCGTCGACGAGGCGCGTCAGGGAACAAGAGACCTCGCGACGCGCTTTCGCTCGGTGCCGTTGGGGGACGAGCTCGCCAATGCCCGCGACCTTCTGAAGGCCGCTGGGCTCGACGTGGCGGCCGCGATCGACTCGGATGCCGACTCCGCGCCGGCATCCGCTCTCGGGCCGGTGATCAGGGAGACGACCACCAACGTCCTCCGCCATGGCGCGGGCGGACGCGCACGCCTGGCGCTGACCCGCCTCCCCGATGCCTGGCGCTACGAGATCGCGAACGATGTGGTGCCAGGCATCGAGGTCGAGCGCGACGGCTCCGGTCTGGAGGGTGTGCGTCGCAGGGTCGAGGAGGCATACGGCTCTCTCGAGGTGCGGCGCGATGCCGACGAGTTCGTGGTCGTCGTGACCGTACCGACGCTGACGGGGGAGGAACGATGATCCGCGTGCTGATCGCCGATGACGAGGCGATGATCCGATCCGCCCTCGCTGCACTCCTGCGGCTGGAGGACGACATCGACGTGATCGCCGAGTGCGCGGATGGTGAACAGGCCGTCGCTGAGGCCGTGCGTCTGAGCCCCGACGTGTGTCTGCTCGACCTCGAGATGCCCGGCCTCGACGGCGTGCAGGTGGCCGAGAAGCTGAACAGGCTGATCGCGACGCGCTGCGTGGTCGTCACCCGTCATGCTCGCCCCGGCGTGCTGCGCCGCGCTCTGGCATCCGGCGTCTCCGGCTTCCTGCCCAAGTCCCGTGGGGCCGACGAGGTCGCCGCGGTCATCCGCCGCGTTGCGGCAGGGGCTCGCTACGTCGATCCGGAGATCGCGGCCGACGCCCTGAGTGACGAGCGCTCGCCGCTGACGGATCGCGAGCTCGACGTGCTGCGCGCCGGCCGGCGAGGAGAGACGACCGGGCAGATCGCACGGGCGCTCTCACTCGCCCCCGGAACCGTGCGCAACCACATCTCCGTCATCCTCGGCAAGCTCTCGGTCGGCACCCGCCAGCAGGCGGTGCTCATCTCCGAGGAGCGCGGCTGGATCTGACGGCCGATATGATGGCAGGCATGGGAACGATATGCGCTGCGCCCATGATGGGGCGCACCTTCGTGGTCCGCGACCGCCGCGCCTGACGGCGCGCTCGCTCACCACACGCATCTGCGCGCCGTCCACCGAGATGTCATCGCACCTCGGGACGGGCAGTCCTCATCGACGCCTCTTCGCGTCCTCCCCTCCTCCGAGGTGCTCCGATTCTTCTTCTGGAGCGCACTCATGCCTCGTTCAATCCATGGTGGCCGTCACGAACTCGGCCAGAACTTCCTCATCCACCGTCCGACCCTCACCCGCATCGCCGCCCTCGTCGGGCGCACCACGGGCTCGATCCTGGAACTCGGCTGCGGCGACGGCGCTCTGACTCGCGCGCTCGCCGAGCTGGGCAGACCGCTCACCGCGATCGACATCGATGAGCACCGGGTGCATCGACTGCGAAAGACACTGCCCGGCGTGCAACTGGAGATCGCGGATGCGACGCATCACCCGCTCATGGCCGATGTCGTCGTCGGCAACATCCCGTTCCACCTGACCACGCCCATCCTCCGACGGCTGCTCTCGACAGCGCGATGGAATGAGGCCGTGCTGCTGACGCAGTGGGAAGTTGCCCGCAAGCGCGCCGGTGTCGGCGGCGGCACCATGATGACCGCGCAGTCGGCGCCGTGGTTCGAGTTCTCACTAGAGGGCAGGGTTCCCGCGCGAGGGTTCTCGCCGCAGCCGAGCGTGGACGGAGGGCTGCTCGCGATCACCCGTCGTGGCTCCCCGCTCGTTCCGTCATCAGAGCGGCGAGCCTATGAGGCGTTCGTGCGCGCGATGTTCATGGGGAGAGGGTCAGGTCTCCCCGCCGTGGTGGCGGATGCGGCGCGTGTCTCGAAGAGAGCCGCATCGCGCGCTGTGTCGACGGCCGGTGCGACCGACCACCGGCTTCCGCGCGATCTCCGGCCGGAGCACTGGGCTGCCCTCTGGCGTCACCTCCACCGGAGGTGACGCCATCAGGGCCGCCGTGTCAGCCGATCGAGAGCGTGGTCTGTGCTCTGAGGGCCCCGAGCTCGCCCCGATCGCCCAGGTAGTGCACGGACAGCGTGTGCGTGCCTCGGGGAAGAGTCAGCTCGAAACTGGTCGACGGATTTCCGGCGTCTGCCGTGGTCGCGACGATCTGCCCGTCCACGACGAAGGCGAGCTCGGTGCCGGAAGCGCGGCGGACGTCGATGCGCACCGTACAGCTGCCGGCATCGGTGCTCGTCACGACGATGGTCGACGACCACGAGCTCTCCTTCGGCGCCGGCACGGCTTCCGGGGCTTCGTATCGGTCCCGCGGTTCCGCGCGGACGGGAGTCGTCTGCTCCTGGCTGTAGAGGTACTTGCTCTGACCCGTCTCTTCCGAAGCGGTGTCGACGGGCGCCGTGTCGACCTCGTCGGCGGCTCTCGGCGTCGGTGCCGGAGCGGGCGCTGCCGGCTGTGCGACGGGTGCCGGCGGCGATGCGATGGAGGGGGAGCTCGGGGAAGGTGCCGGGCTCGCAGGAACCCCTGGACGCTGCGCGGTATCCGGCGTGCCAGGGGTCTGCACCGAGACGGATGGGGTCGGCGCGGGCACCGACGGTGTCGGGCGGCCTGCGGCCTCCGTCTCGGTCTGGGGGCGCAGGAGGAGGCCGCCTCCGACAGCGAGCACGACGGCGGTCACCGCCGCCGCGGTCCACAGGAAGGGGCTGGCGCGTTCTGCGCCCTCGAGTGCCGACTGCGCGGAGGCGGCGGTATCCCACGAGCCTTCCGTCGAGTGTGACGGGTCGGTGGCGGCCTCGACCCGGTCGGAGAGGAAGAGCACCGGCGCGATGACGAGGCCGGTGCCGCCGGCGAGGAGCGGACCGATGGTCATCGCGCGGAAGAGGTGCTTCGCTTCGCCCGCTGCTGCCCGGCAGCTCGGGCACCCGGCGAGATGAGTCTTCACGAATCGCTCCGGTCTGGGAGCGAGATCACCATGGGCGTACGCGCCGAGCAACTCGATCACCTGTGCATGCTCGGTTCCGTCCGGGGCATCGCGAAGGTGCGCTCGGATCCATGCCTTGCGCAAGGCGTTACGCGCTCGATACGTCAGCGCGGCTGCTGAGTTCGGGCGGATCTGCAGGGCCTCGGCGATCTGCCGGGCGGGCAGTTGTTCGACCTCGCTCAGCCAGAGCGCATGCTGCCAGCGACGAGGAAGCGAGCCGAACGCATCGACGAGCGCGGCTGAGTCGACCATCGAGTCGACGTCGATCGTCCCGATCGTCGAATGCGGGTGCTCCATCTCCTCGAGAGAGCTCGTCGACGCTTGTCGTCGGCCTTCGCTCACCCACGTGTTCTTGACGGTCGTCAGGAGGTATGGGCGGAAGCTTCGCTGCGGCCCTCTGCCCATGCGGATCTGGCGGAGAATGCTGAGGAAGGCATCGGAGACCACGTCCTCCGGATCCGGAGGTGCGGAGCCGAGGGTGCGCGCATATGCCAAGGCGACAGGCGCGTGTCTGCGCCAGAGCTCGGAGTATGCGTTGCGGTCGCCGTCGCGGCTGCGCTGGAGCAGTTCGCCGTCTGTCTCCGCGCTGTCGCTGGGACTGTTCATGAGACCTCGTTCTGGCGACCGGCCGGGGGCTCCGAGGGATGCGAGAGTACCCCGGGCTGCTCGCGTGAAACCATCGTATGACGGCGGCATCCGGTGGCGCGGACGGCGTGGACCGCGATGCAGTGGAGAGCGGGTGGGGCC
>JBOGEI010000041.1:0-23127 GCA_050701935.1 Microbacterium sp.
ACCCTGGACAGCGGGTTCGAGATTTCCCTTCAAATATCTTGCACAACTCTGTGCAGAATACGTACCATTGGGGCATGACCACTCGTGCACCCCGCCGCGACGCTGTCGAGAACCGCGCCGGCATCCTCTCCGCTGCCCGCTCCACGCTGGCCATGGACCCGCACGCATCCGTCGACGTCATCGCACGCTGCGCCGGCCTCTCCCGGCGCACGCTGTACGGACACTTCGACGATAGAGACGCCCTGATCCGCGAGCTCATCTCGAGCGGCGCCCAGCGGTTCAACGCCATCGCCGCCTCGAATGACGATGACGACGCTCGCCTTGCGCTCGCCCGCCTCGCCGCCCTCCTCTGGCGCGAGGCCGCACACGTGCAAGTGGCCGCCGCGCTCGCCCTCGACGAGACGCACGTCGAACACACCGCCACCGCGCTCGCCCCGCTGCGCCGCACCGTGGCGGCGCTCGTTCGCCGCGGGCAGGACGACGGCAGCTTCCGCACCGACCTCGCCGCCCCCACACTCGCACGACTCATCGAGGAGATGGCCCGAACGGTCATCTCCCAGACGGATGCCGCGAGCACGGGCGCCGCCGATCTCGCCGTGAGAGCTGTCCTGAGCATCGCCGGCCTGTCGTGGCGCGAAGCCGACGACCTGCTCGCCGCGCATCCCGACATCGGCGCATCCGCCCTCCCTCCCGAGTCCATCCACGTCGAACCCTCCCAGGAGGCCAGCGCATGAAGATCTCACTGCACGACGTGAGCAAGGGCCGCAACGCTCAGGCGCTTCCGGCCACGTCGCTCGAGTTCCACACCGCATCGGTGCGCTTCGCTCTGGCCGAGACGGAGCAGCGCCCGACGGTTCTCGGCCTCATCGCGAGCGGTCGCATGCGCCCGGACTCCGGCCGGGTGAGCATCGACGGCACCGCGGATCCGAAGTCGCTGCGCCGCCGGGTCGCCCTGGTCGATGCCCCGGATGTCAGCGACCCGCACCCCGACATCGCCCTCGCAGGAGTCGTGGGAGAAGAGCTCATGTTCGCCGGTCTCGGCGCCACGCCGCTGCACGCACGACGCTGGCTCGCACAACTGGGCTTCGCGGAACTCGCATCCGTGCCGATCGGCAACGTCGATCCGGCCGCGCGGGTGCGCATCCTGTGCGAGCTCGCGGTACTGCGATCCGGAGTCGAAGGCATCATCCTCGTCTCCCCCGACCGTCACGGCGGGAGCCCTGACGGCTGGTGGCGCATCTCCAGCGAGTTCGCCGATCGCGGCTACGCGATGCTCGTGATCATCGGCGGTTCCGCGGCAGTGGCGCTGGAGCGGATGCACGAGTTCGACGCGATCAACGCCTCCGGGCCGGTCGAGCCTCTGATCCTCGACGAGACCGAGACCGAGACCGAGACCGAGACCGCGACCGAGACCGCGACCGAGAAGACCCCCGCGACCACCCCCGACACCACCGACGAGACCACCCCCGAGAACGGAGACGCGCGATGAAGGTTCCCGCCATGATCGCCGCCGAGCTCCGGCGACTCACCGCGAGCAGGATGGGCATCATCGCCCTGATCGCGCTGATCTGCGTTCCGATCCTCTACGGGGGCCTCTACCTCTGGGCGAACCAGGATCCATACGCAAAGTTCCCCGAGGTTCCCGTCGCCCTCGTGGTCGACGACGAGGGAGCACCCGCTCCCACGACCGGCACGGAGCCCGCGACCGGCGAGACCGTGAACTACGGCGAAGACGTGGCGGAGAACCTCATCAAGGGCAACGCCTTCGACTGGCAGCTGATGACGGCGGACGAAGCCTCGGAGGCGCTGCGCCACGGAACGGTCGATTTCACCGTGACGATCCCGGCCGACTTCTCCTCCGCCCTCACCTCGGCCGCAGGCACCGACCCGCATCAGGCACGCATCGACCTCGAGACCAACGATGCGAACAACTACCTCGCCTCGTCGATGGGCACGCAGGCCGTGGAGAAGATCCGCAGTTCGGTCGCCGAGATGGTCGGAAGCCAGGCCGCCGAGCGACTGCTCACCGGCCTGAGCGACGTGCGCGACAAGCTGATCACAGCGACGGATGGCGCGACACAGCTCGCGGACGGCGCAGGCACCGCGGCATCCGGCAGTGCGACGCTCGCCGACGGCACGGCGAAGCTGGCCGACGGCACCGCTCAGCTCGCGGCCGGCGCCCAGACTCTCGCGAACGGCGCCCAGCAGGTGAGCGCAGGCAACCGCCAGCTCGCCGACGTCGCCGATCGGGCAGGATCCGCGGTGCAGCAGGCCGCCAATGCTCTGCCGCGGGTGCGCACCGACATCGCGAACGCCCTGACGCAGCAGGGGCTCACGCCCGAAGAAATCGATCAGGTGCTCGCCGCTCTCGATCCGCTCGGTGCACGCCTGCAGGAGGGCAACACGCAGGTGCAGGCCGCGGTCGGCAGAGTCGACCAGCTCGCTGCCGGTGCGGCATCCCTCGCCTCGGGCGCCACCGATCTCGCCGGGGGCGCCGGCACCGTTGCGACTGGCGCATCCGCAGCGAACGACGGCGCGGCCCAGCTACGTGATGGGCTCGCCACGCTCGCCTCCGGCACCGTCGAGCTGCGCGACGGACTCTCCCAGGGCGTCGACGCGATTCCCGCCTCCACGCCCGATCTGCGCTCCCTGCAGGCCGACACGATCGCCGACCCGGTGAAGGTGTCGAGCGACAAGGTCGCCTCCGCCGAGGACTACGGTGCAGGTCTCGCGCCGTTCTTCGCCGCCCTCTCCGCATGGATCGGCATCTACGCGCTGTTCCTGATCGTGAAGCCGATCTCCCGGCGGGCCATCACGGCACTGCACTCTCCCACCCGCATCACGCTCGCCGGATGGCTGACCCCGGCCATGCTCGGCGCCGTGCAGATGCTCGGGCTCATGGGGATCCTGGCCATCACCCTCGGCTTCACGTTCGACCATCCGCTCGGCACTCTCGGGGTCATGGTGTTCGCGTCGGCGACGTTCGCGGCGATCATCCTCGCGCTGAACGTCTGGCTCGGCTCGGTCGGGCAGTTCCTCGGGCTGGTGCTCATGGTGCTGCAACTGGTCACGGCGGGTGGCACCTTCCCGTGGCAGACGCTTCCCGCGCCCCTGGCCGCGCTGCATCACGTGCTCCCCCTGGGGTACGTCGTCGACGCGATGCGCCAGCTCATGTACGGCGGCGACTACGCGCGGGCCGGCTGGGATCTGGCGGTTCTCGGCGTGTGGCTCGTAGGCGCACTGCTGCTCGCGATGATCGGGGTGACGCGGATGACCCATCGACGCACCCTGCGGGATCTCCAGCCGAGCCTGATCGGATGATCGCACCGGCGCTCGTCGCGGGGCACCTCGCGGCGAGCGCCGGTGCGGATATGATGCGAAGGCGCGACCCTGAAACGCGCACTGGGGCTCGGTGGGACTGAGTTCCACCTGTCTACCCGAAAGTGTTCTCGACGATGATGACCGATTCGCAGGAGTCCGCCGTACCTTCCCGCCCCTCGCTGGGCGTCCGCATCGGACGCATCGCGTTCCTCGTCGTGGCCGGGATAGTGGTGATCGCCGTGGCTGCGGCCTTCTTCGTCACCTGGACGATTCAGCGCTCTTTCCCCCAGACCGAGGGAACAGTCGAGCTCGACGGCTTCGGTGCGGAGGTCACGGTGCAGCGCGACGACCGCGGCATCCCGACGATCACCGCCGACTCGACCGACGACCTGTTCTATGCCGAGGGATATGTGCACGCGCAGGACCGGTTCTTCGAGATGGACTTCCGCCGCCACGTCACCGCCGGCCGCGTCGCCGAGATGTTCGGGGAGTCGCAGGCCGGCACCGATGCCTTCTTGCGCACGCTCGGCTGGCGCAAGGTCGCCGAAGACGAGGTCGAGGCGATGGATGACACCACGCGCAGCTACTACGAGGCGTATGCGGATGGCGTGAACGCCTACCTGGCTTCACGCTCGGGCGCAGAGCTCTCGCTCGAGTACGCGGTGATCGGCCTGCAGAATCCCGACTACACGCCAGAGCCCTGGGAGCCCGCGGATTCCGTCGCCTGGCTCAAGGCCATGGCCTGGGACCTGCGCGGCAACATCGAAGACGAGACCGAGCGGTCGCTGCTGGCCGCCCAGCTGAGTGATGGCGCGGACGGCACGGGTGCTGGCACGGATGCCGCAGACACCGATGCGCTGCTGCAGAAGCTCTACCCCGACTATCCGTTCGACGAGAATCCGGTGATCGTTCCCAAGATCTCGACAGTGCCGGCCGTCGGAACCGGAGCCGAGGCCGCATCGTTCTCGTCATCGACGGCTGAGGGCGAAGTCCAGCAGGCGAGCACGACGATCGAGTGGGAGGAGACGTCGAGCGTCATCGAGGCAGCGAGCGTGCTGGTCGGCAACGTCGGCGAAGGCATCGGATCGAACTCCTGGGTCGTCTCCGGTGCGCTCACCGAGTCCGGCATGCCGTTGCTCGCGAACGACCCGCACCTCGGAGCGTCGCTCCCCTCGGTCTGGTACCAGGTGCAGCTGAAGTGCTCGACCGTGAACGAGGCGTGCCCGTTCGATGTGGGCGGCTTCTCGTTCTCCGGGCTTCCCGGCATCGTGATCGGACACAACCAGAAGGTCGCCTGGGGTTTCACGAACCTCACCACCGATGTCACCGACCTCTACGTCGAGCGGGTCGAAGGAGACCAGTATTGGCGCGACGGCGCACTGGTGCCACTGGAGGAGAGCACCGAGACGATCAAGGTCGCCGGCGGCGAAGACATCGAGCTGACCATCCGCTCGACCGTGCACGGGCCGATCATCTCCGGCCTCACCGACGACTTCACGGCGATCGCCGACGATCCGGGACCCGCGCTCGATGCCGATTCCGCCGCCCCGACCGCGCCGGCTCCCGGCTCGGAGGACGACGCCGAGTACGCGGTCAGCCTGCGCTGGACGGCTCTTGACCCGGGTACCGCGGCGACCGCGATCTTCGCGCTCTCGACCGCGCAGGACTTCGACGACTTCCGCTACGCCGCATCGCTCTTCGACGTCCCCGCACAGAACCTGATCTATGCCGACACCGAGGGCAACATCGGCTACCAGACACCTGGGCGCCTCCCGATCCGCGGCGCCGGCGACGGGTGGATGCCGCAACCGGGGTGGGACAGCAGCTACGACTGGACCGGCTACATCCCGTTCGAGGAGCTGCCGGTGTCGTACAACCCGGCCTCGGGATACATCGTCACCGCCAACAACGCGATCGTGACCGACGACTACGCCTACTTCCTCTCCCGCGACTGGGACTACGGCTACCGCGCGGCGCGTATCGCTCACCTGATCGAGCGGCGGGCAGCGGTGGCCCCACTGACCGCCGACGACATGCGCGAGATCCAGATGGACAACGAGATGTGGATCGGGACCAGGCTGGCAACGGCCATGGCCGACATCGAGGTTTCCGGCGCCGGCCCGAACGAAGCCGTGGAACTGCTGCGGTCGTGGGATGCGCAGAACGCGGCATCGTCATCGGCAGCGGCATATGCGAACGTGCTGTGGTCGAACCTGGTGCAGAACATCTTCGCCGAGCGCGAGCAACCGCTGCCCATCGACGGACAGGGCCGACTCTTCACGGTGGTCGCCGACCTGCTCGAAGACCCGTCCGACCCGCTCTGGGTGAACGAGCAGATCGATGTCGACGGGATGGAGCAGATGCTGACGCTGTCGGCGGAAGAGGCCTACGACGAACTCGCAGCCCTCCAGGGCACCACCGTCTCGCGCTGGAACTGGGGCGACCTGCATGCGATCACCCTCACGAGTGACACGCTCGGGACGTCGGGGATCGGGCCGATCGAAGCGCTGTTCAACCGGGGGCCGTTCCCGGTCAGCGGAGGGGCATCCGTCGTGAACGCGACCGGGTGGGAGCTCGGCGTCTCATACGCCACCACGACGGTGCCGTCGATGCGCATGGTGGTCGACCTGTCCGACTTCGATGCCTCGACCTGGAACCACCTCACCGGCGCCTCGGGCCACGCGTACGACGAGCACTACACGGATCAGACGGCTGATTGGGCAGCGGGCATCCAGAAGCCGTGGGCGTACTCGGCCAAGGCCGTGAGAGCGGCAGCCGTAGACACGCTGGTGCTGACGCCGGCCGGCTGAACGACGACGTTCGGGGCGTCCGAAGCCGTGCCCCAGGATGCTCGGCTAGCGTTGATGGGTGCCATCCAGCTATCTCGCCCCCAAGGGCACGCCCGCCACGCTCCTGGAATTCGAGCACGGAGGTGCGACCCTCATCGCCGAGACGTTCGGCGAAGGTCCGCACACGTACCTGCTCCTGCATGGCATCGGGATGGGGCGCAGCGTGTACCTCGACGTCGTGCAGCGTCTCGAGGGACGAGTCATCGCCCTCGACCTGCCCGGCTTCGGCGAGGCACCTGAGCCCACGCGCACCCTCACCATGGAGCGCCACGCCGATCTCGTCGCGGCGTACCTTGAGCACGTCGATTCGGGTCCCGTCGTCGTGATCGGGCACTCGATGGGCAGCCAGATCGCGGCCGAGCTCGCCGCGCGGCATCCTTCCCTCGTCGAGGGCGTCGTGCTGGCCGGGCCGACTGTGAACAAGGCGGCCCGCAACATCGGCGCGCAGGCTCGGTATCTGCTCACCGATCTCGTCGGCGAACGCCCCCTCGTCATCTGGCGTGGCGCGAGGGAGTACCTCCGTGGCGGCCCCCACCTCTTCCGCAAGATGCGCGCGACCATCGTTCACGAACCCGAAGACGCCTTCGTCCGCATCCAGTGCCCGGTGCTCGTGCTGCGTGGAGAGAGCGACCCGCTCGCGCCGATGAGCTGGTGCCGCGAGATCCTCGACGCGATCCCCGGCGCCGAGCTGGAGGTCATCCCCGATCACGGTCACGGCACGCTGATCAGCGACTCCGAGCCGGCGGCACGCCTCATCCACGAGTTCACCGCCCGCCTCTGAGCGGCGGAAAGCGTTCAGCCGGCGGCGGGCGGAGTCTGCTTGGACTCGGCCAGTTCGTCGACGACCAGTCCGCGCTGCTCGATGGTGCCGTTGCGATAGGCCTGCCGTCCGACCATGTGCGCCGAGAGCGGCGCCGTCGCGAACTGCATCAGCACGATGGGGGCGACCAGCACGAGGCCGAACAGGAACCCGCCGATCGAACGCTGCGACAGCGCTATCGCGATGCAGATGAGCAGCAGCCCGAGCACCTGCGGCTTGGTCGCCGCATGCAGCCGGGAGGGCACATCGCGGAAGTGCAGCAGACCGACCGCGGCTGACAGGCACAGCAGCGCCCCCAGCAGGATGAGGACCAGGACCGCCACATCGACGACGGCATCCGGGATCATGAGACCGAACACGTTCATGGTGTCGTGTTGTCCCTTCTCGCGACGAACCGGGCGACGGAGATCGATCCGAAGACGCCGATCGCCGCGATGATCAGGAGCACCGGGATGTTCCGGGTGTGACCGTTGATCGCCATCTCCGCCCCGAGCACGCACATCACCTCGGTGAGGAGCACATCGGAGGCGACGGCGCGGTCGAGGATCGACGGCCCGCGCACGATGCGGATCAGGGTGAGGATCGCGGCGATGCCGAACACCACCATGATCACCAGGAGCAGGATGTTCATCGGGCACCGCCCTTCGTCACGCCGAGGCCGGCTCGCTCGTCGGCTTTGAGGGCCCGGTACTGAGCGGGGTCGCCGAGTGCGCGCACGACCCGACGCTCCCAGCGGAGCACCCCGGCCCGCTGCTCCTCGACGTCGGCGAGGTTGCGGACCCCGATCACGTGCAGATACAGGATGCGCCGATCGCGGTCGGTCTCCACGACCAGCGATCCGGGGACCAGCGAGGAGACGACCGCGACGTGCGTCATCACAAGATCGTCGGCGTAGCGCAGCGGCACCGCGATGATCGCCGTGCCCGGCTGACGGCGGAAGTCGAACACCTGAACCGTGACGGAGAGTGCTCCCCGGAGCACCGCGAACAGGAACTGCACCACGAAGAGAGCGGCGTACCAGAGGTTGATCCGGCCCGAGAGCGCGACGGTCGGCAGCCGGAACACGCGGGTGACGAAGATGGCGACGACGAGCCCGGTGAGGAAGGACAGCACGGTGAACTGGGCCCACAGCAGCATCCAGAGCACCACGAGCCAGGCCAGGAACGGCAGCTGCACCCGGATGTCTCGCCAGAGGTGGCGCTTGAGGTCTCGGCCCATCAGCCCACCTCCTCTTCCAGCTGCACGAGGCTCACGGGCTGCAGCAGTGCGGCACCGATGCGATCGCAGAGGGCATAGAGGGGGCCGGCGAAGATCGTCAGGGCGAGGGTGACCGCGACCATTCCACCGGTCGCGACCGTCATGATCTTCGGGATGCGACGACGCTCCTGCTGCTCGTCGGCCGCCGGCGCGTTGCCGAGGTACGAGATGCGTCCCTCGGTCTCGGTGGAGTCCTCCTCCTCGCGCCAGAAGGCGAGGTTCCAGGCGCGCATCAGTGCGTAGAGCGTCAGCAACGAGGTCACGATGCCACCGAAGATCAGCACGATCATGAGCGGCGTGCCCACAGAAGCAGCCGCTTCGAACAGAGCGAACTTGCCGATGAAGCCCGAGAAGGGTGGCAGGCCACCGAGGTTGATCGCCGGCACGAAGTACAGGATCGCGATCACCGGGGCGACCTTCAGCAGCCCCTTGACGCGCAGGATCGACGTGCTTCCCGCCCGACGTTCCACGAGGCCGACCGCGAGGAACAGCGTCGTCTGCACGACGATGTGGTGCACGATGTAGTACACCGTCGCGCCGATCGCCGCCGGTGTGGCTATCGCGAGGCCGAAGATCATGTACCCGACGTGGCTCACCAGAGTGAACGAGAGGATTCGTTTGAGCTCTGCCTGCGCGACCGCACCCAGCACCCCGACGATCATGGTCGCCAGCGCGATGATCAGCAGCAGCGTGTCGATGCTGTTCGAGGCGAAGAGCTGCGTCTCGGTGCGGATCAGGGCATAGACGCCGACCTTCGTCAGCAGACCGGCGAACACGGCCGTGACCGGAGCCGGTGCGGTGGGGTAGGAGTCGGGGAGCCAGAACGACACGGGGAAGATGGCGGCCTTGATGCCGAACGCGACCACCAGCATCAGGTGCAGCACCAGCTGCGTCTCCTGCGGGAGCTCGGACATCCGCTCGGCGATCTGGGCCATGTTGACGGTGCCGAGAGCGCCGTAGATCATCGCGATCGACGCGAGGAACAGGATCGACGAGACCAGCGAGACGACGATGTAGACCGCGCCGGTGCGGATGCGGGACTCGGTGCTGCCGAGCGTGATGAGCACGTACGAGGCGACGAGCAGGATCTCGAAGCCGACGTAGAGGTTGAAGAGGTCACCGGCGATGAAGGCGTTGAAGATGCCAGCCGCGAGGATCAGGTACGAGGGGTTGAAGATCGAGATGGGCGTCTCGTCGGTGCCGTCCGCTGCGCCCTGGCCGATCGAGAAGAGCAGAACCGCGAGCAGCACGATGCTGGAGATGAGCACCAGGAGTGCGGCGAGCCTGTCGACGTAGAGCACGATGCCGAACGGCACCGGCCAACCGCCGACCGAGACGGCGAGCGGTGCGCCGGAATCGACCACGACCAGGAGTACGGCGGCGATCACCGAGACGGCGGCGAGCGTGGCCACGGTGACGACCATCTGCAGGCGCGCGTTGCGGCCGAAGACGAGGGTGATGGCTGCGCCGAGGAGCGGGAGTCCGACGAGGAGCGGGACGAGGGCGGTCATGACCTGTCCTCCTCGTTCTCATCGCGGTCGTGGGATTCGTCTGGACTCTTTTCGCCGCCCTCGTCTGACGGGGTCGAGGGTTCGCTCCCCCAACCGGTAGGCGCGTCGAACGGCGCATCGTCGTGGATCGAGGGGTGATCGCGCATGTGCAGCACCGTGATCGGAGCGGTCTGCACCCCGACGAAGTCGGTCGTGGCATCGTCGTCGTCGGTCTCGGACTCGTCGTCCATGAGGTCTTCGTCGGCGTCGGTGCGCTCGCGGAGCGCGATGTCGGCCTCGTCGTCCTCGACGGTGTCGGCTTGGCCGAGCTGCCAGGAGCGGTAGATCAGCGCGAGGAGGAACGCCGAGACGGCGAACGTGATCACGATGGCGGTGAGGGTGAGCGCCTGCGGGAGCGGGTCGCTCATCTGCCCTTCCGTGCCGAAGAAGGGGGCGTTGCCCGGAACGCCCATCACGATCAGCAGCAGCAGGTTCGTCGCGTTGCCGAGCAGCAGGAAGCCGATCAGCACTCGGGTCAGGCTGCGCTCGAGCATCGCGTAGACACCGCACGCGAAGAGGATGGCCATGATGACGATCAGGGTGAGGGAGACGTCCATCAGCTGTCCCTCCCGCTCCGGGAGAGGAAGCCTTCAGGCCCCGGTGTCGTGCGCAGAGCGGCCTGACGGTCGACCTCGGCGCCGAGACTGCGCAGCACATCGAGGACGAGCCCGATCACGACGAGGTACACACCGACGTCGAAGATGGTCGAGGTGACGAACTCCATATGCCCGATTCCGGGGATCTCCCATTCCCAGAACGTGCTGGTCAGCGGTGCGAGTCCGAAGAACAGCGGGACGACCGCGGTGCCGACGGCGAGGATGAGGCCGGTACCGAGCAGTCTTCCCGCGTCGGTCGGGGCTGCCGCACCCAGTTCCCAGCGACCGCCGGCGATGTAGCGCATCACCAGCGCCATGCCGGCGACCAGCCCGCCGGCGAAGCCTCCGCCTGGGAGGTTGTGGCCGGCGAACAGCAGGAAGATCGAGACCACGATGATCGTGTGGAACAGGACGCGGACGATGACCTCGAGCAGGATCGACCTGTTCTCCGGTTTCATCTTCTGCCCGCCGACGAGCCAGGCACGCGGGCTGCTCTCGTTCTCGGAGGTCTGGAACCGGATGCCCTCGGTGGTCTCGACGAGTGGACGGCTGCGGGCGGCCCTGCGAGTGGCACGAGGCAGGTTCTTGGTCGCTGCGAGCAGGTCGGCACGGTGCGTGACGAACACGAGGGACGCCACGCCTGTCGCTGCCAGCACGAGCACCGAGAGCTCACCCATCGTGTCCCAGCCACGAAGGTCGACCAGTGCCACGTTGACGACGTTCTTGCCGTGGCCGATCTCGTACGCGATCTTCGGGAACACCTCTGAGATGGGGTCGGCGATGCGGGACTGGGTGGCGACCACGGCGACGAACGCCATCGTCACCCCCACGCCGATCGCCAGCAGCGCGCGGGGGATGCGGCCGACCGAGGCGTTGTGCTCGCCCATCCGTGCGGGCAGCCGCCGCAGCACGAGCGCGAACGTGACCATCGTGACCGTCTCGACGAGGATCTGCGTCAGGGCGAGGTCGGGTGCACCGCTGGTCGCGAACAGCACGACCATCCCGAGCCCGGTGACCGAGACCAGCACGACTCCCGTATAGCGCTTCTGCGCGCGGACGGCGAAGACCCCGGCGACGGCCATGATCGGCGCGACGACGATCTGGGCGGGGGTATGCCAGAGGGACAGGTTGTAGCGATCGATGTCGGTGGCGATCAGGGCCGTGACCTCGGCCGCCACGAACACCACGAAGATCGTGCCGACGTAGACGGGCAGTGAGCCTCGCTGCGTGAGCGTGGTGCTGAGCACCGAGAGACGGTCGACACCGCGCATGACGAAGTAGTACACATCGGCCGCGGTGAACCGCAGGAGCCGGGCCTTGCGATCCCATCCGGTTCGACGGGTGAGCAGGAACAGCCCGATGCCGAGCAGGATCGACAGGATCGAGATGCCCAGTGCGGGCTCGAAGCCGTGCCAGAGCGCGAGGTGTCCTGGGCCTTCGACAGCCTCACCCGCGTGGTCGAGTCCTGGCGTCGCGGTGACCGCGTATCCCTGCAGTGCCGTGTCGAGCGCCGGAGCACCGATGCCCGCGGCGAGGGTGACGCCGGCGAGGATGATCGGCGCGGAGAGGAAGCCGACTGGCGGGTCGGGCCACGCGGTGTCCGGCAGCCGCTCGCCCTGCTGGTCGCGCTTCTTCCAGAATGCACCCCAGAGGAAGCGCACCCCATATGCCGCAGTGAGCATAGACCCGAGGATGATTCCGATGAGTGCGACCAGACCCCAGACGGAACCGCCCTGGGCATCGTCGAGCAAGGCCGTGAGGGTCGACTCCTTGGCGACGAATCCGATGGTCGGGGCGATACCTGCCATGGATGCGACCGAGATGAATGCGGCAGTCGCCATGACCGGCGCCTGCCTGCCCACGCCGGAGAGCTCGCCGATGTCACGGGTGGACAGCTGGCGGTCGATGACTCCCACGATCAGGAACAACGCCGACTTGAACAGAGCGTGCCCGATGACCAGAGCGAGACCGGCGAGAGCCGTTGCCTGGGTGCCGTAGCCGACGACGATGGCGAAGAAGCCGAGCTGGCTGACGGTGCCGAAAGCGAGGATGCGCTTGAGGTCGGTCTCACGGAGAGCCTGGATGCCGCCGAGCAGCATGGTCACGATCCCGAGCGTGATAACGATGGGCCGCCAGGGTGCACTGAACGCGAAGATCGGCGCGAAGCGTGCGATGAGGTAGATGCCGGCCTTCACCATCGCGGCCGCGTGCAGATATGCACTGACCGGAGTCGGTGCGGCCATCGCACCGGGGAGCCAGAAGTGGAAGGGGAACAGGGCCGACTTGCTGATGGCCCCGATCAGGAGCATGACGATCGCCGCGTCCACCAGGGGCCCGGTGGGTGCGATCTCGAGGATCTGACGAATGCTCGATGTGCCGGTGTCCACGACCAGGAGCACCACGCCCACGAACATGACGAGTCCGCCGAGCGTCGTCACGAGCAGGGCCTGCAGAGCCGCACGACGACTGGCCGCACGGCGGCGGTAGTGGCCGATGAGGAGGTACGAGAGGATGCTCGTGACTTCCCAGAACATGACGAGGATCACGAGGTCGTCGGTGAGGACGAGACCGTACATCGCGCCGGCGAAGCCCAACAGGACACCGGCGAACTGCCCGACTCCGGCCGAGTCCTCGTAGAAGTACCAGCGGCAGTAGAGGAGCACGAGAGCACCGACGCCCGTGACGATCAGCGTGAGCACCCAGCCGAGCACGTCCATGTTCATGGAGAGGTTCAGACCCAGCTGCGGAATCCACTCGACCGACTCGAACGGCACCGTCCCGTCGAGCACCTGGGGCGTCATTACGAGCGCGTGCACGAAGGCGGCGGCCGGAACGAGGGCTGCGATCGCGAAAGCCTGAGCCCCGAGCCAGCGCACCAAGACGGGCATCAACAGCGACCCGAGGAGGAACACAGCGAGGAGCATCAGCATATACGCGGCTCCCTCGGGGGTCGTCGGCCTCACGGCTCAGGCGGGGGGTGTCCCGATCAGTTTACCGGGGCGAGAAGGTCCCGCGGTTCGCAGTTTGCACGATCGTGCAAGAGTGGTCGCATGCGGCGGGTGTGGGTGCGGGAGCTGGCCGGGTGGATCGGCTCCCTCGCGCTTGCTCTGATCACAGCCGCGCAGGTCGCCTCATCCGCCCGCTCGGAGCTGCTGTTCCGCGACGGAGATTCCCTGATCGTGGCCATGTTCTCGAGATCGGTCATCTCGGGCCAGCCGTTGGACTGGGCGATGTCGAGCGTGCTGTTCGTGCCCGAGTCCGCGGCGTTCGCCGTTCTCGATTTCCTCCTTCCCTTCGGTGCGAACGGCCTGCTCGCCGTAAATGCCGTTCTCAACATGCTCGCCCTCTACGGAGCGATCCGCGTCGTCGCGGGTCGCCGGCGCGAGGGCACGGCACCGGTGACGTGGTCGCTCCTGGGGCTCGCTGCCTTCTCGGTCCTCGCCATGACCGACCTCTCGGGTTCTCGCGATGCACTCGACCTCGCCTCGCTGCAGTTGACGACGACCTATTATTCGGCGACGGTGGTCGCCGTCGTGCTGTCGGTCGGGCTGATCCGACGGGTGATCGACCGCGAATCCGGAGGTGTCGTCCTTCTTCTCACCCTCGGAGCCACGTCGGCCGTATCGACCCTGTCGAACCCGCTCTACGCGGTGTGGGCGGTGGTTCCGATCACGCTCCTGCTCGCCGTGATGGCCATCCGATCTCCGCAGAGGGTCCGGATGGCCATGCTCCTGACCGTGCTGCTGGTCGGCACCGCACTCGGCTTCCTCGGACGCATTCCGCTTCGGGCATGGATCGCGAACACCGGCGCCGGCTACGTTCAGCCCGAGCTGTGGAATGAGTCGCTGGGGTATTACGCGGACCTGATGACCGAGCGGGTCTCTACGCCCGCGGGAGTTCTCGGCGTTCTGATCGTCATCGCCCTCGTCGTGCTCGCGGTCGTGCGCACCGTGCGCACCGGCGACCCAGGAACCCGGTTCGTCGCAGTCGCCGCCTGGCTCATGCCGGCGCTCGTGCTGATCGGCGCGATCGCTCTCGGCACTCATGCGGCCCGCTACCTCCAGCCCCTCGCCTTCGCCCCCGTGCTCGCGCTCGTCGCTCTGCCGCGCTCGTGGCGAATGCCCTCGCGAGTCACGTCGCTCCTCGCCGCGACCGCTGCCGTGCTGATCGTGCTCGGAGGCGTGCTGAGTGTTCCGCGACTCGCCGCCGCTGCCGAGAAGGTCGACCCCGACCTCGTCTGCGTCACCGACTGGGTGAACGCCTCGGGCCGCACCGGTGCCGGTCAGTTCTGGACCGTGCGTCTGCCCAAGCTGCACCTGGATGACCCCGCCCGTCTCGTCCAGGTCGATCATCAGCTCAACGGCTACGCGTGGCTGGTGAATCGTCGGGACTTCGACGTCGGAGAAGTGTCGTTCCTCGTGGAAGACGCACAGAGCGTGCCGTGGAATCTCCCGGTACCGGCCATCCCCGACGAAGTCGTCGACTGCGGCCGCTACCGCATCCTCGATCTCGGCGACACCACACTGCCGCTCGGCCCCGAGCGGAGCTGAAGCCCCGGAGCGCCCCTGGTCAGCGCGGCGCTGGTCCGGTCGTCGTTCCGGCGCGGAACACGCAGGTCAGGTCCTGCGTGACTCCGGGCTGGCCCCCGAGCATGCGGGCGACCTGCTCCCCCGCTGCGCGGCCCTTCTCGACCGCCGGCTGCACACTCGTGGTGAGGGCGAGATCGCCGAGTCCGTCGAGGGGGATGCCGTCGAAGCCGGCGACCGAGAGATCTTCGGGCACGCGCAGACCCAGCTCCTCCGCCGCACGGATCACTCCGACCGCGAGCAGATCGCTCTGCGCGAGCACGGCCGTCGGCCGCGTCGCCGCATCCGCGAGCAGCATCCGCCCCACCAGGACGCCTTCGTCGATGAGGCTGCCGGATGCCGAGATGGCCGGCGCGTCAGGGAACACCTGCCGCATCCCCTCGAGACGGTGGACCGTGACGTCGACGGTCGCGTTCGCTATCCGTTCCGGAGTCACGAGCGCACGCTCCCGGTCGCTGTCGAGCGGGAGCGTGACGAGTGCGACGTCGTGGTGACCGAGGTCGCGGACGTGGCGGGCGACGTCGGCGGAGGCGGCGACGTTGTCCAAGGTGATGCGGGGGATCTCCTCGCCGGCATCTCCTTCGATCACGACGACGGGCAGTCCACGGCCGACGACGACCTCGAGTGAAGCCCTGGTGCGTCCGGAGCAACCGATCAGCACGAACGCGTCGACGGGGGCGTTGGTGATCGCGGCGCCCTCCTCCCCCGGTTCATCGCGCATCAGGAGGATGCCGGCGCTGAGATCTGCGAGTCCGTCGGTGAGCCCGTCCATCATGGCTGTGGTGACCGGATCGAGGAAGGCCGCGCGCAGGTGCCCTTCCAGAACCACCGCGACGATGCCGCTGCGTCCTCGGCGCAGGGATGCCGCCCGCGGGTCGGGTCCGGCGTAGCCGAGTTCGGCCGCGGCCGCGAGCACGCGCTCCCGCGTGGCTGCCGCGACGTTCGCTTTGCCGCTGAAGACGACCGAGGCGGTGGAGGTCGCCACGCCCGCCTCGCGTGCGACGTCGGCGATCGTGGGCCGACGCGGCGTCTCCTGACTGCTCATACTTCGAGGATAGCTCCCTTCGCTTCCCTTGCGTCGAATCGATTCGATAGGCTGTCCGGCATGGAAACAGCCCTCACTCGTTCGCAGTTCGTGCGCTGGCGCGCGGCGATCTTCGCCATCTTCCTCGCGAGCGGACTGTCGATCGCGACGTGGGCGTCACGGGTGCCCGGCATCAAGGAGGCACTGGGCCTGGACAACGCGCAGGTCGGGCTCATCCTGCTCGGCATGGGCATCTCATCGATCATCGGCATCTCGACGGGTCCCGTGGTGATGGCGCGCATCGGTGCGCGCCGGGGCATGCTCCTCACGATGCTGACGTTCGCCGCCGGCATCGTCCTCGTCGGCCTGGGTGCGAATGTCTTCAGCTCGGTGCCGGTGGTGATCTTCGGCATGGTGCTGTTCGGCTTCGGAAACGGATCGGTCGACGTCATGATGAACGTCGAGGCGACGGCGATCGAACAGCAGATGGGCAAGACGATCCTGCCTGTGTTCCACGCCTTCTTCAGCTTCGGCACGGTGATCGGCGCGGGGATCGGCGCCCTCGCGGCTCAGCTCGCGATCAACGTCGCCACCCATGCCTCGATCATGGGCGCCCTGATCGCCGTGATCGCGGTCGTCTGCTTCTTCCAGGTGCCCGTGCGCGAGGCTGCCCTCGATCCGGAGCCACACGAGAAGCCCTCGTTCCGCGCACGCATGCACACCGCCCTCGAGGCGTGGCGCGAGCCGCGCACCTACCTGATCGGTGTGGTCATGCTCGGCATGTCCTTCGCAGAAGGCGGCGCCAACGACTGGATCGCCCTGGGCACAGAGCAGGGTCATGGCTTCGCCGAGGGCACCGGGGCCATCTCTCTCGCCGTCTTCTCGGTAGGCATGACAGTGGTCCGCCTGTTCGGCGGGCCGCTCGTCGATCGATTCGGTCGTGTCCTGGTGCTGCGCATCCTCGCCGTGGCGGCGGCCTCGGGCATTCTGCTCTTCATCCTCGCTCCCACGTTCCCGCTCGTACTCGTGGGTGCGGCGCTCTGGGGTATCGGCGCATCCCTCGGATTCCCCCTCGGCATGTCGGCTGCGGCCGACGACCCCGCCAAGGCCGCCGCACGGGTGAGCGCTGCGGCCACGATCGGCTACGTCGCCTTCCTCGGCGGGCCGCCCGTGCTCGGGGTCATCAGCGAGCACATCGGCCTGCTGAACACGCTGTTCATCCTGGTCACACTCGTCGTGATGTCGGGGCTCTTCTCGGGTGCCGCCCGTCCGCTCCGCGAAGACGAGAAGACGCCCGTCACGACGGCCGTGCAGGACTGACGCTCAGCCCTCGCGGCCGCGAACGAGCGCTGCCGCGTGCGAGCGGCTGCGGGCGCCGAGCTTGGTGAGCACGTTCGAGACATGCGTCTTGACCGTGGGCACCGAGATGCGAAGGCGCGTGGCGAGCTGGGCGTTCGAGAACCCCTGCAGGATCCCGTCGAGCACCTCCTGCTCCCTGACCGTCAGGTCCTGGAGCGCTGCCTGATGTGACACGGTGACCGTGGGCGCGGAGCTCTCCGCCACCGCGGCGAGCGCACGCCGGGTCACGCGGGGGTCCAGTGCCCCCTCACCCGCGGCGACCGCCCGCACGGCCTGCGCGAGAGTGGGTGCGTCGACGGTCTTGAGGAGGAAGCCCACTGCTCCCGCACGGATCGCCCCGAAGACGAGCTCATCCTCGTCGAAGCTCGTGAGGACCAGGACATCGCCGAGGCCGCGCTCGACGATCTCACCGGTCGCCGAGATCCCGTCCCGCCCCGGCATCCGCAGATCCATGAGCACCACGTCCGGCCGCAGCGCCGCGGCGTTCCGCACCGCGACATCGCCATCCGCGGCCTCGCCGACCACGATGATGCCCTGTGCCTCGAGCATGATGCGCAGTCCGGCTCTGATCGCGCCGTGATCGTCGGCCAGCAGCACCGTCGGCGCCTTCATACCCGCACCTCGATCGGGATCGAGCCTTCGACCGACCATCCCCCGGCGACCGGCCCGGCGGCGAACACACCACCCAGCGCACCGACGCGCTCACGAAGCATCTGCAACCCCCACCCCTCGTCGCCGTGCGCGGCGGCACGACTGGCCACGCCGCCGTGCGATCGCACCTGCACTTGCACCCCGGCATCGCGCTGCCGGATCACGATGTCGACCTCAGCGCCGCTCGCATGCCTGATGCAGTTGGTCAGAGCCTCCCGAACGATACGAATGACAGCCTGCTCCGGTGCTGCACCGAGATCGTCGACCTCATCCACGGCGAGGCGCACGATGAGCCCCGCACGCTCCGCCTCCTGCACGATGCCGGCCAGATCAGCCCAGCGCGGTGTGGGCACGAGGGGTCCGTCGCCGCGGCGGAGCACCGTGATCATCGAACGCAGGGCGCCATGGGCGTCGAGTCCCGCATCGCGCACGGCCTGCAGGGCTTCTCGGTCTCTCGAACCGTCGGGCGCGGTCGACAGCGCCGCCTCCGCACGGATCGCCATCGCCATCACATGACCGGCGACGACATCGTGCAGCTCTCTCGCCATGGTCTCGCGCTCGCGCTGCACCGCCTCCGCACGGTCACGCTCAGCGACAGCGGCGGCATCCTCTGCGCGCTGACGGTGCAGCTCGGCGAGCTCGTGTGCCTGGGAGACGGCCACCGCCCACCAGTAGTCGGTACCGAAGATCGCACCGAACTGCACCCCGATGAGGAAGGCCACGGGGAACGAGACGTCGGTGAGGAGCCAGGCGACGACGAAGAGGATGAGCGTCGCGGCGCCCAGCAGCACGAGCAGCACCCGGCGCCCACGCGGCCCGGCGAGGAACGCCGCCGTCCACAGCACATCCAGCAGCACCACCAGGGTGCCGATGCCGCCGACCGTGAGCAGATCGACCACGAACAGACATGTGACCAGCACCAGCACCGTCACGGGCATGCGCCTCTTGCCGAGGGCGAGCGCACAGGCCGGAAGCGAGAGCACCAGCGCCCACCACGGCGAGACGGGGTCTTCCAGGATCGAGAACGGTCCCCAGATGCCGCGGAATCCGAACGCGGCCATCACGACCGCGAGGAGCGCCATCCCCAGCGGGTCCGCCCACCAGCGGTGCCGGCGGTACCAGGCGCCGAATCCGCCTTCGACCTGCTCGTGCATGTCCTCATGCAACCACGGAGCCCGCCGCCGCGCATCCGACGAAAGGATGAAGGGCTCGGTGAGGACGATACTTTCGCCCGATCCGGTGCCGGCGCCGTTCAATGAGCGTGGAGACATGGAACTCTTCGGCGGGCTGCCGCTCCCCCTCTCCCTCGCACTCCTGGCGCTGATCGACGGGCTGAGCGTCGGCACCCTCCTCATCCCCGTCTTCCTGCTCCTGCACCCTGGCCGCGTACGCGCCGGTCGAATCCTGCTCTATCTGGTGACGATCGCCGCGTTCTATCTGCTCGTCGGCCTCCTCTTCCTCTGGGGGCTGGTGAACCTCGTCGACGTCGCCTCCGACTTCCTCGCATCCCCCGCCGGCCTGGTCATCCGCCTCCTCGTCGGAGGAGCACTCCTCATCACCGCCTTCGTGATGCCGACCGGCGACAAGGGCGGGAAGACCGCGGCGACGGCCATCTCCTCGGTCGCCGCGACCCCACGGGTCCCACCGGCGACGGGGATGCCGACGGCTGTCGATGCGAGCGACTCCTCGATGATGATGCCGCCCCCTCCGATCCCTGCGGTGGCCGCGGACCCCGCTCCTCCCCCCGGACGCATCTCCCGCTGGCGGGAGCGGCTGCTCGACCCGCGCACCCGTGGCACCGCGGTGATGGCCGTGGCGATCGCCGCGGGACTGGTCGAGATCGCCACCATGCTCCCGTACATCGTGGCGATGACCATGCTTGCGGATGCCGGGATAGACACTCCCCTTCGCGTGCTGTCGCTGGTCGGATACTGCGGGCTGATGATCCTGCCCGCGGTCGTGCTGCTGGTGCTTCGGATCGTCGCCGCTCCCCTGGTGCAACGACCACTGGAGCGCTTCGCGGCCTGGATGGAGCGCACCGGAGCCGAGAACACCGCCTGGATCATCGGCATCATCGGGTTCCTGATCGCCCGCTCGGCCGCCACCGAGCTCGGCCTCTTCCAGGCGATCGGCTCCTTCCTGGATCGATGACCGCCGCGCCCGCCGGGTGGGCCCGTTCGGCACTCGCGACGAAGTAGGCTCGACGGGTGCGTCTCGTCATCGCCCGCTGCTCGGTCGACTACACCGGTCGGCTCAATGCCCATCTCCCGCTTGCCACGCGTCTGCTCGTGCACAAGGGAGACGGGAGTCTGCTCGTGCACTCCGACGGCGGCAGCTACAAGCCGCTGAACTGGATGAGCCCGCCCTGCTCGCTGTCGAGCGAAGACCCGGGCGAGGAAGAGGCGAGCGCCGGCGTCGTCGAGGTCTGGCGTGTCACGCACAAGAAGACCGGCGATGCGCTGCGGGTGCAGATCTACGAGATCATCCACGACACCTCCCACGAGCTGGGCATCGACCCCGGTCTGCAGAAGGACGGCGTCGAGGCCGACCTGCAGCGACTGCTCGCCGAGCAGGTGGACCGTATCTCCGAAGGGGCGACACTCGTTCGCCGCGAGTATCCGACGGCCATCGGCCCGGTCGACCTGCTGGTGCGCGATGCCGATGGTGCCGCGATCGCGGTCGAGATCAAGCGCCGCGGCGACGTCGACGGCGTGAAGTCAACTACGCCCACTCCCGTTCACATCGCCGTCGAGGTCAAGCGCAAGGCAGGCATCGACGCCGTGGAACAGCTGACCCGCTACCTCGAACTTCTCAACCGTGACTCACATCTGCGCCCGGTCAAAGGCGTGCTCGCTGCGCAGTCCTTCGCGCCTCAGGCGCGCACCCTCGCGGCCGATCGAGGCATCGACTGCATCGTGCTCGATTACGACGCCATGAAGGGCGTCGAGAGTGGCGCGCCGACGCTCTTCTAGGCTCAGAGCCTACCGATCACGTCCCGTCATAGATCCTCGCCGTTCTCCCGCTGGCAGAATGGCTCCATGACGCTCGAATCCGAGATCGCCCGCATCGAGGCCGACCTGCGCGCCGCAGGGTGGGCTGCTCATGCCAACCTGCAACGAGCGTTCAACGTTTGGAGCAATCTTGCTGCTGAGGTCGACGCGTACGAGGCGACGGTCGACGACTATACGAATGACGTGCGCTCACGCGACTACATCGCAGAGTTCTCGGCAGCGGCGTCGGACGAGGTGCAGAAGTACATCGCGGATGAGGTTACGGCAGCTGACGATCGATTCAGAGCATCTACGGAACCCGACGTTGAAGGACTCATCAGCCAATACTTCCGCATCGATAACAAGGACGGCTGGTGGTGGCGCCAGCGCCCGACAGGTGGACCCCTTGCCGACTACCTCACAGAGCGACGGGGCGACGGCAGGTAGCGGCGACGTCGACGGCGTGGAGCAGTTGACCCTGTTCTGAACCGCGCCCGCCGGAACGTCAGCACCGTTCAGCGCGCCGACAGCAGACGTGGAGTCGGTCCTTCGAGGCGCGCGACCGCGATCTTCACCTCGGTGATCTCGAGCTCGACTTCACGGAATCGTTCATCGATCCGATCGAACCGTGCGTCGATCCGCTCGAACCGTTCATCGATCCGCTCGAACCGTGCATCGATCCGATCGAAGCGCGCTTCATACTTCACGTCCTGCGCCGCGAATCGCGCGTCCATTCGGTTGATCATCCAACCGAATCCGCTGATGATCGCCACGAGCAGCGTCGCTGCTGTCGCCAACATCGTGATGACTTCCACCGACACGTACATGCCCCCATTCTCGCCCGCGCATCCGCCGTTGTCACGACCTTATATGTGGTCAATGCGTGCTTACATGAGGTGTGTAGAACCTTTTCTGTTGCACACCTGTGCAGGGAGGGCGGTCGCCCCCTCGCACGCCCATAGGCTGGAAGCATGCCTCACTCCCCCTACTCCTGCGTGCTGTGGGACGTCGACGGCACCATCGTCGACGCATCCGTCGGCATCCTCCGCCGGCTCAACGTCGCACTGACCCACTTCGGCCGCCCCGCGCCCACACGGGAAGAGCTGGTGCACTGGATCGGCCCGCCCATGTTCCAGTCCTTCCAGGACCAGGCAGGCATGACGCCGGAGCAGTCGGCCGAGGCTGTCGCATTCTACCGCACCCTCGGCAAGGCGGACGGCTACACGACCGACGTCGCGACCTACCCTGGCATCGTCGATCTCATCAACGACGTGCATGCCGCCGGCGTGCCGCAGGCGACGGCCAGCTCTAAGCCCGAGAACCAGGTCGACGCGCTGGTCGACCACTTCGGTCTCCGCCCCGCGTTCCTGACGACGGTCGGCGCGACCCCCGATGAGTCGACTCTCGCCTCGAAGACCGACATCGTGGCCGAGGCCCTGCGCCGGCTTCGCGAGCTCGGAGCCGACACCTCACGACCGGTGCTGATCGGAGATCGGCACCACGACGTCGAGGGCGGCAACGCCAACGACGTTCCGGTGGTCTTCGTCGAGTGGGGCTTCAGCGACTCTCACGAGGGAGACGACGCCGCGTTCCGCGTCTCATCGGTGGACGAACTGCGCTCACTGCTGCTCGGTTGAAACTCGACCTGACGACAGCCGTCCCCGGCGGAAAGCCCGACATTCGGTGCGCTCCCGAGCCCCCTCCGGTCGCCGGAAAGCACAGAACTCCCCGCCGGATGACGCATCAGGGACGCGATCCGGTCGGGGAGTTCTGAGTATCGCCCGTCTCAGAGGGGGCGAATGTTCTCTGCCTGCAGGCCCTTCGGGCCCTGTGCCACGTCGAACTCGACTCGCTGGTTCTCTTCGAGAGACCGGTAGCCGGACGATTCGATGGCTGAGTAATGTGCGAAGACGTCAGCGCCTCCGTCGTCGGGGGAGATGAAGCCGAAGCCCTTCTCCGAGTTGAACCACTTAACCGTGCCCTGGGTGCTCATGTACTGCCTGTTCTGCTGGTGAAGAAGCCGACGCAGGGATGCCCCGACATCGCTAACGCTAGTGGAGGAGGCCCCGAGCGGAATAGCCGCGGCAAGAAGGTAATCCAAATGTTGCACGAGCGGCATCCGGC
>JBOGEI010000042.1:0-22895 GCA_050701935.1 Microbacterium sp.
GACAGCACCCTGACGGTGCTGTCTCTTCCTTTTTCGAGGCGTCGTCCGCTCAGCGACGACCGAGCTGCGTCGTGATCTCCGTCACCTGGTTGTAGATGGACCGCCGCTCCTTCATGAGCTCGCTGATCTTCTTATAGGCGTACATCACGGTCGTGTGGTCTCTGTTGCCGAACAGCTGACCGATCTTCGGCAGTGAGAGGCTCGTGCGCTCACGACACAGGTACATGGCGATCTGCCTCGAGGTGGCTATCTGCTGGGACCGACTCGAGCCGTAGAGGTCGTCGACCGTGAGCTTGAAGTACTGAGCCGTCGCCGTGATGATGTCGGTCGGCGAGATGATGTTGTCTTCTGCCGTGTCGATGATGTCGCGGAGCACCGTCTGGGCGAGTGAGATGTCGAGTGCCGAGCGATTCAGGCTGGCGAAGGCCGAGACGCGGATGAGTGCACCTTCGAGTTCTCGGATGTTCGAGGAGACGACGGTGGCGATGTACTCGAGGACTTCGTCGGGGATGTGGAGGGCTTCGCTCTGCGCCTTCTTCCGAAGGATGGCGATGCGTGTCTCGAGGTCCGGTGCCTGGACGTCGGTGATCAGGCCCCACTCGAAGCGGCTTCGCATCCGGTCTTCGAAGCCGGTGAGGTGCTTCGGTGCCACGTCGCTGGTGATCACCACCTGCTTGTTGTGGTCGTGCAGCGTGTTGAACGTGTGGAAGAACGCTTCCTGCGTCTCCGCGCGCCCCTGGAGGAACTGGATGTCGTCGATCAGGAGGATGTCGACGTCGCGGTATCGAGCCTGGAACGCGGCGCCGCGGTTGTTCGCGATCGAGTTGATGAAGTCGTTCGTGAACTCCTCACTCGACACGTAGCGGACCTTGACCCCCGCATAGAGAGACTGCGCGTAGTCGCCGATCGCATGGAGGAGGTGCGTCTTACCGAGCCCTGAGTCACCGTAGATGAACAGTGGGTTGTATGCCTTGGCCGGAGCTTCGGCGACAGCGACCGCAGCGGCGTGTGCGAATCGGTTGGACTGACCGATGACGAAGTTGTCGAAGGTGTACTTCGGGTTGAGCCGTGACTCATGACGCAGCTGCGTCGGCTGTTCCATCGGCGACTCGACGCGGGTCTGTTCATGTCTGCCGAAGTCGCCGACCACCATCGGCGCCGACTGCTGCTCGGCGAGCTCATGGTTCACGACGACGCGGTATGAGGAGACCTCGTCACCGATGTGCGAGAGGGCCTCCATGATGGGCAGCCGCAGGCGCTTGTTGATCTGGGCAGCAGTGAGGTCGTTCGGCACCTCGAGGTACAACGTCGCCGACATGACGCCGGCGGGTACGGCCAGACTCAGGAAGCCTTGCAGCTGTGGAGTGACGCGATCATCATCGACCAGAAGCTCCTGCACCGTGGTCCAGATGGGGACGTCGGGCTGGGCAGGTGATGACATGGTGCTCCGGACGAGTGATCGAGGCGGGGTCGACGTGCCGTGCCCCCTGTGGATAACTTAGGATGCCACGGTAGTCACCCAGGCTGTGAACGGCAACCTGCCCTTGAAAATACGCGCGCGTGTTGTGCCTGTCAGGCGAGCCGTGGTTGTGGATAATGGCTGTGCGGTACGGGTGGGTCGACGACCTCCGCAGCGCGCAGATTTGCTCTGCGCGCCAGTAGGACGTACCCTAAGTCGGTTGACTTATGCCATTTTTGGCAGTTCCCCATGTCTCCGGTCGAAGTGAATCCGGTGGCAGCATTCCCGGAGTGATTCCATGAGCAAGCGCACCTTCCAGCCCAACAACCGCCGTCGCGCCAAGAAGCACGGTTTCCGCGCCCGCATGCGTACGCGTGCCGGCCGCGGCATCCTCGCTGCCCGCCGTGCGAAGGGCCGCACCGAGCTCTCTGCGTAGTCCGCTGTGCTCGCCCGCCCACATCGGCTGACTCGCGGGACCGACTATCGTCTGGTCGTTCGTCGAGGTTCCCGCTGTGGCGGCGCGCGCGTCATCACCTCGATGTTGACGACGGGCGAGAGCAGAGCCGCAAGGTTCGGATTCATCATCAGCAAGCAGGTCGGCACCGCTGTGGTGCGCAATACCGTGCGTCGGCGACTCAAAGCCGTCTGTGCGGAGGCGCTCCCGCGTGTTCCCGAGGGCACGGATGTCGTCATCCGTGCCCTTCCTGCGTCTGCGGAGGCGTCCTTCGCCGAGCTCGAAGCCGACGTGCGTCGGTGTCTCAGCAGGCTCGCGCCGGCATCGACTGCAGGATCCTCATGACTGCGCTGCCCGCCTCCTCGATCGGCACGGCGCAGGCGCATTCGCGTGATCTCCTTCGCAGCATCCCGCTGATCCCCAGAAATCTGGTCCTGGGCTTCCTCACGGGCTATCGCAAGGTGATCTCTCCGATGTATGGAGATGTCTGTGCGTACTACCCCAGTTGTTCCGCCTACGCTGTAGGTGCGGTGCAGCAGCACGGCGCTGTAAAGGGAGCGGTGCTCTCGGCGTGGCGCATCCTCCGCTGCAACCCCTGGACCAGCGGTGGCGTCGATGACGTTCAGCCGCACGACCACTTCCGTTACGACCTGACCGCTCACGGTTTCGTCGTCCCTTCCCGAAAGGACTGATCGGTGGGTCTTGACCTTCTGCTCGCCAGTGCGACTCCCAGCCCCGAACCCGCGGCGGGTGGCTTCGACCTGCTCGGTACCATCCTCTGGCCGCTCAAGTGGGTCGTCGAGCTGATCCTCGTCGCATGGCACTGGCTGTTGACCGCCGTCGGTCTTCCTGCGGCCTCCGGTATCACCTGGGTGCTGTCGATCGTCGGACTCGTGATCGTGGTCCGCGCTGCTCTGATTCCGCTGTTCGTGAAGCAGATCAAGAGCCAGCGAAAGATGATGGAAATCGCTCCTGAACTGCGTAAAGTTCAGGAGAAGTACCGAGGCAAGAAGGATCAGCTCTCTCGCGAGGCCATGAGCCGCGAGACCATGGGTCTGTACAAGAAGCACGGCACGACACCGATGTCGAGCTGTCTGCCGCTGCTGGTGCAGATGCCGATCTTCTTCTCTCTCTTCAGTGTGCTGAGTGACGTCAAGAAGCACGCGGAGGCAGGAATCGGTGGCGTGGGCTTTATGAGCCCTGAGCTGACCAAGGAGTTCTACGACGCCAAGCTGTTCGGTGTCGCCTCCCTGCACGAGAACCTGGGCAACGCGGTCGACGCGAAGAACACCACCGCCATCATCATCCTGGTCACCCTCGTCGTGCTCATGATCGCCTCGCAGTTCTTCACGCAGCTGCAGATCATCTCGAAGAACCTCTCGCCCGAGGCCAAGACCGGCCAGGCGTACCAGATGCAGAAGATCATGCTCTACGTGCTGCCGCTGGGCTTCATCTTCTCGGGCGTCTTCTTCCCGCTCGGTGTCGTCGTGTACTGGTTCATCTCGAACCTGTGGACCATGGGGCAGCAGTTCCTCGTCATCCGCGAGATGCCGACTCCTGGTTCGGAAGCTGCCAAGGCTCGCGAAGAGCGTCTGGCCCGTAAGGGCAAGGCGATCGACTCCTCGGGCAAGGTCGTTCCCATGGCTGCATACGAGGCCGAGCAGCAGCGTCTGCTGGAAGAGGTCGAGAAGGCCAAGGCAGAAGCACCGAAGCGTCAGCAGCCGGTGGGCAAGAAGCGCGCGAAGAAGAAGGGGAGCGGATCATGAGCGAGACCATGACCGAGAACACCGAGCCCACCGTGGCCCAGCTCGAGAACGAGGGCGACGTCGCCGCGGATTACCTCGAGGAGCTCCTCGACATCGCCGACATCGACGGCGACCTGAACCTCGATGTCCGTCAGGGTCGCGCCTATGTCTCCGTGGAGGCCGAAGGCGACGGGCTCGCTCTTCTCTCCGCTCCCGAAACCGTCCAGGCGCTTCAGGAACTGACGCGTCTCGCCGTGCAGAGCAAGACCGGTTCGTTCTCACGTTTGATCCTCGATGTCGCCGGCTCGCGCGACACTCGTCGTCGTCAACTCGAGACGCTTGTCAATGCGGCAGCCGACAAGCTGGATGAGGGTTCATCCCAGGCTTCTCTGCCGTCGATGTCGAGCTATGAGCGCAAGCTCGTCCATGACATCGCAGCTGAGCGTGGACTCGTCTCGGAGTCTTACGGCGAAGGCGCAGACCGGCACACGGTCCTCCGCCGTCGTTGATGTTTCACGTGAAACATCAAGATCTCGGAAACGCTCATGAGTGAGCTGGAGCCGGAGCCGACAGTTGCTGCGCAGCTTTTCGGGGACTCGATCGATGCGGCACGCGCCTTCACAGATGCCCTGGCGCGTGAGGGCGAAGAACGTGGCCTCATCGGACCGCTCGAGCTTCCGCGCTTGTGGAATCGCCACATTCTCAACAGTGTGATCGCTGCGCCGCTGTTCCACGGATCTGTGGCAGACATCGGTTCTGGCGCTGGCCTACCGGGACTTGTGCTGGCGATCGCGCGTCCGGGCGTGCAGTGGACTCTGGTAGAGCCGATGGAACGCCGGGTCACCTGGCTCAATGAGCAGGTGGCTGCTCTGGAGCTTGGAAACGTCACTGTTCTTCGTGCCAGGGCAGAAGATGTCCGGTCGGCTGATGGATTCGATGTCGTCACCGCCCGTGCAGTGAGCGCGCTGAGAACACTGATTCCGATCACAGCGCCTCTGGTTCGTGACGGGGGAGAGCTGGTTCTGCTCAAGGGCATGAATGTCACGAACGAGGTCGAAGCTGCACAGAAGCAGATCAAGAAGTTCCGCCTCAGTGATGTGCGAGTAGAGGTACTGGGTGAGGGAGTCCTGCCCGAGACCACACGCGCCATGCGGGCTCGAGTCCGCTGACCTCAATCCTCTTCGAGCCGGATGTTTCACGTGAAACATCCGGCTCTTGCGTATGAACTTGTGTTGTCGTGCCGATCTCCATCGGCCGTTTGACGCGTACTCAGCTGATCGGAGACGGACCGTCGGTGTCGGGAAGCCTGTAGACAGACCGTGTGGTCATGTTTCACGTGAAACATGGCTGTGTATATCGACGGGTACCTGACGTGTGAGGCATGCGATGAGTGACGCCGGCTGCCGTTCTTCGTTGTGGGTCATGTCCAGTGATTGCCCCTTGGTGGGTGGATAGTGGTGAGGCGCTGGACATGAGACGTTGCCATCGTCTTCGCACCGGAGTGCAGCTCGTCGACGTCATCGAACGTCAGCACGACAGCGGAAGCAAGAGAGGTGGGGGCATTCCAGCGATCACATCCGCACGAATGGTCGGAGGCGTGACGGGACGCCTCGCTATACGGACCGATCGATGTGTGAACAGCAGAGGAACCTACGAGGATGTGTTCCCGGAACGTGAGTCCAGACCCTTCGAGGCTGAGGACCCGCAGCGGATAAGGAGTGTTGGCGGTGAGTCGGGTCAACCTTTGGAACCTCGTGTAGGCCGAACTCACCCGATGTTTCACGTGAAACAGGTGCACCGAGGGTAAGGATGACGGCGCCAAAAAGACGGCTGTGATCTCGAGGGGATTGCCACACGGGGGAGGTGCGGATCAATGACACTGGATTTTGGGCTCTGACGTGTCGTGGGCATCGATTCCTCCTGCGGCAAGGCGAACAGTGAGCCTGAACAGGTAGAGATGTAGCTCGTCATCCGTGCAGAAGACCTGTCCTCCAAGGGCCGTCGACGAAATCGCGGTGCTAACGGGTGAGAGTCACTGTGCGTGGCACCGGTACTCTGCCGACCATTACCAGTCGACGTTTCACGTGAAACATCCCCACTTTGACTGTGCTTCCCCCTACTTTTACGCGGAAAGCAGGTGGATATTGCGTCTTCTGAGACGCCACCAGTGTTTCAACCGCCCCGTCTATCTGTCTGTTTCAGGCCTGGAGCGCACCATAGAGGGTGCACCCGTAATCGAACGTCGTTGCATGCGATTAGAGTGGAACGCGGCCCCGAAAGGAGTGGATGTTTCACGTGAAACAATCCGAGAAGACATCAGCGAACGAGTCGTTCGGGATGGACACGCCGCTTGCGCGGGAGATCGCTGACCTCTCCGCTCGAAGGCGCGCACTTGAAGCTGCGACCGTTGAGTTCTCAGGCGAGACCCGCGTACTGACGGTTTCGAATCAGAAGGGTGGCGTGGGTAAGACCACGACTGCCGTGAACATCGCGTCAGCCCTCGCGGGGCTCGGGGCGAAGGTGCTGGTCATCGATCTTGATCCCCAGGGCAACGCGTCCACTGCACTCGGGGTTCCGCACAGTGCAGACGTGCCCAGTGTCTACGACGTTCTCATCGAGGAGTTCCCCCTCGCGGACATCGTGCAGGCGAGTCCGGAAGACTCGAACCTCTTCTGTGCGCCGAGCACCATCCACCTCGCGGGCGCCGAGATCGAACTCGTTGCTCAGGTTGCACGTGAGCATCGCCTGCGCCGCGCACTCGAGGTCTATCTGGTCGACAACCCGATGGACTTCGTCATCATCGACTGCCCGCCTTCGCTGGGATTGCTCACGATCAACGCGTTCACCGCAGCCACCGAAGTGTTCATCCCGATTCAGTGCGAGTACTACGCCCTCGAGGGACTGAGCCAGCTGCTCGGGAGCATTCAGATGATCCAGAAGCACCTGAACCCCGCCCTGCACCTCTCCACGATCCTGCTGACCATGTTCGACGGGCGTACTCGTCTCGCTCAACAGGTCGCCGACGAGGTACGTACACACTTCCCGGAACAGGTGCTGGAGACGGTCATCCCGCGTTCGGTCCGAGTTTCCGAAGCCCCGAGTTTCGGGCAGACAGTGATCGCCTATGACGGCCAATCCGCCGGCGCGATCGCCTATCGCGAGGCTGCCGTCGAGATCGCATCGCGGACAGCGATGCAGAGCAAGGAGAAATGATGGCGAAGCGCACTGGACTGGGCCGGGGGATCGGCGCCCTCATTCCCACTGCTGATCAGTCTGAACGTCCCGTTGACATCTTCTTCCCCGGCGCGAGCCTGCGACAGACCTCGTCGGAGAAGCCTGTCGAAAGGGAAGCCGAGGTCCCGGAGCTCGCAGCCGTTCCCGGTATCCACCTGATTCAGGTAGACCCGAACTCCATCGTCGCGAACCCGCGACAGCCTCGAACGAACTTCGACGCCGAAGACCTCGCGGAGCTGGTTCACAGTGTTCGCGAGTTCGGCGTGCTGCAGCCGGTCGTCGTCCGCAAGAACACCGACGGTCAGTATGAACTGATCATGGGGGAGCGGCGTACTCGTGCTGCGCGCGAGGCCGGCCTCGATGTCATCCCCGCGATCGTTCGCGACACGGCAGATGAAGATCTTCTGCGCGATGCGCTGCTCGAGAACCTCCACCGTTCTGAGCTGAATCCGCTTGAAGAGGCTTCGGCTTACCAGCAGCTTCTCGAGGACTTCGGGATCACCCAAGAAGAACTGGCCACTCGGATCGGCCGCTCCCGGCCGCAGATCAGCAACACGATCCGTTTGCTGAAGCTGCCGGTTCCCGTGCAACAGCGAGTGGCCGCCGGCGTGCTGACCGCCGGACATGCGCGCGCGATTCTGAGCCTCGATTCCCCGGAGTCGATGCAGCGCCTTGCCGACAAGGTCGTCAACGAAGACCTCTCGGTGCGCGCCACGGAGGAGGCTGCCAAGGCGCAGCCCAACGCGGGCAAGACTGCGAAGCCGACCCCTGGTGCGCGTCGTGCCTACCTCGACGAAGTTGCCGGGAAGCTCGGTGACCGCCTGAACACGCGGGTCAAGATCGCACTCGGTGCGCGTAAAGGCCAGGTCACAATCGATTTCGCTTCGATCCAGGACCTCAATCGCATTCTCGAGGAGATCGGCGAGAGCGGCTACGGCACGGCGAAGTAACAACCACCGAGAATGTCGTGGGTCGCCTAGACTCGCGTCATCTCGACGATGAGGGGGATGCCATGAGCAGACCAGCGGGTCCAGCCGCCATCAAACGCCGTGTGATCGCGGTCAGTATCGCGGCGGCCTTGGGTGGTTTCCTCTTCGGATTCGACACAGCCGTGATCAACGGAGCCGTCGACGCACTGGCGGGCGACGTCTCCGGGTTCGACCTCGGCACGGCGTTGAAGGGCTTCGCCGTCTCGTCGGCACTCATCGGCTGTGCTGTGGGGGCCTGGTTTGCTGGGCCCGTGTCCAACAAGTACGGCCGCATCCCGGTGATGGTCGTTGCCGCGGGGATGTTCTTCATCTCCGCGATCGGATCCGGCCTCGCCTTCAGCGTCGTCGACCTGATCATCTGGCGCGTCATCGGCGGACTGGGCGTGGGTGCAGCATCCGTCATCGCGCCGGCGTACATCGCCGAGGTGTCGCCTGCAGCGGTACGTGGAAGACTCGGCTCGCTGCAACAGCTCGCGATCGTGACCGGTATCTTCGCCGCGCTCCTCTCCGATGCGTTCCTCGCCGGTATCGCGGGCGCTGCAGACCAGCCGCTATGGGGGCTCACCGCGTGGCGGTGGATGTTCATGGTCGCAGCGATCCCCGCACTGGTCTACGGCATCATGTCGCTGCGGTTGCCGGAATCGCCGCGATATCTCGTGCGCAAGGGTGAGTTGAAGCGTGCTGCAGAGGTGCTCGAGACGGTCACCGGCACCATCGACGTCGAAGGCAAGATTCAAGAGATCACGGGGACAATCGACACGGAGCGCAGTGAGTCGTTGCGCGACCTTCGCGGCAACCGTCTCGGGCTGAAGCCGATCGTCTGGATCGGCATTCTGCTGTCGGTGTTCCAGCAGTTCGTCGGCATCAACGTCATCTTTTACTACTCGACGACCCTGTGGCAGTCGGTGGGCTTCGACGAGTCCAGCGCGCTGCTCACCTCTGTGATCACGTCGGTGACGAACATCGTGGTCACCATCGTCGCGATCCTGCTGGTCGACAGGATCGGGCGCCGCATCATGCTGTTGGTCGGCTCGGTCGGGATGACGGTGACGTTGGGCCTCATGGCGGTCGCGTTCTCGTTCGGCACTCTCGATGCGCAGGGAACCGCAACGCTCCCTGATCCGTGGGCCACCATCGCCCTGGTGTGTGCGAACGGATTCGTGGTGTTCTTCGGTGCGAGCTGGGGTCCGTTGGTGTGGGTGCTGCTCGGTGAGATCTTCCCGAACTCGATCCGCGCGGGAGCTCTCGCTGTGGCCGCGGCCGCGCAGTGGGTTGCGAACTTCTTCATCTCGACCACGTTCCCTGCGTTCGCTGAGATCGGCCTCACGTTCGCGTATGGCTTCTACGCGTTCTTCGCTCTTCTGTCGTTCTTCTTCGTGTTCTTCAAGGTGCCCGAAACCAAGGGCAAGGAGCTCGAGGATATGACCGAGAACATGAAGGTCACGCGCCGGAGGGGTCCGCAGCCGACGTAGGCTTGAAGCATGTCCGAGTCCGTCCAGCGTCGCGCCAGCCTGGAAGTGCTGCGTGCCGAAGCCGCCGACGAGCTCGCGGTGCTCATCCAGGAGCGCCTTCTCGGAGGCGAAGACCCCTGGGAGTTCATGGAAGAGCTTCCGAGCGTCGATGAACTCGTCGTCTACCTGCTGCGCGCAGACAACATCAACGCGAACGATGGAGTGCGTCCCAACGCCGCCAGGCACTACCGTGTGCTGCGTCAGATCGCACTGGAGTACCCAGAGCTCACCTCGGCCGTCTGGGGGCTGCTGGACGAGAAGCAGCGTCACCGTCGCTGGGACCCGAGCGTCGCCGACGCCTCCTGACGCGCGCATCGCCGTCGATTCTTCTCGGCGCCCGGAATCGGCAGGGAACAGGGAAGACAGAGCGCATCGCGTCTCTCACTCGCTGAAGCCCGGCATGCGAAAGGGCCGCACCTCCGGAGAGATGCGGCCCTTCGAACAAGAGGATCAGCCGATGAAAGCGGCGAGGTCCTTCTCGAGCGCGAACTTGGGCTTGGCACCGATGATGGTCGTCTTGACCTCACCACCGTGGAAGACCTTCATCGCCGGGATCGACGTGATCTGGTACTTCATCGCCAGCTCGGGGTTCTCGTCGACGTTGAGCTTGAGGATGGTGATCTTGTCGGGGTTGTCGGCCTGGATCTCGTCCAGCACCGGCGCGACCATACGACACGGACCGCACCACTCGGCCCAGAAGTCCACCAGCACGGGACCGTCGGCCTGCAGAACGTCCTGCTCCCAGGTCGCCTGGCTCGTAGCCTTTGCACTCATCAGAGTTCTCCTTGATTTGAGGTTCGCCTGCTACAACAGCCGACGAGGTGAAAGTGTTCCCGGACTATGCCGAAGCGGTGAGGACCTCTGCGGCTTCCGCGGCCGGGACCTCGACGGAGGCGTCTTCGAGGTCTGCCAGGAAGTGCTCCGCGTCGAGAGCGGCGACCGTTCCCGTACCAGCAGCCGTGATCGCCTGACGGTACGTGGGGTCGATGACGTCGCCCGCGGCGAAGACACCGGGAACCGACGTCTTCGACGAGCGGCCGTCGACCCAGATGGTGCCCTCTGAAGTGAGCTCGAGCTTGTCGTGCACGAGGTGCGTGCGCGGGTCGTTGCCGATCGCGATGAAGAGCCCGTCGAGCGGGAGGTCGCTGAGGGTGCCGTCGACGGTGGAGCGCAGCTGCACGCCGTTCACGGAGTCGCCACCGAGGACCTCGGCGACCTCGCTGTTCCATACGAACTCGATCTTCTCGTTCGCGAAGGCGCGCTCCTGCATGATCTTCGATGCCCGCAACGTGTCTTTGCGGTGGATGACGTAGACCTTGTCGGCGAAGCGCGTGAGGAACGTCGCCTCTTCCATCGCCGAGTCGCCGCCGCCGACGACCGCGATCGTCTTCTCACGGAAGAAGAAGCCGTCGCACGTGGCGCACCAGGAGACTCCGTAGCCGGAGAGCCGCTCTTCGCCCTCGATGTGGAGCTTGCGGTACGCAGAGCCCGTCGCGTAGATGAGGGACTGTGTCTCGTGCTCCGCGCCACTGCCCAGGATGACCTTCTTGACGGGGCCGTCGAGCTGCAGCTCGGTGACGTCGTCGTAGACGACCTCGGTGCCGAACTTCTCTGCCTGCTCCTGGAACTTGGCCATGAGCTCAGGTCCCTGGATGCCTTCGGGGAACCCCGGATAGTTCTCGACCTCTGTGGTGTTCATCAGCTCGCCGCCGACCTCGACCGAGCTCGCGATGAGCAGCGGCTTGAGGTTCGCTCGGGCCGCGTAGATGGCAGCCGTGAATCCGGCGGGGCCGGAGCCGATGATGATGACCTGACGCATGTGCTCTCCGTCTTAGAAACTGCAGTCGAATGACCTTCGAGTGGTTCAACCCATGGTAGCCGCGAGGCATTCCCCGGACAGTGTGCGTCGCCGGGCTGGGAGAAGGCTCCGTGCCCGATCAGCGGCCGGGAAGGAACCGGCGCACGAGGGGGCCGACGACCTTGAGCTCAGGGGCTCGCATGAGGGCGAGGATGGCGATGTAGACGATCACGACGACGAGGCCGATGATCGCGGTGCCGAGGGCTCCCTGGATCTTGTCCGCCATCGTCGAGCCGTCGGTTCCTCCCAGCAGCGCGAACGTCCCCCACCCCGCGAGTCCGGCGGGCACGCCCGCTACCGCGAAGCGAGCGATGGCGGACATCCAGGAGCGGATCCGCAGGCCGCCGATCTTGCGGTGAAGGAGCCAGGTGGCGACGATCGTCTGCAGGATGCTGGCGATGGACTGCCCGAGAGCGACTGCCGCGGCGAGGGACGTGAGGGGAATGATTCCCGCTTCGCGGAGACCAAGAGCTGCGAGGGCGGTGACGATGATGAGTACGCACTGGAAGATCGTGAACCAGAACGGAGTGCGGGTGTCGTCATACGCGTAGAAGGTGCGCTGCACGATGAAGAGGATCGTGAGGGGGATGAGCCCGAACAGGTAGGCGATCAGCACCAGAGCGGCCGCCTGCGCATCGTCGGCGGAGTCGGTGAAGACGCGTGACGCAGGGATGGCAGCAGCTGCGACAGCGGCGGTGGCGGCGACGATGAAGAAGAGGAGCGTACGGATGCTGCGTGCGATGTCCGTGCGGACATCGTCGTCACGTCCGGCAGCGGCATGACCACTGATCTGAGTGAAGTAGGGGGTGCCGATCGAGAGAACGATCACCGAGTACGGGAGCATGAAGATGAGCCAGGCGTTCGCCGTCACCGTGGCGGATGCACCCAGACCGGCCACCTCGCTGACGATGTACCCCTGAAGGACTCCTGCGGAGAGGCTCGCGAAAGCCATGAGGAACGTCCAGCCCGCCAGGCGGCCGACATTGCCGAGGCCCACTCCGCGCCAATGGAAGTCAGGCTTCAGCGCGAGGCCCGTGCGACGCCAGAACACGAGCAGGACGACGGCCTGGAGAGCGATACCCAGCGTGGCCGTGCCGCCGAGCAGGTTGATCATCTCCGGAGTCCAGTTGGCGGCCTTCGTGGAAACAGGGCCGAAGAGAGCGCCGAGAGCCAGGAATCCGGCGATCGAGACGATGTTGTTGACGACCGGCGCCCAGGTGAACGGGCCGAAGATCTTCCGCGCGTTGAGCGCTTCACCGAGCATCGCGTACAGGCCGTAGAGGAGGATCTGGGGCAGACACCAATACGCGAGAGCTGTCGCGAGCGCGAGTGTGGACTCGTTGGCCTTGCCTGCAACCAGATGCACCAGCCACGGCGCCGCCGCAGTCGCGATTCCCGTCACCACCACCAGAACGACGGTGCCGAGAGTGAACAGCTTCGAGATGAACGCGTTGCCACCGTCGGCATCAGCAGTCGCCTTGACGATCTGAGGCACGATGACCGCGGTGAGGATGCCGACAGAGATCAGCGAGAAGACGCTGTTCGGCAGCTGGTTCGCGTAGGTGAACGCATCCGCTGCTTCGGAGGCGACGGAGCCGAGGACGCCGACGAGCACGATGCTACGCAGCAACCCGGTCAGGCGGGACACCAGGGTGCCGGCGCCGATCACGGCGCTCGCGCGTCCGAGACTACTCATGCTTGTCTTCGGTCGTCGCGGTATCCGGCCCGGCTTCCACGGCATCCTCTTCGAGTGTTTCGATCTGAGCCTCGATCGCTGCCTCTTCGGCCGTCTCGCGGCGCTTGCGACGGACGGTGCGGATGACCCCGAGCGCGATCAGCACGACGGTGAGACCCCCGAAGACGATCAGGCCGATGGTCTCCCATTCTGCGCGTACGGCGACGCGCACCGATTGCGTGTCCTGGATCTGCACACCGGTGGGGCTGTAGAGGCTGAGCCGCAGGTCGACCTCGCCGCTTCCCACCCGTGCCGACACGGGGACCTTGACGCGCACCGTCGAGTTGGCCTGCACGACGGTCTCGGTCATCGGCTTGACCTCGAGACGCGGGTCGGTGGGAGAGGCGAAGAGCTGCACGGTCACGGGCCAGGGCAGATCGTTGCGCACCGCGATCGGAAGGTCGGCGTTGGCCGTGAGCAACTGGATCGTGCTGGATGGCGGGATGCTGACCGCGGCCAGGGTGCTCTTGGTCCGTTCCTGATGTGCATCGACCTTCTTCGCGAAGGTGCTCGCGGAGGTGCCAACGGAGAGGGTGCGCAGGATTCTGATGCGCTCAGGGCTCAGCAGAACCTGCGGGTCGGCGAGGATGGAGGAGAAGGCGGTGAGCGTGCCCTCGTCGGCGAGGAGGTCCGTCACGGCTGCGGCGCGGGCAGGATCGACGTCGGCGGAGATTGATGCCGAGACGGGCGGTGCCGCGCGAAGTGCGGACAGCTCGAATCCGATCGAGTCAGCGGTGGAGACCGCATCGCGCAGTGCGCCGGCGGTGCGCTTTTCGTCGCGGTCGAGTCCGATCAGCAGCGGAGCACCCGGCACACGGCCCTCGACCAGCAGGAGCCGAGCAGAAGCTTCGGCGAGCAGACGCTGACGCTCCACCGGGTCTGCTTCGGCGGCGACATCCGAGAGGGACTCGGACGCGGCAGCATCGGTGACCAGCAGATCGAGCCCGCCGGATGTCGCGTGTGCCGCGCTCTGGCCGCCGACCGTCGCCGACGAGACGATCGTCGTCGTGCCCTCACCGAGGTAACCCGTGAAGGCAGCCAGATCGTCTTGGTCGAGGCTGTCGTCGGGCCAGAGGATGCGGGGGAGCGCGCCATCGACCGCGGTGAGCTCTTCGTCGTCGGGGAGCTGCGGGATGGCCGTGGGACTCGGCGCCGGAGTCGCACTCGCGGCACCCGTGGGGGGAGGAGTCGCAGGTGCCTGCGGGAAGTTCGCGCCGTTGAGGAACGGCGCCAGAGTCGTCGGCTGCAGAAGCTCGGGCAGGCCCGCTTGTGCCTGGGCCGAGGCGTCCGCATCGCCGAACTGCAAAGCGAACCGTGTGTTCGGCAGGCCCTCGAGGCGCGTGAGCCAATCCAGCGCGGTCTCGGGCGCCGCCGAACCCAGTGCCCGGATCGCTGCGAGGATGGACGGGTCGATGGCGAGCACCGCGGTGGTGCCTGCCACACCGTCGAGCTGAGCGGTGAGAGAGCCGTCCGGCGCAGTGAGCTTCGAGAGCTCCTCGCCCGTGAGCAGAGCACCGCCGGCCGGAGTCGCGGTGATGGGAACGAGTACTCCGACCTGAGCTGTCTGCGAGCCGGCGATGACCAGCACGCTGGAAGCCGTCGTCTCCACAGTGGTCGAACGGTCATCGGCGGCATTCTCCGTGGTCGCACCCGTGAGTTCCGCTCGCAGCGGGTAGACGCCGGGCGTGAGATCGGCAAGTGTCTCCGCAGGCACGAAGATCGTCGTCGTCGCCGAGGTCCCGGCATCGAGCGCGGCGGTCGTGTCGGTGCCGATCGATGCGAAGTCACCGGGAGCCTCGCCGTCGTCGAGCCAACTCGAGACCGCTTCATCATCGGTCAGCGGCGTCTTGCTGAGCTCGACCTGCACCTGCCCGCTGGACAGCTTCGACTCGGTGTCGTTCTGCACGGTGAGCATCGCGGTGGTCGAGGAACCGGGTGCCACGAGACCACGCAGGCCCGCTGCCACGTGAAACCCCACGCTCGGATCATCGCTCGACGGCGACGGATCTGCAGCCATGGCCGCGCTCGGCCCGGCAAGGACACACGAGCCCAGAGCGATCGCGAGAACAGCGGTCCTGCCTGCGAGCCTTCGCAGGCGCGCACGGAGGCCGTGCTCGGGGGTGATCGCGGTCATGAGGGTCTTCCTCGAACGCCCGTAATGGGGCTGATCGTGAGTACTGACCTAGTGATTCTAGGAGGCGCGAGGAAGGAGAACCCTGAAGACGCGTAGAGTGACGGCCGTGTCCGACACCCCCACACCCTTCCCAGACCCGCTTCGCAGCGCCGCACTCGCGGCTGATCTCGACGCTGCGGACCTCCGCTCCGAGCCACTTCGATGCCTGTGGGGGGAGGAGGCGGACGATGCACTCGCCCGCGGAATGCGGGAACCGATCCTGCGTGCGATCTCCGGGGACTCGGGCGCACTGGCGACGCTGGGTCGTCTTCTCGTGCTCGGGATGCCGCAGCCCCGGGTGGCGGTCGCCGCCTCGTTGCCGCGGCTCGGGGTGGATGGGCTCGTGGCCCTCGGGCTCGCGAAGATCGAAGACGCTGACACCGTCATACCCACCGCCCTGCTGCGTCCGCAGTCGTTCGTCGACGCGGAGGGGGTGGGTGAGTGGTGGATCGCCAGCGACCTCGACGAGGTGGCTCTCGATGCACCGCTGCCCGCCGACCATGTGCTGGGTGTCGGCGGAGCCTCGCGCACGCTCGCCGAGACCGTCGTTCCGATCGAGGTCGAGCGTGCCCTCGACCTCGGCACCGGATGCGGCATCCAGGCACTCCTGGTCGCACGACGTGCGGGGACGGTCGTGGCGACGGACATCTCCTTCCGCGCATTGGCGTTCGCCGAGCTCAACGCCCACCTCAACGGTGTGACGAACATCGAGTTCCGACACGGCAGCATGTTCGAACCCGTCGAAGGAGAGGCCTTCGACCTGATCGTCTCGAATCCGCCTTTCGTGATCACTCCGCGCGTGGAGGGCGTCCCCGCATACGAGTACCGCGACGGGGGACTGGTGGGGGATGCGCTCGTCGAGCAGTTCGTGCGCCGCGCACCTGCCTTCCTGACACCGAACGGCATCGCGCAGCTGCTCGGAAACTGGGAGTCCAGGGGAGGAGTCGCAGGTCTTGCGCGCCTCGAAGCCTGGGTGCCTGGTGACCTCGACCTCTGGGTGATCGAACGCGAAGAGCTGTCGCCTCTCGGCTACGCGGAACTGTGGATCCGCGACGGCGGCACGACGCCGCGCGACCCCGCGTTCACCCCGCTGCTCACCGCATGGCTCGATGACTTCGAAGCTCGCGCCGTGACATCCATCGGGTTCGGGTACGTGTTGATGCGCAGAGGCACTTCGGGCGTGCCGCTGCGTCGTACCGAACGCATCGCCCAACATGTCTCGAATGTCGGAGCCGCCCTGGGCACGGGCCTGGCCGCGCACGACATCCTCTCCGAGGGGATGCGGGCGAAGCTCGTGACGGCGCCGGATGTCACCGAGGCGAGGCACCTGCTCCCCGGCAACGACGACCCGAGCGTGATCGAGCTGCGTCAGGGCGGGGGCTTCGCACGCACGGTGAACGTCGACCCCGCGCTCGCCGGGTTCGTCGGCGCCTGCGACGGTGACCTCACCGTCGTGCAGATCGTCGCCGCGCTGGCTGACCTCTTCGAGGTGCCGCTGGTGGATCTCTGGGGCGATCTGGAGCCCCGCATCCGTGCTCTCGTGCTCGACGGCATCCTCGTACCGGGGGAATAGACCGCGGATACATGCGTTGGAATAGATCATGAAGGCTTTCGGATTCCTCTCGTTCGGGCACTACGCGGATGTGCCAGGCTCGGCGACTCGCACGGCGGGCGACATGCTGAAGCAGACCATCGAGATCGCGGAGGGTGCTGACGAGATCGGCGTGAACGGCGCATACGTGCGCGTGCACCACTGGGCGCGCCAGGCGGCATCTCCCATGCCGCTGCTGAGCGCCATGGCCGCGCGGACCACGCGCATCGAGGTCGGGACCGGCGTGATCGACATGCGGTACGAGAACCCGTTCCAGTTCGCCGAGGAGGCAGCCGCTCTCGATTTCATCGCGGACGGTCGCATCGCACTCGGCGTGAGCCGTGGTTCACCCGAGACGGCGCTTCGCGGCTACGAGACGTTCGGCTATGTCGATGAAGAGGATGCGGAGCGCGGCAGTGTCATCGCCCGCGAGAAGTTCGATCTGTTCCTGCGAGCGATCGACGGCGAGGGCATCGCCCCCGGTGACCCGCGAATGGTGGGCGCAGGTCGATACCTGGCGATCGAGCCGCAGTCGCCCACGCTCCGTGACCACATCTGGTGGGGGTCTGGTTCTCGTCCCACCGCTATCGAGACGGGTCGGAAGGGCCTCAACATGATGAGCTCGACCCTCGTCACCGAGGCGACGGGGCAACCGTTCCACGAACTGCAGCGCGAGCAGATCGACCTGTTCCGGTCGGCGTACAAGGAAGCCGGTCACACCGGAACCCCGCGGGTCTCGGTCAGTCGCAGCGTCTTTCCGCTGGTGTCCGACATGGACCGGGCGTACTTCGGCCTTCGGAGCGAGGAGAACGCCGACCAGATCGGCATCATCGACGGGTTCCGTTCGACGTTCGGCAAGACCTACGCCGCCGAGCCCGACGTGTTGATCGAGCAGCTGAAGCAGGACGAGGCCGTGATGGCCGCAGACACCCTGATGCTGACGATCCCGAACCAGCTCGGACCGGACTACAACCTGCACGTGCTGGAGTCGTTCGCCAAGCACGTGGCTCCCGCACTCGGGTGGAAGCCGAACACGGAAGGACCCGTTCAGGGCGACCCGGTCTGAACCCGACCGGCGCCCTTGACATCGCCGGGGGGAAAGCTGACGCTGGGTGACGGTGCTTCGATCGAGGCATCGTCACCCCGCGCAGCTCCGGAGGCATCCATGACCCGTGTTCGCGTCGATCTCAACATCTCGCTCGACGGCTTCGCCACGACGACGGATCAGACTCCCGAGAACCCCTTCGGCGAGGACTGGGGGAGGCTGACGGCGGCGTACACGGCAACCCGCACGTTCCACGAGCGCGTCTTCCATGACACCAGTGGGGCGGGAACCACGGGCGTCGATGAGAAGTACGCGTCGCACTACTTCGACAATATCGGCGCGGAGATCATGGGAGCCGGGATGTTCGGGCTCCACGCGAACCCAGAAGACCCGGACTGGCGCGGCTGGTGGGGCGAGGAGCCGCCGTTCCACGCCCCGGTGTTCGTGCTCACGCACACTCCACGGCCCTCGATCGAATTCGCCAACGGCACGAGCTTCCACTTCCTCTCTGCCTCACCGGAGGAGGCACTTCGTACCGCGGTCGACGCCGCGGGCGGGAAGGATGTGCGCGTGGGGGGCGGGGCGACGACCGTTCGCGAGTATCTGCGCGCCGGTCTCGTCGACGATCTGCACGTCGGCATCACCCCGATCCTGATCGGCAGCGGGATTCGCCTCTGGGACGACCTTCGCGGTCTCGAATCCGGCTATCGCGTGACGACGGAGGTCGCCGAGTCCGGTGTCGCCCACATCACCTTCTCGCGCGAGGGTTGACTCGGCAGGTCAGCGGATCTGGAAGGGTGGACGGGTGCGAATCCGACCGTTCCAGCCTGAAGACACCGATGCCGTCGTCGCTCTATGGGAGGCGGTCGGGCTCACGAGAGCGTGGAACGACCCGCTCAAGGACATCGAGCGCAAGTCGACCGTGCAGCCGCATCTCTTCGTCGTGGCGGAAGACGAGACGGGGCGCATCCTCGGCTCGGTCATGGCCGGCTACGACGGACATCGCGGGTGGATGAACTATCTCGCCACGCAGCTCGATTCCCGAGGACTCGGGGTGGGGCGGGAACTCGTGGCGCATGTCGAGGCGGGTCTGCTCGAGCTGGGCTGCCCGAAGGTGAACCTGCAGGTGCGCTCGGGCAACACGCAGGTGGTCGACTTCTACCGCCGGCTCGGCTACGACATCGATGACACGGTGGACCTCGGCAAGAGGCTCATCGCCGACGTGTAGTCGCGAGAAATTCACTTCTCAGCGATCCGGTATACCAGTACGCTGACCGCATGCGTTCTCGCCGCAACGGGATCATCGCCGGAGCCATCGTGCTCGTCGCCGTGCTCGTGGGAGCCATCCCCGCTGCGGCCGCAGTGACCTCGTGGGCCACCTGGGGGCTGCTCGGCGGCACAGGAGGCGCCTACACGACCACGGTTCAGGTGGCGCCGAAGCCTGCACTCACCGCGACCGTGACCAGTGACTCGCGCGCCGGACAGGTCGGGGTGATCACCGGGGCGTCGACCTGGTTGTCCGAGGGCACACCGATCGGGGCGAAGTACGGATCGAGCAGGGATCAGCCGTACCTGAATCTGCGGCCGAAGGCCGACAACGCCACGAGCCCGTCGACGACGACCTACTCGTTCGCCGCGCCGACCCCGACCTCGGGATGGGCGTTCGCTCTGGGTGACATCGACTCCGACAGTGTGCGCATCCACGCCATCGCGCCGGACGGGCATGTGCTCGCCGCTTCGGAGATCGGTCTCCGCGACCGCTTCAACTACTGCGCTCCGGCGGTCGTGGGCAAGCCTGCGTGCACGGGCTCGGCGGACGACGTTCCGACATGGGATGCCGCGACCCTCACCCTCACCGGCAATGCCGCCGCCGCCGACACCAGCGGCTCAGCGGCGTGGTTCGAGCCCTCGACACCCATCAGCTCTCTCAGCTTCATCTTCACCCGGCGATCCGGCCTCCCCGTCTACCAGACGTGGTTCGTCTCGGCGGCGAACGACATCAGCGGCACCGTCACTGACGCCGGCACCGGACCGCTGGGCGGTGTGGATCTCGCGCTCGCCGATGGCAACGGCTCGATCGTCGGCAGGACGACCACCGCTGCGGACGGCACCTATTCGTTCCCGGGGTTCATCGCCACGGACGGATACCGCGTGAGCGTGACGGCACCCGACGACAAGATCGCGGTCGGCCAGACCACGACCCCGGTCGACCTCAGCGGCGGCAACGCCGAGGGGGTCGACTTCACGGTGAGAGACATCATCCCCTCACCCGTCACCGGTCGGGTCGTCGATGTGGACGGCAACCCGATCGCCGGTGTCGCGGTCACGATCGGCGGACAGACCACGACGACTGACGCGGATGGACGGTATCTGTTCGACATGGTCCTGGATGGGCCGCAGGAGGCGAGCATCGTCGTCCCGACCGGGTACGCCCGCGAAAGCGCTCCACCTGGCTTCGTGGTTCCGGCGGACAACGAGGATCTGATCACCCTCGCCGACTTCGTCATCAAGGCGAACCCGAGCCTGAGCGGCGTCGTCCGATGGAACGGCGGCGGAGTGCCAGGAGTCACGGTCACCGCCGTGCTGCAGGGTGGGGGCACTCTCACGACGGTGACTGGAGCGCGCGGCGACTACACGTTCCCGCGCCTGCCCGCCGGCGGCTACGTGGTGACGATGACGACGCCCGAGGGCTACGTCGCCACTTCTCCCATCAGCCGCCCTGAGCCCGTCGCGGGAACGGACGTCACCGGTGTGGACTTCGACCTCGCGCGGCTGGGGGCCATCGACGGCACGGTGCGCACCGACGGCGGCACTCCTCTCGGGGGTGTGGTGATCGACGTGAACGGGCCCGGGGGTCCACAGCAGCTCACCACCGACGCCGACGGCACCTATGGTCTCGGCAGCCTCGCTCCCGGAACCTATGAGCTGATCGTGCGCACGCCGACCGGCAGCAGCGTGGTCGGCGCGGGGACCCGCACCGTCGTGATCTCCGCTGTCGGCGAGTCCATCGAGGGGCAGGACTTCACTCTCGCGGCGGTCGTCGTCCCGCCAGCGCCGTCGCCTGATCCGTCGGCCGGAAACGGGACCGGCAGCGGCAACGGACGGCTCCCTGCAACCGGACTCGGACCCGAGACGCTCGCCTGGGCGGCAGGTGGTGCGGTCGTGATCATCCTCGGGGCGACGCTCCTCATCGTCGCCCGTCGCCGCTCCGGGCGGAAGTAGCCCCGCGGCCCGCGAAGAGCGGTCAGCCTCCGTTCGGCGGGCCGAACAGCTCTTCGCCGTGCTCATGGAGGAGCTTGTAGGCATCTGCGAAGGTCTCCGGCTCCGGCTCGCCCGGCTTGCCGTACCGCGCCAGGAGCAGGCCGAGAAGGCCGCGTGCGGGCGGTGTGAGCGGCTTCAGCTGATCCTGCTCGCCGGGTTGCGGTCCCCTCTCCTCCGGGTTCGGCGGCGTGTAGGCCGGGGTGGTCACCGGCCAGTCGGACGGATGGCGTGGCTTGTCGAGGTTCACGACGTTCAGCAGCGTGTTGGCGGACTGGTCACGGTCGTTGAGCGGCTTCAGGCCATGCAGGCGCGAGAGGGTCGCGGTGACCGAGCCGTGATGCATCTCGTCGTGGATGATGCTGCCGCGCTTCGTGTAGGCCGACACGGCGATCGCCGGCACGCGGCATCCGAGTCGATCGAACGTGAAGCCCATCTCTCCCGGCCCGGTGTCGGGTGTGGGTTTGGTGACGGCAGGCGGCGGCACGTGGTCGTAGCAGCCACCGTGCTCGTCGAAGGTGATGAGCAGCAGGGTGTTGACGGCGTTGGAACCCTTCGGGGACGCGCTCGTGCGCACCGCCTCGTAGATGTCGTGGATGAGGCGATCGCCGGCCCGGACATCCGAGATCGCGCTGTCGAACACGGCCTCGCCGTCGACCTCGCTCTCACGGGGAGAACCGAAGGGCGGGTGGAAGTCGTTGTGGTCGTAGACCATCCGCGGCTCGATGAACGCATAGGCGGGGAGCTTGCCGTCCTTCGCCTCGGCGTAGAAGTCGTCCATCGTGCCGAAGTGGTCGGTGCGCCAGTACTTCTCCAGCACAGCCGCATGCAGCATGCCTGTGAACGAGACGAGCTGGAGCTTGTCGATGTAGATCTTCCAGCTCACCTTCTTGTCTTCGAGCCGGTTGAACACGGTGGGCGCGGCAGGCGCATCCAGCCACTTCCGGTAGCCGCCACCGGCCTGGTTGGTCACGAAACCATGCGAGGTCGAGGCGTGGAAGAAGGAGCGATTGCAGAAGGTCTGTGAAGGAACGCCGGCATACCAATGGTCGAACACCGCGAACTCCGAGGCCAGCGTCGACAGCACCGGAAGCATCTCTGGCGAGAATGAACCCATGATGTGCGCGGCCTCTTCGGGCTTCGGATCGACTCCCTTGCGCAGACGCCGAAAGTTGATGATGTAGTCCTCGAGGAAGCCCGACATCGTGGCCTTCTCACCGTGCGTCGGGGCGTTGAAGGGTGCGGTCATCTGATCGACGAAGAGGTCGGCGTTCGTCTTCGGGTCGACCGTGCCGAAGATCTGCGTGTTGACGTGCGGGTACTCCTCGCCCGGATCCGGGTCGGGGAGGCTCATGATCCGGTCGGTGTCGCCCTCGTACACGTGGGCACCGACGACCGTGCCGTCGGTGGCGGTGTTGCTGTACGAGCCGAAGTCGAGCCCCTCGAACTTCTCGCCCTGCGGCAGGTTCTCCTTCGAGTACAGATACCCGAGCAGGTTGTCGAAGGAGCGGTTCTCGCCCATGACCACGACGATGTGGTCGAAACCGGGCTCGCTCCGCGGGGCGAGCGCGGCGAACGGATCCGGATCCTCGGCGAAGCCGTCGCGCCCGTTGCCCGCGATCGATGCCCCGATGGCCGCGCCGCCCGCACCGCCGACCACGGCACCCGCGAGTGCGGCACCACCCACTTTGAAGAAGCCTCGGCGGGAGGTGTCGCGGGGAGCGTCGGGGGAGGAGGAGTCGTCATCGGCCACGAGGCGATCCTACGACCGCGCCGTGCTCCGTCCCCGGAAGGGCGACATCAAGGCGAGCTGAGCTGAGAGCTGCACCGCGGAGGTCCCGGA
>JBOGEI010000043.1:0-22723 GCA_050701935.1 Microbacterium sp.
ATGCCGCAGCATCCGCCCCTTCTCCGATCAGCCGGAGGTCACTCCCCGCTGGCGACAGCCAGGTCGGGAGTGCTGGCGATCGCGCCACCGCCGGTGTTGACGCCGATCGCGACCTTCTCGCCGCGCGGGCCGTGCTCGAACAGGAACTCCCCGTCCTTCGCGTCGACCTTCACGTGGTCACCGGAGTTGAGCTCGCCGTGCAGGATCTTCTCCGACAGGCGGTCCTCGATCTCGTGCTGCATCGCGCGACGCAGCGGCCGAGCACCGAGAGCCGGGTCGAAGCCGATCTCGATGAGACGCTCCTTGGCCGACTGCGACAGCTCGATCGTCATGTCGCGGTCGAGCAGACGCTCGCCGAGGCGCTTGGTGAACAGATCGACGATCTGCACCAGCTCGGTCTTCGAGAGCTGCGGGAACACGATGATGTCGTCGACACGGTTCAGGAACTCGGGCTTGAAGTGCCGCTTGAGCTCTTCGTTCACCTTGCCCTTCATCCGGTCGTAGCTGGTCGAGTCGTTGCCTTCGACCTGGAAGCCGACGGGGCCGCCGGCGATGTCACGCGCACCGAGGTTGGTGGTCATGATGATGACCGTGTTCTTGAAGTCCACGATCCGACCCTGACCGTCGGTGAGACGACCTTCTTCGAGGATCTGCAGCAACGAGTTGAAGATGTCGGGGTGAGCCTTCTCGATCTCGTCGAAGAGGACCACGCTGAACGGCTTGCGCCGCACCTTCTCGGTGAGCTGGCCACCCTCTTCGAATCCGACGAACCCGGGAGGGGCACCGAACAGACGCGAGACGGTGTGCTTCTCACCGAACTCACTCATGTCGAGCGAGATCAGGGCAGCTTCGTCATCGAACAGGAACTCGGCGAGCGCCTTGGCGAGCTCGGTCTTTCCGACACCGGTCGGGCCGGCGAAGATGAACGAGCCCGAGGGACGCTTCGGGTCCTTCAGACCGGCACGCTGACGACGGATCGTCTTGGAGAGGGCGGCGATCGCCTCTTCCTGACCGATGACGCGCTGGTGCAGGGCCTTCTCCATGAAGACGAGTCGCGAGGACTCCTCCTCCGTGAGCTTGAACACGGGGATGCCGGTGGCCTGTGCGAGCACCTCGGCGATCAGACCCTCGTCGACGACAGCTGAGGTCGCGACGTCGCCCGCACGCCACTGCTTCTCGAGGCGCAGGCGCTCAGCGAGGAGGCTCTTCTCCTCGTCACGCAGCGATGCGGCCTTCTCGAAGTCCTGCTCCTCCGAGGCGATCTCCTTCTGCTCGCGCACAGCGGCGATCTTCTCGTCGAACTCACGCAGCTCGGGCGGGCTCGACAGGATCGACAGACGCAGGCGTGCGCCGGCCTCGTCGATCAGGTCGATGGCCTTGTCGGGGAGGAACCGGTCGGAGACGTAGCGGTCGGCGAGGTTCGCCGCGGCCACGATGGCGCCGTCGGTGATCTGCACCTTGTGGTGCGCCTCGTACCGGTCGCGCAGGCCCTTGAGGATGTTGATCGTGTGCGGCAGCGTCGGCTCGTTGACCTGCACCGACTGGAAGCGGCGCTCGAGAGCGGCGTCCTTCTCGAAGTGCTTGCGGTACTCGTCGAGCGTGGTCGCACCGATCGTCTGCAGCTCGCCACGGGCGAGGAGCGGCTTCAGGATGCTGGCCGCGTCGATCGCGCCCTCGGCGGCACCCGCACCCACCAGGGTGTGGATCTCGTCGATGAAGACGATGATGTCGCCGCGCGTGCGGATCTCCTTGGTGACTTTCTTGAGGCGCTCCTCGAAGTCACCGCGGTAGCGGGAGCCGGCGATGAGCGAGCCGAGGTCGAGCGAGTAGAGCTGCTTGTCCTTCAGCGTCTCGGGCACATCGCCCTTGACGATCGCCTGGGCGAGGCCCTCGACGACGGCGGTCTTGCCGACGCCGGGCTCACCGATCAGGACGGGGTTGTTCTTGGAGCGGCGGGAGAGGATCTGCATGACCCGCTCCGCCTCCTTCTCGCGCCCGATCACCGGGTCGAGCTTGTTGTCGCGCGCAGCCTGGGTGAGGTTGCGGCCGAACTGGTCGAGCACCGCCGACCCGCCCTGGGCGCTGGCCTGCGAGTCGTTGGTCTGCGCACCGACGGACGCCGGCTCACGGCCGGGAGCGCCCGAGAGCAGCTGGATGACCTGCTGGCGGACCTTGTTGAGGTCGGCGCCGAGCTTGACGAGCACCTGGGCTGCGACGCCCTCGCCCTCGCGGATGAGGCCGAGCAGGATGTGCTCGGTGCCGATGTAGTTGTGGCCGAGCTGGAGAGCCTCGCGGAGGCTGAGCTCGAGCACCTTCTTGGCGCGCGGGGTGAACGGGATGTGCCCGGTCGGCTGCTGCTGGCCCTGGCCGATGATGTCCTGCACCTGCTCGCGCACGGCGTCGAGGGAGATGCCGAGGCTCTCGAGGGCCTTGGCGGCGACGCCTTCACCCTCGTGGATGAGACCGAGCAGGATGTGCTCGGTTCCGATGTAGTTGTGGTTGAGCATCTTCGCCTCTTCTTGGGCGAGGACGACCACTCGACGGGCTCGGTCCGTGAATCTCTCGAACATGCTGTGACTCCTTATTCGCACGGGGCGAAGCGCTGACTCCTCTGACGGTTCTCTGCGCCTGTACATCGAGAGTAACCACCGCGCAGGGCACGTATGCCCGTGTTCGCCGTGGGCATACCGGGGGTTGACCGTGTTATCGACAGTCGTTATGTTAACGAATGTCGATAACAACCACGCCCAGGAGGCAATGATGCTCACCAGACAAGGACGCCCCTCGCTCGCGGAAGGGATCGCCCTCGGGCTCATCGCAACCGGTGCGGTCAGCGTCGCGATCGGCGCGGTCGTCGCCGTCGTCTCCGCCGCTTTCGACGTGTTCGGCACTGCGCCCACGGTGTCGATGCCGGTGCACGATGTCGACCTGACCGCTCTCGACGACGTCTCCGGCGTGAGCGCGGCGATGGTCGACTCCGCACTCGTCACGATTCCGGCCATGCCCGCCGGCGCCCGCTGGATGCTGTTCCTCGAGACCGCCCTTCCCGCCCTGGCAACGGTCGCGCTGTGCGCAGGCGTCTGGTGGTTGGGAGTGTCGCTCATCCGGTCGCGCCCGTTCCGCACCTCGCTCGGGTGGATGTTCGGTCTCGCCGCGTGCCTGATGATCGCCGGGTCTCTGTTCGGACAGCTGGCGGGCGGGATCGGACGGGCCGTCATCGTCCAGGATCTGGCGACTGCGAACCCGGGAGTCGAAGATGTGTTGTGGACCTTGCTCGTGCAGTTCGACCTCGCCCCCGTGGGCTGGGCCTTCGCGCTCGCGCTCGTCGCCGGCCTCTTCGAGATCGGACGACGCCTGCAGCGCGACACGGAAGGACTCGTCTGATGATCAGCTTCGGATCGGACGAGATCTGGCCGTCCCTGCTCTACATCGGGATCGCCTTGGCCGTGATCGCGGTCATCATCGGGCTTCTCGTGTGGAGCGGGCGCCGCCGGGGAAGCCGCACGATCGCGCTGGACGCCGCGCTCACGCTCTCGGGGTGGTGGATCCTGCTCGGTATCCTCGGCGCGGTGATCATCATCGTGAAGGCGTTCACGGTCGACTGGGCCGAGCTCCACGGCGAGACCTACGTGTACGTGGACTGGCCGGCGACGCTCCCCTGCTCCGAGTACGGCGACAGCGCGACGACGATGCTCACCTGCCAGGGCGAGAGTCTGTCCGACTTCACGGTCGGAAACGCCTCCCTCGGACTCCGACTGCTCGCGGCAGCCGCCCAGCTGACCACCGTCGCGATGAACACGCTGCCGGCCGTGATCGTCGCGGTCATCTGCTTCTACACCCTCCGCGGACGTGTGTTCTCGCACTTGATGACCCGGGCACTCGTGGGCGGCGCGATCGCTGTTCTCGTGCTCGGGGTGGCCGACGACCTCCTGGGCGGGATCGCCGCGACCGCCGGTCTGCGCGAGGTGTTCGCGCCGGACAGCGAGTGGTACCCCGTCGCGTATCAGCTCACCGTGACGCCCTGGCCGTTCGTGGCCGCCCTCGGCCTCGCCGCGCTGGCCGCGGTCTTCCGTCAGGGCATGCGGCTCGAGCAGGACAGAGCTCGGTTGCAGCAGGAGACCGCGCGCCTGCAGAAGGAAACGGAGGGGCTGGTGTGACCCCTGCCGAGAGCGACGACGAGTTCACCGGCATCCACTGCCGCCTCGACGAGCTGCTAGCCGACCGGGGGATGACGCTCACCGAGCTGAGCGCCACGGTCGGGGTGAGCATCGTCAACCTGTCGGTGCTGAAGAACGACCGCGCCCGCGCGATCCGGTACTCGACGCTGCGGGCGATCTGCGAGGCGCTCGACTGCGAGGTCGGCGACCTGTTGGTGCTCGCCGCACGCTGACGGGGAACCCCGGTTCCGGTCGCAGCTCCTGCCGCCGGTTGCGAGTTCAGGCGGCACGAAGTGCGACCGGAACCAGGCCTGCGGGGCACACCGAGCGGACCATCCGGATCGAGCGTCATCCTTCGTCATATGCACCCAGGGAATTCTCAGGGAGTCATAGCGTTGGGCCTCATGGCGCGCACTCGGCGCGCCGCGATTCTGGAGTCCCCACCCTCATGAGCACCACCGCACGCGCCCAGAAGGCGCCTGACACCCGCGGACCGGTCCGGAAGCTGCTGACCTCGTTCGGCTTCCAGATCCTCGCCGCCCTCGTCCTCGGCATCGCCGCCGGTCTGATCGGCCGCCAGCTCGGCGCCACCGCGGAGAACCCGACCGGGCTGTCCGCGACACTCGACACCATCGGCAACTCGTACGTGACGCTGCTGCGCGCGGCCGTCGTCCCGTTGATCTTCACGGCCATCGTCGCCAGCATCTCGAACCTGCGCCGCGTGCAGAACGCCGCGCGCCTGGCCGGCCAGACGATCCTGTGGTTCGCGATCACCGCATTCATCGCCGTGATCATCGGCATCGTCCTCGGCCTCGTGATCCAGCCCGGCAACCGCGCCGGCGAGGGCCTCGAACCCGGCGACCCGTACACCGTCGGCACCTGGTGGAACTTCCTGCTGGGACTCATCCCGCAGAACTTCCTCGGCCTCACGGTCAACACCTCGCCCGGCGCGGTCGATGGCACGTTCTCGTCGAGCGTCGGCTTCAACATCCTGCAGGTCATCGTGGTCGCGGCCGTCATCGGCATCGCCGCCCTCAAGGCCGGCAAGAAGGCCGAGCCGTTCCTCGTCTTCACCGAGTCGCTGCTCAAGGTCATCCAGCGCGTGCTGTGGTGGATCATCCGCATCGCCCCGCTCGGCACGTTCGGCCTGATCGGCTCGGCCGTGATCAAGTACGGCTGGGAGAAGCTCGCCTCCCTCGGCTGGTTCGCCGCTGCGGTCTACATCGGCCTCGCGCTCGTGCTGTTCGTCGTCTACCCGATCCTGGTCAGGACGCACGGCCTGTCGATCAAGCAGTACTTCTCCGGCGTCTGGCCCGCCGTGCAGCTGGCCTTCGTCAGCCGCTCCTCGATCGGGACGCTGCCCCTCACCGAGCGCGTGACCGAGCGCAACCTGGGCGTGCCCCGCTCATACGCCTCGTTCGCTGTGCCGCTGGGCGCGACGACGAAGATGGACGGCTGCGCCGCGATCTACCCGGCCATCGCCGCGATCTTCGTCGCGCAGTTCTTCGGCATCGAGCTGAACTTCGTGCAGTACCTGCTGATCGTGATCGTCTCGGTCGTCGGCTCGGCCGCCACCGCAGGTACCACGGGCGCTGTGGTTATGCTCACGCTCACGCTGTCGACCCTTGGTCTGCCGCTCGAGGGCGTCGGACTGCTGCTCGCGATCGACCCGATCCTCGACATGGGCCGCACCGCGGTGAACGTCGCAGGTCAGGCGCTGATCCCGACGATCGTCGCCAAGCGCGAGGGGATCCTGAACGAGGAGCTCTACAACGCCCCGCGCGAGGGCCTGCCCTTCGCCGACGACTCCGGCGACGACGAGGATGCCCCGGAAGCAGAGGCTTCCTCCGACAAGGATCCGGACAAGGAGCCGGTCGGCGCCCGCTGACCCGCATCCCCGACCTGCGCAGAGCGCCTCGCCCCTTCTCCGGGGCGAGGCGCTCTGTCATTCAGAGGGTCAGGCGCGGCTCTGCTGGCGAGTGGCACCACGGGTGTCGAGCGCGAGCTCCTCGGCATCCATCGCGGCGATCAGCTCGCGCATCACCTCTTCATCGAGGTTGCCGGCGTCTCGTTCGGCCAGCAGGATCTCGCGGCGCACCTGCAGCCACCCCCGCGACAGCGCGACGAGGTCTTCGTACGAGGGTCGGCTCGCGGCGTCTTCCACCTTCTGCGCCTCGTCGGTGTCCTTCTCGACCCGGGTCATGCGCTTGGTGAACGCGTCGAACACGCTGAGGTCGACATCGCCGTACTTCGCCTCCCACTCGACGCGCTTCTCGGCGAGGAACTTCTTGCCGGCCTCACGACTCTTCTCCCGGACGGCGGCGAGCGCCTCTTCGTCTTCCTTCTCGTCGACGTCGCGGGCAATGCCCAGGCTCCGGATCAGCAGCGGCAGAGTCAGGCCCTGGATCAGCAGCGTGCCCACCGTGACGATGAACGCCACCACGACGATCGCATGCGACGCCTCGGTGTCGAGCGTCGCGAGGTCGGCGGCGGCGACGGCGATCGCGAGGGTGACCACGCCACGCATGCCCGCCCACGAGATGACCGCGCTGTCCTTCCAGGTGAGTTTGAGCCCGGCCATCTGCTCGCGCACGATCTGGCTGCGCAGTTCATCGGCGGTGTAGTTCTCCCAGCGGCGGGACTTTCGATGCCGCTTCTCGAACTCCCCGGATTCGACGCCGCGGTCCCACCGTTCGAGCCGCTTGCGGTCCTGGAAGTTCGACCAGGCACTGGTCGGGTAGATGTAGAGCGGACGCACGATCAGCACCACGAGCAGCACCGCCCCGGAGAGCAGCAGGATCTGCCCGACCGACTCGCTGCCGAGGTCGTTGAGCACCCGCGGGAACTGCAGGCCGATGTAGGCGAACACGAAGCTCTCCAGCAGCAGGTCGGCCGAGAGCCACAGCGGCTTCTCCTGCTGGCGCGTGGTGTAGTCGGTGCGCGGGGAGTTGTAACCGACGTAGAGCCCCATCGCGACGACCGCGAGGACGCCGGAACCGAGCAGGTGCTCGGCGATGGCATAGGCGCCGAACGGAGCGAGGAGCCCGAACGTGCCGATCACGACCGGATCGCTGATGCGCATGCGCAGCTGATGCAGGACGATGCCGAACACGAGACCGACGGCCACACCGACACCGACCGCCACCAGGAACTGCCAGATGCCGCCCCAGATCGTGACGGTCGCACCGGCGAGGATCGCCGCGAACACACGGTACAGCGTGAGCGAAGTCGCATCGTTGATGAGGCTCTCGCCCGAGAGCACCGTCATGATGCGGCGCGGCAGCCCGAGCCGACGGCCGATCGCCGCAGCGGACACCGCGTCAGGCGGGGCCACGATCGCGCCGAGGAGCAGCGCACCGGGAAGTGTGAGAGACGGCAGGATCCACCACGCGACGAGGCCGACGGCGAGCGCTGTGATCAGTACGAGCCAGATGCCGAGACGGCGGATCTGAGGCAGGCTGCGCTTGAAGCCGACGAATGAGACGTCCAGCGCAGCCGAGTACAGCAGCGGCGGCAGCACGAGGCTGAGCAGCACGTGCCCATCGATCTCCAGATCCGGCACGAACGGCAGGAACGACGCGGCGAGCGCCGCGACGGTCACGAGCAGCGGCGCCGGCCACCCCCGCCAGCGCGCCAGAGCGGCGACGGCGACGGACCCGACGAGGACGTAGAAGATGCCTGCTTCCATGCCCCAACGGTAGCGGGGGAATGGAGCCGCGCAGGCCCGCGTTGTGGTTGAGGATGTCCGATACAGCTCTCTCCGTCCTCGACCTCGTCCCGGTGCGCACCGGCCAGACCAGCGCGGAGGCCATCGCCGCCTCGCTCGCCCTCGCGGAGACGGCCGACCGTCTCGGCTATCGCCGCTACTGGTTCGCCGAGCACCACAACATGCCGTCGGTGGCGTCCACGACTCCCCCAGTGCTGATCGCCGCTGCCGCCACCCGCACCTCGCGCCTGCGTCTGGGTTCGGGCGGTGTGATGCTGCCCAACCACGCGCCCCTCATCGTCGCCGAGCAGTTCGCCGCCCTCGAGGCCATCGCGCCCGGACGCATCGACCTGGGCCTCGGCCGCGCTCCCGGCAGTGACCCGGTGATCACGCAGCTGCTGCGGGGCTCGGGCACCACCAGCGACGTCGAGCAGTTCCCTCGACATGTGCAGGACATCGCGGCGCTGCTCTCCGGCGACGGTGCCGCACTGCGCTTCACCTCGGGCGGCGAGTACACGGTGCGCGCGACACCGGCCGCGACCGGAACCCCCGAGGTGTGGCTGCTCGGATCGAGCGACTACTCCGCCCAGCTCGCCGCCTCGCACGGACTGCCGTACGTCTTCGCGAACCACTTCTCAGGGCAGGGTCTCGAGCGCGCGCTCGACCTCTACCGCACCGGGTATCGCCCGAGCGAGGAGAACCCTGAGCCCCGCACCTTCCTCACCGTGAACGCCGTCGCCGCACCCACGCAGGAGGAGGCGGAAGCTCGCGCCCTCCCGCAGTTGCGGATGATGGCGCGCCTGCGCCTGAACCAGCCCCTCGCGGCGTTGGAGACCGTGGAGCAGGCGGCCTCCGCCGTGACGGATGCCGCGACCGACGAGGTCGTGCAGGCCGCCCGCTCGCGCTGGTTCGTCGGCACGGGAGAGACCGTCGCCGCTGAGGTCCGCGCCTTCGCCGAGCGCTACGGCGTCGACGAGGTCATGCTGTCACCGGTGGCCGGCGCCTACGAGGCAGAGCCGAACGACGCTCCGACCGGTCGCGCGCAGACCCTGGAACTCATCGCCGCCGCACTCTGACCGTCTGCCGACCCCTGGGACCGTCTGTCAACCCCTGGCTTTCCTGGGGCCGCAGGCGTAGCGTGACCATCAGTGTGGCCGTCTGGTGCGCAACCGCACCGGCGGACGCACGGGCCACCGGCAGCGGAAGGAGTTCGATCATGAGCACCACCAAGACCCTCGCCCTCTGGGTGGCCTACGGGCCGAACGGAGTGGTCGGGAGCATCCGCCACGATGAGGACGGCTACACGGTGACGATGGTCGGGTCTGATGCCTCGACCGGCACCTACCCGAGCCTGGCATCGGCGAAGGGCGCGCTGCACTCGCACATGGCGCCCGGCAGCGACTGGCCGCGGTTCCAGGAGCACTGAGCCACGGCATCCGCTTGACCGTGCTGGGCGGTCGGGCGGATGACGTCAGGCTTCCGGTTCGCCGGAGAGGATGCCGCGCAGCCAGTCGCGCGCCTCGACGAACACATCGTCGGAGTAGCGATCCGGGTACTGCACGATCTGACGGTCCGCGCGCGGGTACGAGCCGAGGAAGACCACGCGAGGGCTGAACCGGCGGATGCCGAGCAGCGCGTCAGCCATGCGCTCGTGCTCGATGTGGCCGTCGGCGTCGATCACGAAGCGGTAGCGGCCGAGCTCGTCGCCGATCGGCCGCGACTCGATGAGCGAGAGGTTGATGCCGCGGGTGGAGAACTGCTCGAGCATCTCCAGGAGCGATCCGGGATGATCGTGCGGGAGCTCGACGATCAGCGAGGTCTTGTCGGCACCGGTCGGCTCGGGTGAGCGGGTCGTGCGCGTGACCAGGACGAACCGGGTCACCGCCTGCGCGTTGTCGCCGATGCCGTCCGCGAGCACGTCGACGTCGTAGTGGTTCACGATTCCGGGGGCTGCGATGGCGGCCTGTGCGGGAAGCGTGCCGTCGAGGACGCCGATCGCCGAGGCGACGTTGCTCGAAGCGGGCACGTGCGAGTGCGAGGGCAGGTGCGCGCCGAGCCAGCCGTGGCACTGGGCATAGGCGACCGGATGAGCAGCGATCACCTCGACCTGGTCGAGCGTGGTGCCGCGCGGGGCCACAAGCACGAAGTTCACCCGCACCAGGTACTCACCGACGATACGGAGCCCTGGGAGCGTGGCCAGAGCGTCCTGCGTGGTCGAGACACCGCCCTCGATCGAGTTCTCGATCGCGATCATCGCGGCATCGCTGCGGCCCTCGAGCACGTCGGCCAGAGCCTCGCCGACGTTGTGCACGGGGCGCCAGTTCTGACCGCGGGCCTCGGCCACCTGATCGAGCGCCGCCTCCGTGAAGGTTCCGGCAGGGCCGAGATAGCTGTAGGTGCGGCGTTCAGTCACGGGTTTCACCTTAGCCCTCGACGAGCAGACCGCTCTTCCAGGTGACTTCCCGGATGCGGTCCTGCCGAACAGGGGGCAGACTGAGGGGATGACCAGCCGTGCCGGCCTCCCCGCGGAGGAAAGTGACCTGATCGATGTCGACGAACTGATCGCCGCCTACTACGACCGCACGCCGAACCCCGAGGTCCCGGCCGAACGGGTCGTGTTCGGAACCAGCGGCCATCGCGGTTCCTCGCTGTCGAACAGCTTCAACGAGAACCACATCCTCGCCACGACGCAGGCGATCGTGGACTACCGCGACGCGCAGGGCATCACCGGTCCGCTCTTCCTCGGTCGCGACACGCACGCGCTGTCTCTGCCCGCCGAGCGCAGTGCGATCGAGGTGCTGCTGGCGAACGGCATCGACGTGCGCGTCGACTCCCGGGACTCCTGGGTGCCCACTCCGGCCCTCAGCCACGCCATCCTCACCTACAACCGCGGCAAGGCGGTCGACGATCCGAGTCGCGCAGACGGCATCGTCGTCACGCCATCGCACAACCCTCCGCGTGACGGCGGCTTCAAGTACAACCCGCCGCACGGCGGACCCGCCGACACCGACGCCACGGGTTGGATCGCCGACCGCGCGAACGCTCTCATCGCCGCTGGACTCGAAGGCGTGAAGCTCGAACGCTTCGCCGACGTCGACTGGGACTCCCTCACCGGCTACGACTTCCGCGACGCCTATGTACGCGATCTGCCCACCATCATCGACATCGACGCGATCCGCAACGCCGGCGTCAGCATCGGCGCCGACCCCCTGGGCGGAGCCTCGGTCGAGTACTGGGCCCTGATCGCCGAGATGCACGACCTCGACCTCACCGTCGTGAACCCCGAGGTCGATCCGACCTGGCGCTTCATGACGCTGGACTGGGACGAGAAGATCCGGATGGACCCGTCTTCCCCCTCGGCGATGGCGTCGCTGGTCGCGAAGAAGGGCTCCTACGACATCCTCACCGGGAACGATGCCGACGCCGACAGGCACGGCATCGTGACGCCGGATGCCGGGCTGATGAACCCGAACCACTATCTGGCCGTCGCGATCGACTACTTGTTCTCGCATCGGGAAGGTTGGCCGCGTGACGCGGTGATCGGCAAGACCCTGGTGTCGTCGATGATCATCGACCGGGTCGCCGAGTCACTCGGACGCCGCCTGCTCGAGGTGCCGGTCGGGTTCAAGTGGTTCGTGCCCGGACTCCTCGACGGCTCGGTCGCGTTCGGCGGCGAGGAGTCGGCCGGCGCGTCGTTCCTCCGCAAGGACGGCTCGGTGTGGTCGACCGACAAAGACGGCATCCTGCTGTGTCTGCTGGCCGCCGAGATCATCGCCGTCACCGGCAAGACCCCGTCGGAGCGGTACCGCGAGCTGGAGACCGCCTTCGGGGCCTCGGCATACCAGCGCGTGGATGCCCCGGCGACGCCGGAGCAGAAGGCCACTCTCGGCAAGCTCGCTCCCGAGGCCGTGACGGCGACCACTCTCGCCGGCGAGGAGATCACCGCGAAACTCTCGCATGCACCTGGCAACGGCGCGGCGATCGGCGGGCTCAAGGTGCAGACCGAGCACGCATGGTTCGCCGCCCGCCCGTCTGGCACCGAAGACGTCTACAAGCTCTACGCCGAGAGCCTGCGCGGCCCTGAGCACCTCGCCGAGGTGCAGGCCGAAGCCCGGGCAGTGGTCTCCGCCGCACTGGGAGGCTGACGCTCCTGTCGACTCGGCCGGTTCAGGAAGCGAACGGCCGGGTCACGGGTCGATCGAGCGGATCAGGACACGGTGCGTGCGAGTGCTGCCCCGGCCTCGCGCAACCAGCGCGCGGGCTCCGCGAGGGCGGCCTCAGATGACCCGGCGAGGTCGGTGAGCGAGACGGATGCCGTGAACAACGCGGTATCGGCATCTGCAGTGATGCGGCCGGCGGCGAGCATCGCACCAGCACCCGCTTCCGCGGCGAGCCCGGCGAGGAAGGACGGCACCTTGCCGTCGCCGGACTGTCCGTCGAAGGACCCTTCGCCCGTGATGACGACGTCGGCCTCGGCGATCGCGTCGGTGAGGCCGATGAGCGCTGCCACCTCGGCGGCTCCGGGAGCGAGTCCCCCGCCCCACACCACGAGGGCGGCTCCCGTACCCCCTGCCGCGCCGTTGCCCTGACCCGCCGGATCGATGCCGAGCAGTTCGGCGAGCCGATGAAGGCCCTCATCCACGCGGGCGATGTCGTCTTCATCGCGCAGCCCCTTCTGCGGACCGAACACCCAAGCAGCCCCGCGCGGACCCGAGAGCGGGTTGGTCACGTCGGTGAGCACGCGCACCTCGGGTGCCGCACGCAGGGCGGTCAGATCGACCGATGCGATGTCGGCGAGTCCGCGCGCACCTCGCGCGACGGGGGCTCCCGCTGCATCGAGGAACCGTGCGCCGAGCGCCGTGAGCATCCCCGTGCCGCCGTCGGTCGATGCGCTCGAACCGATGCCGACGACGAGGCGCGAGACCCCGTGGTCGAGGGCTGCGGCCATGGCCTGACCGAGGCCCGTCGTGTCTGCATCCCAGGGGCGCAGCTCGTCGAGCATCTCGATGCCGGAGGTGGAGCCGAGATCGACGACAGCCGTGCCCTTCGGCGCGTCCGGCGTAGGAGGAAGCAGCAGCCAGGAAGACTCGACGACCGCTCCCGTCGGGCCCTCGACGGCCACCGGCATCCGTCGCGTATGCGGGACCGCCGCTTCGAAGGCCGCGACAGTGCCCTCGCCGCCATCCGCCATGGGCCGGTGCACGAACTGCGCGGTGCTATCGACCGAGGCCCATCCTTCAGCGAGCGCCGCCGCCGCATCCGCTGCCGTGATCGTTCCCTTGAAGCTGTCGGGAGCCAGCACGACCCGGCTCACGCCGCGATCTCCGAGGCGCTCGCTCGCACGAAGAACTCGAGAGGACGATGCGGCTGCTCCGCCGACGTTGCGGGCTCTGTCATGCCACAGAGCCTACTTCCCGTCAGCGCGCCTCGGTGCTGGCACGCTCCACGAGCGCGGTCGGGATGACAGCGGACTGCTCGGACTCCGCGGTGCCCTCGATCGCTCCGACCAGCATCGACACCGCGCGGTTGGCGAGGGCTTCGAAGTCCTGACGGACCGTGGTCAGCGGCGGGCGGTAGTTCGCGGCGTCCGGCACGTCGTCGAAGCCGATCACACCGACGTCCTCCGGCACGCGACGGCCGGAGTCGGCGAGCCCCCGCAGCAGCCCGAGCGCCATCTGATCATTGGCGCAGAAGACGGCGGAGGCCGAGGCCAGCGTCTGCCCCTGGGCATAGCCGGAGTCTGCGCTCCAATCCCCGCGGACGACAGCGGGCGGACGGATGCCCGCCGCGATGAGAGTCTTGCGCCATCCCCGCTCACGCTCGAACGAGGCGAAGGAGTCGGCTGGGCCCGCGAGATGGTGCACGGTGGCATGTCCGAGAGCGAGGAGCCGACTCGTGGCCGCGGACGCGCCGCCCGCGTGGTCGCTGTGCACCGACGCGAAACCGGCATCGATCGGCGCATCGACCACGACCAGACGCAGTCCCGCTGGACGCTGAGAGTCGGAGACGAGCGCCGACGCCTCGTTCAGGACGATGGCGCCGTCGACCTCCTGCTCCGCCAGGCGGTCGAACGCTTCAGCGACGCCATCAGCCGCTGTCACGAGGGTGAGGGCGTATCCGCGTTCCGCCGCCGCTTCGGCTGTGGCCTGCAGCATCCGAGAGTTGCCGACAGTGGCGAGCGTCGTGACGACGATTCCGATCGTCTGCGAGCGGCCGGTGCGCAGAGCTCGAGCCGCACGGTGCGGGCGGTAGCCGAGCGCGGCCATCGCGTTCTCGACACGGGCGCGGGTGTCGGGGTCGACTCGCGGACTGCCGTTGACGACCCGCGAGACGGTCTGGCCGGAGACCCCGGCGCTCGCGGCGACCATGGCCATCGACACGCGGCCGGAGTGCTGCCGTTGCCGCGGTGGTCCGGAGCCTTCGACCTGGTCGTGCTCGCTCTCGGTCACCTGCATCCTCCGTCCGCAGCGCCGGTCGCCACCCGGGTCGCGACTCTGTTCACATCTTCGCCATGTTGACGTTATCACGGCTCTGCGCGTACCATGTTTACGTGAACACGCACGGTCTTCCCGAGTTGCACTCCGAGACGCTCGGCGCCGGCGTCGTCAAACGCGCCACCACGCTCGCCGATGGCCGAGACCTCATCTACTACGACGATCCCGGCACCGCTCTCGGAGCCGAGCGCGGTGTCGATGCCCGCACTCTCGACCCTCGCCCCGACACCGCGACGATGCGCCTCGACGTGCTCACCGGAGACTGGATCACGGTCGCCGCCAACCGCCAGAACCGGGTCATGATGCCCGGCGCAGACGCCGACCCACTGGCGCCGCAGACACCGGGAAACCCGTCGGAGGTGCCATCGCGCTACGACGTCGCGGTGTTCGAGAACCGCTCCCCCGCGTTCGGACCGGCACTCGCCGAGGCCGTCGGCACCGCGCCGCAGGCCTCGAACCCCCCGCGCGGGCTCGACGACCTCGCAGACCTCGATCTCGGACGCACCCGCACATCGGTCGGGCGGTGCGAGGTCGTCTGCTTCAGCCCCGAACCCGCAGGCTCGTTCGGCACGCAGACCGTCACCCGCGCCCGCACGGTCATCGAGGCCTGGGCCGATCGCACGGCCGCGATCTCGCAGCTGCCGGGGATCGAGCAGATCTTCCCGTTCGAGAACCGGGGCGAGGCGATCGGGGTGACCCTGCCGCATCCGCACGGTCAGATCTACGCCTACCCGTACGTGACCCCGCGCACCGCCCGCGTGCTGGAGTCGATCGAACGCACCGCGCCCGACCTGTTCCAGCGCATCCTCGAGTCGGAGCAGGCCTCCGAGCGCGTCGTGTTCCGTGGTGAGCACTGGACGGCGTTCGTGCCGTTCGCCGCACGCTGGCCGCTCGAGGTGCATCTGATGCCGCACCGCCACGTGCCCGACTTCGCCGAGACGACCGGCGCAGAACGCGACGAGCTCGCGCCCCTCTACCTGCGGCTGCTGCGCGGCGTCGACGCCCTCTACGACTCCCCGACGCCGTACATCGCCGCCTGGCATCAGGCCCCCGTGCACGTCGGTCGCGACACCGTGCGCCTACACCTGCAGCTGACGAGCCCCCGCCGTGCCGCTGACAAGCTGAAGTTCCTCGCCGGGTCGGAGGCCGCGATGTGGGCATGGGCCGCCGAGGTGCCCCCGGAGGTCGGGGCCGCCCGCCTCCGCGATGCGATCGATCGCGCATCGCACGACCAGGCCGACCGGGGAGCATCCGCATGACCGCCGCGCACGACGACGCCCGCGACCTCTTCATCCGACTCACCGGGCGTGAGCCCGACGGACTCTGGTCGGCTCCCGGCCGAGTGAACCTGATCGGCGAGCACACCGACTACAACGACGGCTTCGTCCTGCCATTCGCGATTCCGCAGCGCACGGTCGCCGCGGTCGGCCTCCGCGACGACGAGGACAGCGCGCGCATCGTGGTCGGCTCCACGTTCGCCGACGAATCGGTCGAGGTCATGCTCGAAGATCTCGACCGGCTGTTCCCCGCCGCACCAGGCACACATCCGGCTGTCCGGGAATGGGCCGCCTACCCGCTCGGCGTCGCCTGGGCTCTGCGTCAGGCCGCAGGCGCTGGCGGTCCGTTCGGTGGACTCGACATCGCGATCGCATCCGACGTGCCAGTGGGGGCGGGACTCTCGTCCTCCGCCGCGATCGAAGGCGCGACGGCATCCGCGCTGAACGAGCTGTGGGGAACCGGCTTCGACGGCACCGCCCTCGCCCGCATCGGAAGACGGGCCGAGAACGAGGCCGTCGGCGCACCCACCGGCATCATGGACCAGATGGCGTCGATGCTCGGCGAACCCGACACGGCGATCTTCCTCGACTGCCGGTCGCTCGAGACTCAGCTGGTGCCGCTCGGCGTCGCGGAAGCCGACCTCGCGATCCTCGTGATCGACACCCGCGTGAAGCACGCCCACTCCACAGGCGGCTACCGTGAGCGCCGAGCATCCTGCGAGCTCGGGGCCTCGATCATGGGCGTGCCTGCGCTGCGCGACGTGTCGATCGCCGACCTGCCGAGGGCTCAGGAGCTCATGGACGAGGTGACCTTCCGACGAGTGCGCCACATCGTCACCGAGAACCAGCGCGTGCTCGACGCTGTGCAGCTGCTCCGCGAGCAGGGCGTGCGGGCGATCGGCGACCTCCTCGTCTCGTCGCACGCCTCGATGCGCGACGACTTCGAGATCTCGACCCCCGAGCTCGACACCGCCGTCGACACGGCACTGGCCGCCGGCGCACTGGGTGCTCGGATGACCGGTGGCGGGTTCGGCGGTGCCGCGATCGCCCTGGTCGAGCGGGACGCCGTCGACAGCGTCTCGACCGCGGTGAGCGCGGCCTTCGCCACGTCACGATTCGCCTCGCCCCTGCTGTTCACGGTCACCCCGTCCGCAGGTCCGCGCCGCGACGCCTGACAGAATGATCCATCGGGCCGCGACGACTACGCGGCAGGAGAGGAAGCAATGTCCTGGATCGTCACCGGAGGGGCCGGCTACATCGGAGCCCACGTCGTGCGCGCGCTCGCGGAAGCCGGGCTCACCCCGGTCGTGCTCGACGACCTCTCCAGCGGGGTCGCGTCGTTCGTGCCCGAGGGAGTGGCATTCGTGCAGGGCAGCATCCTCGACCGCGAGCTCGTCGAGAAGACGCTGCGCGATCACGACGCCGAGGGCGTGATCCACGTCGCAGGCTTCAAATACGCGGGCGTCTCGGTGCAGCGCCCCCTGCACACCTATGCGCAGAACGTCGAAGGCACCAGGGTCGTCCTCGAAGCGATGGAGGCCGCCGGGGTCTCGAACATCGTGTTCTCGTCGTCGGCCGCGGTGTTCGGCACTCCCGACGTCGCACTCGTCGTCGAGGACACCACCAAGAAGCCCGCCAGCCCGTACGGGGAATCGAAGCTCATCGGCGAATGGCTGCTGCGCGACCAGGCCATCGCGACGGCAGACTCCGAGCGCCCGTTGCGTCACACTTCGCTGCGGTACTTCAACGTGGTCGGCTCGGCCGATCCGACGGTCTACGACGTCAGCCCGCACAACCTGTTCCCGATCGTGTTCGAATCTCTGCTCGCGGGGAAGACCCCGCGCATCAACGGCGACGACTATGCCACCGAAGACGGTACGAACGTGCGCGACTACGTGCACGTGGGCGACATCGCCGCGGCCCACGTCGCGGCGGCTCAGCGCCTCGCCGACGGCCGCCCGATCGAAGCCGCCTACAACCTCGGCTCCGGCGACGGACTCAGCGTGAAGCAGATCATGGACGCCATGGTCCGCGTCACGGGCATCGACTTCACACCCGAGATCGGCCCGAGGCGTGCCGGCGACCCCGACCGCATCGTGGCGACCGGCGAGCTCGCGGCGCGTGACCTCGACTGGAGCATGCGGTACTCGGTGGACGAGATGGTGCGCACCGGGTGGGAGGCTCGGCAGGCAGCATCCGCCTAGTGATCAGAGGTCGCGGGTGCGGATGGGGTAGAGCCAGAAGCAGAGCCAGGCGAGAGCGGTGAACCCGAGCGGGATGACGGCGAGCATCAGGCGGATGCCGCCGTCCACCGTCTCGGGCTGCGCGTCGCCGAGCGTTGCGTCGAAACCGGAGGCCGTCAGCACCACCGCTGCGACGATCGCCTGCAGCACCACCGAGCCGCGCACCACGAATCCGTTCACCCCGAAGTAGGCCCCTTCACGACGGTGGCCGGTGCGCACGGCATCCTCGTCGATGATCTGCGCGAGCATGACCTCGAGCAGCTGCAGCAGTCCGCCGACGCCCACCCCGACCGCCACACCGACCAGCGCTGCGCCGAGCACGTTCGACGGCGCCAAGTAGCCGAGCACGGCGACACCGAAGACCGCGACGCTCCACAGCAGCGCCGTACGCGGCGAGGTACGACGTACGACCGCGCTCCACAGCACGATCGACGGGATCGCGGTGACGAAGATGGCACCGAGCAGCAGACTGCCCTCGCCCTCCGCTGCGTGCAGGGAGTAGCGCACGTAGAAGGGGATCGCGGCGAGGATCACCGCGATCGAAGTCTGCACGAACAACGATCCGAGCACGTACGGGACGAAGGCTCGATTGCGGAACGTGTACTTCAGCTGATCACTCCAATGCATGGCTGCAGGGGTCGCGTCTGGGAACCGACGCTCGATCATCCCGCCGAAGAACGACCAGACGAGCAGGACAAGGCAGACCGCGGCGAGCACGATGGCCATGCCAGGCCAGCCGATCGCGCTGTACAGCGCAGGGGCGCCGGCCGTGCCCAGCACCATGCCGAGGATCGCGAAGATCTGCCGTGGCACATTGCCGCGAGAGCGCTCCTCGGTGGTGCGGAAGATCTCGGGGAACAGCGCCGAGATGTTCAGCACCACCACCACGAACGCGACGTCGTACACGGCGACGACGACGAGGAACCAGACGATCAGGCCCGCGACGGGAAGCTCGGGCGGCATCCAGACCAGCGCGAAGGCCACGACCAGCGGAACGATTCCCAGGCCGATCCAGGGGATGCGACGCCCCCACGGGGTGCGAAGCCGATCCGAGAGAGCCCCGACGACGGGATTCAGCACGGCGTTCAGGATTCCGTGGACGATCATCGCCACCGCCACCCACCCGGCCGGCACGGCGAGGTGGGACACGTAGAAGTAGACGACGAAGGCCGAGAAGGTCTGCGCCATGAGCTGCGTCGGGAACCCCGATGCTCCGAAGGCGATCGTCTGCCCCCTGGTGGGCGCCGCGTCGAGGCGCCGGTCGCGCAGACGCTCGCGCAGCGACGTCACCGCGCGCCCCTCCGCTGCAGGTCGCGCAGATCGCGCCACCCGATGCGCACGAGCGCCTCGTCCTCGATCGCCTGCAGCACTGCCGGGTCGCTCAGCAGACGCAGCTCGTAGCCGCGCTTCGCCGCGCTGAAGTCGACGGCAGCGCGAAGCTCATCGTCTTCGACCATCGGATGCAGGTAGATCTCGGTGACCCCGGCGGGCACGGCCCGCAGCAGCGTGATGAAGCCATCGCGCATCTGCTCGTACGTCTCCTCGTCAGGGGTGCCTTCGCGGAGGAGTTCGAACGGATGCGACCACAGCCGGTCGATGATCTCCACGCCGAACGCGTCGGCGGCCGCCGCTGCGCCATCGAGCTGGGCCTGCAAGGCGGAATCCTCGCCCACACCGTCCATGCTGCGCGGCAACCGGAACGGGAGGCCATGCCGTGCGGCGAGCTCGAACACCGGACGGAGGAAGTCCCGACCGGTCACGAGCCCGTAGACCGACCCCATGTGGTTGTCGAGGTGCGTGACATCGACACCGACGTCGAGCGCGGCCTGCAGCTGGGCGGAGAGCTCGGCGGCGACGTCGTCGTCTGAGGCGTTCTGCTCGACGGACAGGACATCGATCGGGAAGAACCCCGCGGTATCGACCAGGCTCGTCGCGGTGCCGGTGAGCGGACGCCACCGGTAGCGTGACCATTCGCTCGTGAGCACGAGGTGCACACCGATGTCGAGGTCGGTGCGGGACGCGGCGAAGGCGAGGGCTTCCGGCGACCACGAGCACGGGACCATCACCGTCGTCGAGTCGATGCGCCCGGCCGTGAGCAGGTCGACGATGGCGGTGTTCGCCGCGTGGCACATGCCGAAGTCATCAGCATTGATGATGATCGCCCGGGTGCCGGGGGCGAGACCGAGGCGGTCGGCGAGGTCGGAGCGTGCGGTCATCGGGGAATCCTGTCGGGTGCGGGGAGTGGCGAATCGAGCGGAGCCGCGCTCAGCGAGCGCCCTTGGGGGCCGGCGCGAGGATGCGGGTGAAGAGTTCGCCTCGCAGCGCAGCTGCTGCTTCGTCGACAGCACCCACGAGTGGGGCCTCCGGACCGAAGGAGGAGACGAGGAACCGGAGCGGGAGCTGCGCCTCGTACTCGTCGGCGATGCGGTTGATCGCGGTGACCAGGGCCGGGTGAGCGGCCTTGCCGCTGAGGATGAACGCCTCCGGGTCGAGGACCAGGCCCACACTGCCGGCGACGAGAACGATCCGACGGGCGATCTCGGAGATGATCTCGCTCGCCGCGTCGTCGCCCAGGACGGCAGCCTCGAGGTGATGGGCCAGAGTCGCCGCGGCGTCGCGGCCGACCCCCAGAGCGAGGTCACCGACCACCGCGTCTCCGACGAGGGGTGCGCCGATCGGGATGGGCGTCTGCGGCAAGTACATGACCTCACCGGCGACGCCGGAGAATCCGCGGTGCAGGGCGCCGTCGATGACGATGCCGGCTCCGAGGCCGTCGTCGAGGAGCAGCAGCGCGAAGCTGGCGAGGTCGCCTCCGACACCGCCCGTGAGCTCGGCGAGGGCAGCGAGGTTCACGTCGTTCTCGACGCGGACCGGGCAGTCGAGCGACGCGGCCAGGGCCGAGCGGAATGCGCCCCCGTCGGGACCGAGATCGTCGCGGATGCCTCCGTCGGCCGTGACGATCCCGGGAACGCCCACGACCGCGAGGTGCACGGCGCCCTTGGCCGCCTTGACCGAACGACGGCACCGGTCGACGAGCGCGACGATGTGCGCACCGCGATCCTCGGTTCCGGGGAAGGGTGCGTGCTCTTCGGCGCGCACGCTCCCGGTGGCATCGACCAGCACGACGTGCGCGGCATGGTGGTCGACGTGCACGGCGGCGGCGTATCCGAGGCGCGGGTGCAACCCGACGCGGGCGGCTGCAGGTCCGCGTGTCTCCCGGTCGACGCCTGCTGCGGCGACGGCTCCCGCTCCCTCCAGCATTCGCAGCACCTGGGTGACGGCAGTACGCGACAGGCCGGTGGCAGACATCAGCTCAGCGCGGGTCTGCGGACCGCTGCGTGCGAGCGTCTCCAGAATCGCGCGGCCGTTGAGCGTGCGTAGCAGGCCCTGCGGCCCCGCAAGTGGTCTGGACATGTGCTCCCTGGAATGTCTGGTCCTGCGCCGATGCCCGCCCAGCCTGCCACATCAGATCGCACCAGTCGACACTTCGAGTCGCACTCCGAAGGACACACTCTCCGCTCCTATCGCCCCACCCCTAGAGCGGCATCGTCACCCACTCTCGATTTGACGCTCGCGTCTTCGCCAATTAGATTACAGATCGGTAACGGCGGCATCCGGGGGGATCGACTGCCGTGCACGCCTGCCTCCCGGAAGGATCCCGTCACGAATTCCCTGCCACCCGAGCGCGCCAACGACGACTCGGAAGCCCCAGAAGAAGTCTCCGAATCGACCCGACCGCTTTTGCGTCGTGACCTGCGGCGCTCCGCCGCAGCGGATTCGCAGAACGCCCTCCCGGTGAACGCGACCCCTGCACCCGAAACGGCACCCGCACCCGAGGCAGCCCCCGCACCCGAGGCAGCCCCTTCTGCCCCGCAGCCGCAGGCAGCCGATGAGCCCCGATCCTGGGACCCTCGTCTGCGTCCCCGGCATATGGCTCCGCAGACGGCACGCCCCTCACGGATTCCCGCGGTTCGACCGAAGCGTCGGTGGTCGAAGGCCAAGGCACTCGGTGCCACCCTGGCGATCGGTGTGATGATCACCGGTGCCGCGCTGCCCGCGCTCAGCCCTGTGAGCGATCAGGCATCCGCCGCCTCTGCCCGAGTCTCCACCCTGGCAGACGGCACCGCACAGTCGTACACGGCGAAGGATGAGATCCGCGCAACGATCGACCCGCGCGGGAGCTTCTCCGCGACGACCCCCGAGGAGATCAAGGAGACCCGCTCGCGCGCCGCTGCAGCAGCGGTCGCTGCCGGCATGCCCCTCGGAAGCGCGATGGACATCCCTCTCGCCGATCGCATCGTGATGCCGATGGCAGACGGGACCTACTCGTTCACCGATGGCTTCGGCGCCTCGCGGCCGGGCCGCTCGCACCTCGGTCAGGACTTCGCCGCCGGTGTCGGAACACCGATCAATGCCGCGATGAAGGGCTGCGTCTCCCGCTCCACCGAGAGCTACCAGGGCTACGGAGTGACGATCCAGATCGAGAGCATCGTCGACGGGCAGGCCGTGAGCACGGTCTATTCGCACATGACCTACGGGAGTCGTGCGGTCGAGGTCGGGGACTGCGTCGAGGCGGGCCAGTACATCGGCGACGTGGGCTCGACAGGGTATGTGTTCGGCTCCTGCCTGCACTTCGAGGTCCACATCAACACGGTCGCCGTCGACCCGCTGCCCTGGCTCAAGAAGAACGTGAGCTGAGCCCGACCGTCGAACCGCACGGCCGCCGCTCGGCGCTGCCATCCCCGTAGGGTGGGTGGATGAGCCCGCTGGTGATCCGCGCCGCCCGCACCGAAGACGCCGAAGACATCGCCGGCGTGCACGTCCGCTCCTGGCAGGTCGCCTACCG
>JBOGEI010000044.1:0-22640 GCA_050701935.1 Microbacterium sp.
GGGCAGGAGTGGCCCCTGCACGAGCAGGCTCAGCATGATCACGCCGGCGGTGACGAACACGATCTCATCGCGCCCGTTGACAGCCCCGCCCTCGGTGATGGTCGTGGGCACCGACAGTGCGATCGCGAGCGACACGGCACCGCGCATCCCCGCGACGGTGGAGACGGCTCTGGCGCGTGCCCTCGCCCCCGGCGCCGGTCGCGGCCCGGTCTGCCGTTGGAAGGGCACGTTCAGCAGCTGGAACAGGTAGCGCACGACCAGCAGCGTCGCCCACACGGCGAGGGTGATGAGCACGAGACGGCCGATCGCCGCAGCGGAGATCTCGTGCACGACGTACTGCACCTCGAGCCCGATCAGCACGAACAATGCACCGTTGAGCAGGAAGACGCCGAACGGCCAGGCTGCATCGGCCTGCCGTCGAGACGAGGCCGTCGTCACCCGTGGAGAGACGTAGGCGACGATGAGCCCGGCCACCACGACCGCCAGCACACCCGAGGCATGCACCATCTCGGCGACGAGGAACGCTGTGAACGGGATCAGGAGCAGGGCGACGTTGATCACGATCGTCGAAGACGTGCGCCGCAGCAGCAGGTAGCCGAGAGCGGCGATCACCACGCCGGCCGCGATACCCCCGACGTACGAGATCAGCACGTCGAGCGTGACCGACAACGGCGTGATCTGGCCGCCCAGCGCGAGCGAGACCGCGATCGCGTACAGCACCAGGGCGGTACCGTCGTTGGTCAGGCTCTCGGCCTTGAGCTTCATGAACATCCGACGTGGCAGCAGGCGTCCGAGAGCTGCGACGGCAGTGGCATCGGGTGGCGCGACGGCCGCGCCGAGGATGAGTGCGATCTCCCACGGCATCCCGAAGAGCACTCCGATGCCGGCGACGGCGAAGGCCGAGGCGACGACCAGCACGGTGCTCATCGGGAGGATGTAGCGGAAGTCACGGCGGATCGACCGCAGCGATGTGGTGAGACTCTCCCAGAAGAGCATCACCGGGAGGAACAGCAGCAGCACCGTCTCCGGGGGCAGCTGCACTTCGCGCAGCTGCGGCACGAAGCCGAGCAACAGCCCGAAGATGACCAGGACGAGTGGCAGCGCGAGACGCACGCGCGGGGCGATAAGGGTTCCGACAAGAATCGTGAGTCCGAGCAGGACTGTTACTTCGAGGCCTTCCATCCCTACCTCCCAACAGCGTTGAGAGAAGGATATTCCTCCGTCAGCCGATCTCCTCGGTGAGTTCGAACCAGCGCAGCTCCAACTCCTCGATCTCCGCCTGCTGCTCGCTGATCTTCTTCATCCGGTCACCGAGGCCCTCGTAGTCGGCCTGGTCGTGGTCGGCGAGCGCGGTCTTGGCCGCGTTCACCTGCTGGGTGAGCTTCTGGATGCGCCGCTCGAGGGCGGAGATCTCCTTCTGTGCAGTGCGCAGGGCTGCGCCGTCCAGTCCATTGGCGGCTGCCGTCGTCGTCGCTGTCGCCGCCGACGTCGCGGTCTGCTTCGATCCCGCTGAGGCCTGCAGGTGGCGAAGGCGCAGGTACTCATCGACCCCACCAGGAAGGTGGCGCAGATGCCCGTCGAGGATCGCGTACTGCTGGTCGGTGACCCGCTCGAGGAAGTACCGGTCGTGACTGACCACGAGGAGCGTGCCCGACCAGGAGTCCAGAAGATCTTCGATCGCGGCGAGCATGTCGGTGTCGAGGTCGTTGGTCGGTTCGTCGAGGATCAGCACGTTGGGCTGGTCGAGCAGCACGAGCAGCAGCTGAAGGCGGCGCTGCTGCCCACCGGAGAGGTCTTTGACCGGGGTCGAGAGCTGGGCGGAGTCGAACCCGAGCCGCTCGAGCAGCTGCCCCGGCGTGAGGTCCTGCGCCTTGGAGCCCGAACCCATCGAGTACGAGGTGCGAAGGCCCGAGATGATCACCCGCACCGGGTCGTTCCAGTGCTGGGTGAGCTCGTCGAGCCGTTGGGTCAGCGTCTTCACTTTCACGGTCGTACCGCGCTTGACCCGGCCGACGGTCGGTTCGACGGTGCCGGAGATCAGCCCGAGCAGTGTCGACTTGCCGGCACCGTTCACACCCAGGATTCCGGTGCGCTCCCCCGGTGCGATGCGCCACTCGATGTCTCTCAGGACGACCTTCTCGCCGCCGTCCGCGGTCGGGTAGGTCACGCCGACATCGAGCAGATCGACGACGTCTTTGCCGAGGCGCGAGACGGCGAGCGACTGCAGCGACACCTTGTCGCGGATCTCGGGCACATCGGCGATGAGCTCGTTGGCCGCGTCGATGCGGAACTTCGGCTTCGCCGTGCGGGCGGGGGCACCGCGGCGGAGCCACGCGAGCTCCTTCTTGGCGAGGTTCTGGCGCTTCGCCTCGCTGGCCGCCGCCATGCGATCGCGTTCGACACGCTGCAGGATGTACGCCGCGTAGCCGCCTTCGAAGGGCTCGACGATGCGGTCGTGCACCTCCCAGGTCTCGGTGCAGACCTCGTCGAGGAACCATCGGTCGTGAGTCACGACCATGAGAGCACCCGAGTTCGGCGACCAGCGCTTCTTGAGGTGCCCGGCGAGCCAGGTGATCGCCTCGACGTCGAGGTGGTTGGTGGGCTCGTCGAGGGCGATGACGTCCCAGTCGCCGGTCAGCAGCTTCGCGAGCGAGACCCGACGGCGCTGGCCACCGCTGAGGGATCCGATCTCCGCGTCCCACGGCAGATCGGTGAGGAGGCCGTCGATCACGTCGCGGACGCGCGCATCGCCCGCCCACTCGTACTCCGGGGTGTCGCCGACGACGGCGGCGCTGATCGTGAGGTCATCCGGGAGGTTGTCGGCCTGGTCGAGCACGCCGATCCGTGTGCCTCCGCGCACGGTGACGCGTCCGGAGTTCGGTTCCTTGATGCCGGCCAGCATCCCGAGAAGGCTGGACTTGCCGTCGCCGTTGCGGCCGACGATGCCGATGCGGTCGCCCTCCTCGATCCCAAGGGTCACGGAGTCGAAGACGACCCTGGTCGGATATTCGAGGTGGAGGGCTTCAGCCCCGAGAAGATGTGCCATGTTCCCTCAAGGGTAGCCGCGTGCGGGTGGCGCCATGGCCGCTCTCGAAGGCGAGGCCGTCCGGATCCCCTCCGCTGCCGGGCAGGGCGGTCTGCGAACGACTTCGCCCGACCTAAGATCGACGGGTGCCAAGGAAACGCCGGGTGTTCTCGCTCATGCTCGACAATCGCAAGGCGAAGCTGGTGGAATCGAGAAGGCGAGCCGGGCGCTACGAGCTCAGCGTCGATGGGATTGCGCAATCCGTCGTCTCGATGACCGATCCCACCGAACTCGAATACGCCTATACCCAGCACATCGCCAGAGCGATAGATGCCGCAGCTGGGCCCGGTACACCGCTGTTCACCGTGCATCTGGGAGCCGGAGCACTCACGCTGGCCCGCTACGTCGAGGCCACTCGTGCCGGTTCCCCTCAACTCGCGGTCGAGTTCGAGCCCACTCTCTATGCCGCAGTGATCGCCGCTCTTCCTCTGCCCCCGGGCGCTGATCTGCGAGTCATCTTCGGCGATGCGCGAGCGGTCGCAGACGCCGATCTTCCCGGCGAGAAGCGATCGGCAGTGACGTCGCCCCCTCCCCCCGCGCTCGGCGCCTCAGCGTCCGGAAGCACCGCGGTCGACACCGATTGGGTGGATGCGCGCTTCACCGTCGTCGATCTGTGGGATGCCGCGGTCATCCGGCATCGTGTAGCCAGCCAGGAGTTCTACCGCCGCGTCGCCGCGCGCTCCGCGGCAGGTGGAGTCGTGGCGGTGAACCTGCTCGACGGGCACCCGTTCGAGTACTCACGGCGACAGGCGGCCACCCTGAGCTCCGTGTTCGACCACGTCGCCGTCGTCCTCGACGCAGAACCGGAAGACGATGAAGGGCCGCTCGGCAACGTCGTCATCTTCGCGAGCGATGAGCCGCTGGACATCGTCACGAACCCCGACCTTCTCGGCTCTCCGCACCCTCACATGCTCCACGACGACTCTCTGACGTCGTGGATCGCCGAAGCGCGCATCATGACCGACGCCGACGGCACGGACTCCCCCGACCCCGACGACCCGATCTGGGACTAGCTCGCCTCTGCGGAAGCACTGGCCGTGACTGCCGACGCGGTGACCGACCCCGCTGTACGCAGGAACACGATGATCCAGCTGAAGATCAGCACGGCGGCGATCAGTTCGACCGCGGTGAGGTTGTAGTACCCGACCGCGAAGAATGCTGCGAGCAGGATGATGACCAGCACGTACACCCACCCGAAGGCGACGAACACGCGAGGGATGGTCGGCAGGAACCACGGCAGTCCGACAACGACGATCCCGAACACCACGGTCATGCCGGTCGCGACGGTGTTGTGCAGCAGGAAGAACTCGTCCACGGGGAAGAGTCCGACGCACGCGAGGAAGATCCCCATCAGGATCAGCCCGCCACGCACTATGAAGCGTCCACGGCGGTCTTCGGGACTCTCGGCAGGAAGACCAGCCGTCGCGTAGCGGGAGATCGTCGTGATCATCACGCCGGCGATGACCAGCGTGACGTTGAAGGCGACCGACGAATTGTTGGTGCTCATCCCGAGAGCGGACAGGTTGTCGCGCCACCAGTGCACGTCGCTGGAGGCGAGCATGCTGGCGAAGGCACCGACGACGAGGAACACCGCGAGCACGAGCGACAGCACCATCGGTGTGAGCGCCACGGCGCTCAGGAACGAGACGTAGCCGGTCAGTGCGAAGGCCACGGCGACCAGAATCGCGCCGGGGAACGCGAACACAGGGGCGTCGGTGAAGCTCCGCTCCAGGAGAGCGGCGATGCCGAGCCAGCCGAGGCACGCGATAGCGGCGTGCGCGAAGGCGATGGCGGTCAGGTCGTACCACCTCAGCCGATCGCCGGGGACGCTGAACCCGTCCCGCGCCGCATCCGGATCCTGCTTCTCCGGGCGGACGGCGAGACGACCGAGGGTGAAGGCGATGACCGCGGTGACCGCGCCGCCCCACGCGGCGAAGACGCCGATCGAGCCGCTGCCGCTGATCGCCAGCTCGTGTCCCCAGAACACCGGCAGGCCGATCGCGAAGCCTGCGACGAAGAAGCCGCTGCCGACGATCAGCGCGGTCGCCTCGAAGACGGCTTCTGCCGTCTCCGGACCCCGCACCTGCCGCAGCACCTGCATGACCCTGCTCGCGAGTGCGTTCATCCTCGTCCTTCCCGGTCCACATCCTAGGAGCCAGGCGGCGCTCTCCGTTGCGGCTCCACCTCGCGGTTCGGAACGCCTGCTCGCGATGCTCGCTCGACGTCGCCCCCGGTCGTCGGCAGTAGCCTGGACGGGTGACCCAGACCATCGCCGCCCGCGCCGCCCTCCTCGACATGGACGGCACCCTCGTCGACTCGACCGCCGTCGTGGAAAGGCTGTGGCTCGCGTGGGCCGAACCGCACGGCATCGATCCCGAGACCGTGCTGCGCACCGTGCACGGTCGGCAGGGTCATCAGAGCATGGCGATCATGCTTCCCGAGCGCGATCACGCGATCAACCTCCACGAGAACGACGTCATGCTCGCGAACGAGGCCGGCGATGTCGACGGCGTGATCGAGATCCCGGGGGCACGCGCGCTGCTGGACGCCCTGCGCCCGTTCCCGCACGCGATCGTCACCTCCGCGAACGTCGCCCTGATGACGGCGCGGATGCGCGCCGCGGGGCTGAGCGTCCCCGACCGGAAGGTCACAGCGGAAGACGTCTCCGCCTCCAAGCCCGACCCTGAGGGCTTCCTCCTCGCCGCAGCTCAGCTGGGCATCGACCCGGCAGACTGCATCGTGTTCGAGGATTCCGGGGCCGGCATCCAGGCGGGCCTCGCAGCGGGCATGCGGGTCATCGGCGTCGGCAGGCACGCCGCCGCTCATCAGCCCACCGTGCAAGTCGCCGACCTGTCGCAGGTCACGGTCGCCGCCACAGCCGACGGGTTCGAGCTCACGATCGGCTGACGCCCCGTCTCGCCCGCTCGATCGAGGACACCACGCCGCTACGATGAGGCGATGCGACGTTTTCCTGCCTCGGTGTACGCCATCGGAGAGGAACCCGATCCTCGGTTCTCCCTCGCGAACGAGCGGACGTTCCTCGCCTGGACGCGCACGGGTCTCGCGCTGATCGCCGGTGGAGTCGCCCTGGAGGTGCTCGGACTCGACCTGCACGCCGGATTCCGCCTCGCTGCCTCGCTGCTGCTGATCATCACCGGCACGGCCGTCGCACCGCTCGCCTGGTGGGAATGGATGCGCGCCGAGCGTGCATTGCGCCAGTCGCGCCCGCTGCCAGGCGCATTCTCGGCAGTCGTGCTCGCTGTCGTCGTCACCGTCGTCGGTCTGCTCGTCGTGGCAGGGGTGCTCTGGCGGTGACGGATCACGGACCGATCGTTCACGGGCCGTTCGATCCGGGTCTGCAGCCCGAGCGCACCGAGCTCGCATGGCGCCGCACGGCCCTCGCGATCGCGATCGGCTCTCTGGTGTCGCTGCGGATCTTCCCGCTGATGCTGCCGTCGGCGTTCACGGCCTGGGGGTTCGTCCCCGGGGCAGTAGGGCTCGTCGCGGCGTGCGCGCTCTGGTTCGCCGCACGGCGACGTCAGCTGCGGATGACCGCGTGGCTGCATTCGACGCTGCCCGGCGCGATACCCGCCGGCTCGACGACACCGCAGAACGCACCGGGCGGCGGGATGCTGCTCACCCTGACGGTTCTCGCGACAGCGTTCGGCGTGCTGTCCATAGCCGTGGTCCTCGTGTCGTCGCTCGTCGTGGACGCGGGCTGACCGAGACCTTTCGCGCGCTCGCGCTCAGTTGCGCGGATAGTCCTCGAAGATCAGGGTCGTCCGTGTCGAACGGATCGACGGGATCGCCTGGATGTCCTCCAACACGATGCGACGCAGATCGCGGGCGTCGTTCGCGCGCACCAGCAGGATCACGTCGAAGTCTCCACCGACGAGAGCCATGTGCTCGATCTCGGGAATCGCTCGCAGCCGTTCGCTCACCGACTGCCACGTCGCCTGCTCGATGGCGAGCGTCACATAGGCGCTCGCGTGGTGCCCGAGGAGCACCGGGTCGGTGCGAACGCCATAGCCGGTGATGACGCCGGCGTCGGTGAGTCTCCTGATCCTCGCGTGGGCGCCGGCGCGGGAGATGTGCACGGCATCGGCGATCGCCGTCATCGACGCCCGCGCGTCACGGCGCAGCTCTTCGAGGATCGCGTGATCCGTCTCATCCAGCGCAATCACGAGACCCCTCCATCGGTGCAGTATTTCTGACACTTCGATCAAGAATGCACCACTGAACACTCTTTCATCCAGGATCCGACGAAAGATCTTGGATGAATGTCGCATCCGAGGCATGCTGTCCTCATCGAGTTCGGCAAGGAGGGCGAACACATGCTGCACACCGACCTGCTCCCGCGAGACACCGCGGTGCAACTGATCGACGAGACCGGAGCCGTGGTCTCGGACGAGCAGTACGTGCTCCCCGATCCCGACGCTCTGTTGGCCGCCTACCGCGGTCTCGTCGAAGGCCGTCGGATCAACGATCAGGCCGGGGCCCTCGTGCGCCAGGGCCGCCTCGCCGTCTATCCGTCATCGCACGGGCAGGAAGCATGTCAGGTCGGCGCCGCGATGGTGCTCGATGCCACGGACTGGCTGTTCCCGACCTACCGCGATTCGGTCGCTGTGATCGCCCGAGGAGTGGAGCCCGCTGATGCGATGGTGCTCCTCAAGGGCGACTGGCACTCGGGCTACGACGTGCGCGCGCACCGCGTCGCCCCCCAGGCCACCCCGCTCGCCACCCAGCTGCTGCATGCGGTCGGTTTCGCGCAGGCGGCCAAGCACCGCGGCGACGACACCGTGGTGCTCGCACTCTGCGGTGATGGTGCCACCAGCGAGGGCGACTTCCACGAGGCCATGAACTTCGCCGCGGTCTTCCACGTCCCCGTCGTGTTCTTCGTGCAGAACAACGAGTTCGCGATCTCCGTCCCTCTCTCCCGCCAGACGGCGGCACCCTCGCTCGCGCACAAGGCCATCGGCTACGGAATGCCGGGGCAGCGCGTCGACGGCAATGACGTCGCCGCCGTCCTGTCGGTGCTCGGCGGAGCCGTGTCCCGGGCCCGTGCCGGCGGAGGACCCAGCCTCATCGAGGCGCACACCTATCGGATGCAGGCGCACACCAACGCAGACGACGACACCCGCTATCGAGAGCGCGACGAGGTGCAGTCCTGGATCGCGCGCGACCCGCTGCTGCGCCTTCGCACCTACCTCACCTCGACCGGCGCGCTCGATGCCGCCGCCGAAGAGCGCTTCGCCGCGGGCGCCGAGGAGATCGCGACAGCGATGAGGACCGCCCTGAACACAGACGCCGACCTCGACCCCGAAGACCTGTTCCGTTTCGTGACCGCGGCACGATCCCCGCAGCTCGATGAGCAATGGAACCTGCTGCGCGACGAGATCGACAGGGCGCACCTCGCCGATGCCGGAACCGCGCCGAACGGAGCACACCGATGACGATCGCACAGGACGACACCCGCATCGAGAGCGTCGGCGGCACGAAGACGACGATGACCATGGCCACCGCGTTGAACCGTGCCCTGGCCGATGCCATCGAGGCCGATCCGGACGTGATCGTCTTCGGCGAGGACGTGGGCGCGCTGGGCGGCGTCTTCCGCATCACCGACGGTCTCACCGAACGCTACGGCGAAGAGCGCTGCTTCGACACCCCGCTCGCGGAGTCCGGCATCATCGGAACTGCTGTCGGCATGGCGATGAACGGCCTGCGCCCGGTGGTCGAGATGCAGTTCGACGCCTTCGCTCTCCCCGCGTTCGAACAGGTCGTCAGTCATGTCGCGAAGCTCGGCAACCGCACGCGCGGAGGCATGCGGATGCCGCTGGTGATCCGCATCCCGTTCGGCGGCGGCATCGGCGGCGTCGAGCACCACTGCGACTCGTCCGAGGCCTACTACGCGCACACGCCAGGCCTCACGGTCGTCAGCCCGTCCACCCCGCAGGATGCGTACTCGCTGCTGCGTGCGGCGATCGCCTCCCCCGATCCGGTGATCTTCCTCGAGCCGAAGAAGCTCTACTGGGCGAAGGGCGAGGTCGACACCTCGGTCACGGTCGAGCTCGGCACGGCTCGCATCGCCCGCGACGGCGCGGACGTGACGCTCCTCGCCTACGGTGCTTCGGTGCCGCTCGCGCTGGAGGTCGCCGAGGTGGCCGCCGCCGAAGGACGCAGCGTGCAGGTCGTCGACGTGCGTTCGCTCTCGCCGTTCGACGACGCCACCGTGACGGCCGCCGTGAAGTCGACCGGTCGCGCTGTCGTCATCGCCGAGGCCCCGGGATACGTGAGCGTCGCGTCCGAGATCCAGGCCAGGGTGTTCGAGCGCTGCTTCGAGTACCTCGCCGCCCCCGTGCGACGGGTGACCGGCTTCGACACCCCCTACGCGCCCCCCAAGCTCGAGCACTGGTACCTGCCCGACGTCGACCGCGTGCTCGACGCGATCGACACGCTGCACTGGGAGGACGACGTATGAGCACTCCCCTGAAGCCGCACGCCGGCGCCCAGGTGTTCCTCCTGCCCGACCTCGGCGAGGGATTGACTGAGGCCGGACTCGTGCAGTGGCTCGTGGCCGTGGGCGACACCATCACCACCGATCAGCCGATCGCCGAAGTCGAGACCGCGAAGAGCATCGTCGAGCTGCCGTCGCCGTTCGCCGGCGTCGTCATCGCACTGCACGGCAGCGCCGGCGACACCATCGACGTCGGCGCCCCTGTGCTGGAGGTGTCGGACTCCCCGGCATCGCCCACTGCGCCCGCCGCCGCACCGGCTCAGCCCGAACGCGAGGCGTACCGCGAAGAGGAGCGCGCAGGTTCGGGGAACGTCCTCATCGGCTACGGCACCGCCGCGCGCACCTCGAAGGGGCGACGCCGTCCGGCCGCGGCCTCGACGGCGCATCGCGTGCCGGTGACGCCGAGCGCAGCGGGTTCCGCTCCGGATGCGGCCATCCGTGGATCCGCGGAACCGGTCGACCGCCGCCCGGTCGCCGTCCGCTCCCCGCTCGTTCGTCGACTCGCTCGGGACCTCGGTCTCGATGTGCACTCGATCACCGCGACCGGCGCCGACGGTGCCATCACCCGCGCCGACGTTCTCCAAGCCGCCGTCGAGAACGCCGTCGACGGCGTCACCGCCCACCATGATGCACAGGGATTCCCATCCGGCGAGACGCTCGACGGCCTCGCCGTGCTCGCGCGCGAACGGATGTCGCCGCTGCGCAAGGCTGTCAGCGCCAAGCTCTCCCGCAGCCGGTCCGAGATCCCCGAAGCGACCGTCTGGGTCGACGTCGATGCCACGGCGCTCTGGGACCTGCGTTCGCAGATGGCACCGGAAGGAGAGAAGGCTCCGTCCGTGACTGCGCTTCTCGCCCGCTTCGTGCTCCTGGCCCTCGAGGACTATCCCGTGCTGGCGTCGCGCCTCAGCGAGAGCGGAGACGAACTCATCTCCTTCGAAGGAGTGAACCTCGGCATCGCGGCGGACACCGAACGCGGGCTCCTGGTTCCCGTGCTCCCCCGTGCGCACGCTCTCACCGTCGCGCAGTTGGATACGGCGCTGCGCGAGCTCACCACCACGGCCCGCTCCGGCACGATGCCGCCGGAGCGCCTGCGGGGGTCTACCTTCACCCTCAACAATTATGGCGGCCTCGGCGTCGACGGCTCTGCCGCGATCATCAATCACCCCGATGTGGCGATCCTCGGCATCGGCCGGATCATCGAGCGTCCGTGGGTCGTGGACGGGGAGATCGTGGCCCGTCGGATCGTCCAGCTCTCGCTGGCGTTCGACCACCGCGTGTGCGACGGCGGCTACGCTGCGGGCTTCCTGCGGCGGGTGACCGAGCTCATCGAGCATCCGCTGCGCGCGTTCGGAAGGGTCTGAGGCTGCCGCACGAAGGCAGCCTCAGACCGGGATCAGCCGAACTTGAGAGGGCGCTTCGTGGCGTCTTCCACCGTGATGCCGGTGATCACCGCGCCGGGCTCGACCACATCACGGTCGGTGTGGAAGCGGAAGAGACGACCGTTGCGTGTCGCGATGTCGTACCAGTCGTCCCCCGACGAGACGACGGTCACCGTCGTGCCCCCGGGAAACGCCCCGATCGCCTCGGCGATCGGCGCGCCGACCCGGACTCCCTCTCGGAGGGGCAGCGCGGCGCCATCCTGAGTGTCCTCGTCGAAGCTGCGTTGATTGCCGACGGTGATCGACGCCGCAGTTGTGCCGTCATCGGTCGCAGCGATCAGCAACGACCCGCTGTCTTCCGCGTTCACGAGCTTCCATGGGTCTCCTGCGGCGGCCGGCTCGACCACCCGTGCCGCCTGTCCTGCGGCGACCGCATCGACGATCGGATCGCCCAGGCGGATGGGACCGACACCACCGGCCCAGATCTCCCACTCGCTCCAGGGCGCCGATTCATCGATCGCGGGCTCCGCGTCATCCGTCGGCGGGTTCGCCGTGAGATCGTCGGTGAGTGCGGCAAGAGCTTCTCCCGCACGGTCCTGAAGCTTCTTCGCTACGGCTTCCGCATCCGGTCGGGCCCCGCCATCCACGGAGTGCGCCACCTGCACGAGGACATTGCCGACGGCCGCATACGCCAGGAACGTCGACCATCCGCCCTCGCTCTCCGGCAGCGTCAACGTACCGGCCAGCGCGCGCACACTACCCGCGTCCTCCGGGTTGACCGATTCGAACGTGGCGGCACCGTTGTAGTCGAAGGTCGCGCACTGCGCGGCCGCCTCCGCGAGCTGATCCATGCGCGCCTGGGCGTGCGCCTCGTCAGCGAATTGCAGCGCCAGCATCTGGCCGAAGCGATAGTCCGAATCCCCTGCCCCCGTCCAGACCACGTTGCGCGACCCGACACTCCACAGCGACTGCTCTGCGAAAAGAGCGAGGCAGACGTTTGGTACGGGGGTCGGCCCACCCCCGTCGGAGATCTGCTCGAGAACAGCCGAAGGTTCGCCGATGTCGGTCGAACCCGGAAGCAGCGAAGCGATCTCGTCAGCGGTGAACAGGAATCCGGCCAACTCATCGCCGATGAAGAGCGCGGGTCCCGCGTAGGGCGCCGGTGAGGGCGTCTCCGGATCGGCCGTCGGCGTCGGTCCTGGGTCCGCACCGGGCGCACACGCCGTGAGCGCGAGCACGGCGGCCGCCACGATGCTGCCGAGCTGAATACGAATCGATCTGGAACGCGTCATGCGGACCCTCCGTGTTGTCCAAAAGCGCCGACCTGGCGACCCCTGATGCTGATCGTAGAGTTATCCCACTCGTTGGCGTAATACGAAACCCCATGTCGATATCTGACCGAGATGAATCTCATACCGCATCAGGCATATGTAAGTCCGTACTCACTCGTGGACCGCCCACGCCCGTCGTCCCCCGCAGGGCATACGCACTGGCACGTGTCGGCCGTCTCCGCGCCACCGCTCCTCGTTCACGATGCGCTACGCTCTGCAATTACTGACCGAACATTCGGTCAAGAACGAATCGAGCGCACCCCCGTGCTCCCCCTCGGAATCGCAGAACAATGGAGTTCGCATGACGTCAGCAGTCTCCGACCGCACCTCGTCCGCACGGATGCCCGCCGAAGAGCGACGCGTGCTCGCCAGCACCCTGGTCGGCACCTCGATCGAGTGGTACGACTTCTTCATCTACGCCCAGGCCGCGGGGCTGGTCCTCGCACCTCTTTTCCTCGCCCCGATCGCACAGGAGAGCCCCGGCTTCGCACAGGTGCTCTCATTCGCGACGATCGGCATCTCCTTCCTCTTCCGCCCGCTGGGTGCGATCGTCGCCGGCCACCTCGGCGACAAGCTCGGGCGCAAGAAGATGCTCGTGCTCACACTCATCATGATGGGGCTCTCCACGTCGCTGATCGGCCTCCTGCCGACGTACGCCGCGATCGGCGTCGCAGCGCCCATCCTGCTCATCCTGCTCCGCATCGTGCAGGGGTTCTCCGCCGGCGGCGAGTGGGGCGGAGCCGCGCTGATGGCGGTCGAGCATGCACCGAGCAACCGCAGAGGACTCTTCGGGGCGTTCCCGCAGATCGGCGTTCCCGTCGGCATGATCCTCGCCACCTCGACGCTCTGGGTGCTCACCAGCTCGATGTCGCCCGAAGCCTTCCTCGAGTGGGGCTGGCGCATCCCGTTCCTGCTCTCGATCGTGCTCATCGCCGTCGGCTACGTGATCCGCCGCGCGGTCGACGAGAGTCCGGTCTTCGAAGATCTGCGGCGTCGCCGCAAGGAGGCCTCCGCTCCTCTTCGCCGACTGTTCCGCCAGAACACCAAGCAGGTCGTCCTCACCGCCATCATCTTCATCGCCAACAACGCTGCGGGATACCTGCTCATCGCGTTCTTCGCGACCTACGCCGTCACCACGCTGGGCATGGAGCGCCCGCCCGTCCTGCTGGCGACGACACTCGCGTCGTTCGGATGGCTCGTCTTCACCCTCTGGGGCGGACACCTCTCCGATCGACTCGGCCGCATCCGCACCTTCCAGATCGGCTACGTCGCACTGGCCCTCTGGGCCGTGCCGATGTGGTTCCTCATCGACACGGCGAACATCCTCTGGTACTTCGTGGCGCTGTTCGTGATGACGTTCGCACTCGGGCTCTCCTACGGCCCTCAGGCCGCCCTCTACGCAGAGATGTTCCCTGCGAACGTGCGCTATTCAGGCGTCTCGATCGGATACGCCCTCGGCGCGATTCTCGGCGGAGCGTTCGCCCCGATGATCGCCGAGGCGCTGATGAACCAGTTCCATGCGGCCTGGACGATCGGTGTCTACATCGCCGTGGCCGCCGTGATCTCGCTCATCGGCGTCTCCCTCGTCAAGGAGACGAAGGGCGTGGATCTGCTCACTTGACGAGTCGGTCGACGACTCGGGATCGCGGTGGCCGCCGCGGCTGTGACATAATTACCGGACGATCGGTCAGTAATTCGGACCGACCGTCCGGACACGGGTAACCGTCGAGACAACGCAGTCAGGAGTTCCGCATGACCGAGGCCTACCTCGTCGGAGGCGTCCGCACCCCGGTCGGACGCTACGGCGGCGCACTCGCCTCCGTACGACCCGACGACCTCGCATCGATCGTCGTGCGCGAAGCGGTCCGCCGCGCGGGGATCGACCCGCTGCAGGCGGAGATCGACGAGGTCATCCTCGGTGCCGCCAACCAGGCAGGAGAGGACAACCGCAACGTCGCCCGGATGGCCGTTCTGCTCGCGGGCCTCCCCGACACCGTGCCCGGCATCACGGTCAATCGGCTGTGCGCTTCGGGGATGTCGGCCGTCACGATGGCCGCGCAGGCCATCCGCGCCGGTGACGCCGACCTCATCGTGGCCGGAGGCGTCGAGTCGATGACGCGCGCCCCCTGGGTGCAGGCCAAGCCCGAGAAGGCCTGGTCGAAGCCTGGTGCCGCCTTCGACACCTCGATCGGCTGGCGATTCCCGAACCCTCGTCTCGTGGCGCGCGAGAAGGCGACGTTCTCGATGCCCGAGACGGCGGAGGAAGTCGCTCGCATCGACGGCATCGGCCGGGAAGAGGCGGATGCGTTCGCACTGCGCTCACAGCAGCGCGCCGCGGCGGCGATCGCGGAAGGACGGTTCGAGGCGGAGATCGTCGGCGTTCCCGTCGGCTCTCCCGTCAGTGGAGGCCAGGAGGTCGTGGTCGACGAGGGCCCACGTCCGGAGACCACTCTCGAGGGCCTCGCACGGCTGCGCCCCGTCGTGGCCGGTGGGCAGGTCGTCACGGCGGGAAACTCCAGCGCACTCAACGACGGCGCCTCAGCGGTCGTCGTGGCGAGTGCCGAAGCGGTCGAGCGCTACGGCCTGGTCCCGCGCGCCCGCATCGTCGCCGGCACCAGTGCGGGCCTCGCTCCGGAGATCATGGGCCTCGGCCCGGTCCCCGCGACGCAAAAGGCGCTGCGCCGGGCCAGACTCTCCATCGACGACATCGGCGCGATCGAACTCAACGAGGCCTTCGCCACACAGTCCATCGCCTGCATCCGTCGGCTGGGCCTTGACGAGTCACGTGTGAACGCGGACGGCGGAGCCATCGCCCTCGGCCACCCCCTCGGCTCGTCCGGATCCCGCCTGCTCGTCACGCTCCTGGGCCGCATGGAGCGCGAAGGCTCTCGGTACGGCCTCGCCACCATGTGCGTCGGCGTCGGGCAAGGTGCGGCCCTGATCGTGGAGAAGGTGTGATGTCTGACGGCCCCGTCGACAGCGAACCGCTCCTCGTCGAAAGGCACGACGACCGCGTGGTGGCGACGCTCAATCGCCCGCACAAGCGCAACGCGATCGACCAGGCCACGATCGACGCGCTGCACGTGCTGTGCGCTGAGCTCGAAGCCCTACCGCGCACGCTGATCCTCACCGGGGCCGGCGGGGTCTTCGCGGCGGGCGCCGACATCGCCGAGCTGCGCGAGCGCCGCGCGGCCGACGCGCTGCGCGGGATCAACACCCACGCTTTCATCCGACTGGCCGAGCTGCCCATGCCCTTCATCGCCGCGATCGACGGTTACGCCCTCGGCGGAGGAGCCGAGCTCGCCTACGCCGCGGACATCCGCATCGCCACGCCGGCGCTCGCCATCGGCAACCCCGAGACCGGACTGGGCATCCTCGCCGCGGCAGGGGCCGGGTGGCGGTTGAAGGAGATCATCGGCGAGGCCAGGGCGATCGAGCTGCTGCTCACCGGTCGCACGGTGAAGGCCGATGAGGCGCTGCGCATCGGGCTCGTATCGGCGATCCACGACGCCGGCGAGCTGCTGCCGGCCGCGCACGCCATCGTCGATCGCATCGCCCGAAACGACCGAGCAGCCACCATTGCCACCAAGCGCGTGTTCCGCGCACCTCGCGATCGCCACCCCACCGTCGATCTGGAAGCTCAGGCCGAGCTGTTCGAGAGCCCGGAGAAGTTCCGACGGATGACCGATTTCCTGGAGCGGAGAGACCGATGACCGAGAGCAGTTCCCGCACCCCGGGACACGTGGGGGTGCTCGGAGGCGGACGAATGGGCGCGGGTATCGCGCACGCCTTCCTGATGGCAGGCTCCCGGGTCACCGTCGTCGAACGCGACACCGACGCCGCAGCAGCCGCTGCCACCCGCGTGCTCGAATCGGTCGACGCCTCGATCGCACGAGGCATAGCGCGCGAACCCGTCGAGGAGTATCGGGGGCGCCTCACCACCGGCGCGGATGCAGCCCAGTTCGCTGCCTGCGCGCTCGTCATCGAGGCCGTGCCGGAAGACCTCGCCCTCAAGATCGATGCGCTCCGCCGCGTCGAGACCGTGATCGCACCCGACACGGCGATCGCCTCGAATACCTCTTCCATCTCGATCGATGAGCTCGCCGCCGTGCTAGATCGCCCTTCGCGCCTGCTCGGACTGCACTTCTTCAATCCCGTGCCCGCCTCGACGCTCGTCGAGGTCGTGCGCGGAGCGAGCACCGCTCCCGCGCTGGTCGATGCCGCCCGCGGATGGGTTGCCGCGCTCGGCAAGACGCCGATCGTCGTCGCCGACGCCCCCGGATTCGCGTCGTCCCGACTCGGCGTCGCGATCGGGCTCGAGGCGATCCGCATGCTCGAGGAGGGCGTCGCCTCCGCCGAAGACATCGACGCCGCTATGACGCTCGGATACAAGCACCCCGTCGGTCCGCTCCGGCTGACCGACATCGTCGGGCTCGATGTGCGCCTCGGAATCGCCGAGTACCTCGCCGCCAATCTGGGCGAGCGCTTCGAACCTCCCGCCCTGCTGCGCCGACTCGTCGCCGAGGGACACCTCGGCCGCAAGAGCGGACGCGGCTTCTACGAATGGGACGCCTCATGAAGGGAACGCTCGTGAAAGGAACGCAGATGACCGGAATCCTCCCCAGCTATGTGCAGGAAGAGTGGTGGGCGCCATCGGCCGCTGCACGGGCCACGGAAGTCCGCGACGCATCGACGGGAGAGGTCGTCGCCCGCGTCTCGACCGAAGGGCTCGATCTGGGGCCCGTGCTCGACCACGCCCGCACCGTGGGACAGGCGTCGCTGGGAGAGCTCACCTTCCATCAGCGCGCCGTGCGGCTCAAGCAGCTCGCTCTCGCCCTCACCGAGCGCAAGGCCGAGCTGTACGAGCTCTCCAGCCGCACCGGTGCCACCGCACAGGACTCCTGGGTCGACATCGACGGCGGGATCGGCGTGCTGTTCGCCTACTCCAGCAAGGGCAGGCGCGAGCTGCCGAATGCGAAGGTGTACGTCGACGGAGGCGTCGAGAACCTCTCCAAAGACGGGTCTTTCCTCGGCCGCCATATCTACACGCGGCTCCGCGGTGTCGCCGTGCAGATCAACGCCTTCAACTTCCCGGTCTGGGGAGCGCTCGAGAAGTTCGCCCCCGCGTTCCTCGCCGGTGTCCCGAGCGTGGTCAAGCCCGCCACCCCGACCGGGTATCTCGCTGAGGCGATGGTGCGCGTGATGGTGGAATCGGGTCTGCTTCCCGCCGGCTCGCTTCAGCTCGTCTCCGGCAGTGTGCCAGGGCTCTTCGACGAGCTGCGGCTGGGTGACCTCGTGGCCTTCACCGGCTCGGCAACGACAGCCGAGCAGCTTCGCGCTCACGATTGCGTGCAGACCGGAGGCGTGCGGTTCACGAGCGAGACCGACTCGATCAACGCGTCGGTGCTCGGCACGGACGCCGTCTCCGGCACGCCCGAGTTCGATGCATACGTCAAGCAGCTCGTCGCCGAGATGACCACCAAGGCCGGCCAGAAGTGCACGGCCATCCGCCGCGCCATCGTACCGACGGATGCTGTCGACGATGTCATCGCCGCCGTTCGAGAGCGGCTGTCGACGCGCGTCGTCCTCGGCGACCCGCGCGCCGAGGGCGTGACGATGGGGCCGCTCGCCTCGACAGCGCAGCGCGAGGAGGTGCTGCGCCAGGTCAGCCGCCTGCAGGCCGGCGGTGGCGAGCTCGTGATCGGCACGACGGACGCGCCGACCGTCCGGCGCGGCGACGGCAGCGAAGGGCTCGCCCCCGACGGAGCGTTCGTGGCGCCGATGCTGCTCCGGTTCCCTGACCCGGAGAGCGCAGCGGTGAACGAGATCGAGGCTTTCGGGCCGGTGTCGAGCATCGTCGGCTATCGCACCCTCGACGAGGCGAGCGCGCTCGTCGCCCGGGGCGGAGGGTCGCTCGTGACGAGTGTGGCCACGCACGACCCCGAGGTCGCGGTCGCACTCGCCACCGGGATGGCCTCGTACAACGGGCGCGTTCTCTTCCTCGACCGCGATGACGCGCGCACCTCGACCGGACACGGCTCTCCGCTGCCCAACCTCGTGCACGGCGGCCCCGGCCGCGCAGGCGGAGGCGAGGAGCTCGGCGGCATCCGCGCGGTGCTCCATCACATGCAGCGCACAGCGGTGCAGGGCTCGCCCGAGATGATGACCGCGCTCACCGGTGTCTGGCATCAGGGCGCGGCCGCGCGTCCCTTCGAGCAGAACGACGGCGTGCATCCGTTCCGCAAGTCGCTGGCCGAGCTCCACGTGGGCGACCAGGTGGCCAGCGGCTCGCGCACCGTCACGCTCGACGACATCGAGACCTTCGCGGCGTTCACCGGCGACACGTTCTACGCACACATGGATGAGGCATCCGCAGCCGCGAACCCGTTCTTCCCCGGACGCGTCGCCCACGGATACCTGCTGGTCTCGTGGGCTGCCGGGCTCTTCGTCGACCCGGCGCCCGGTCCCGTGCTCGCGAACTCGGGACTGGAGAACCTGCGGTTCGTGACCCCGGTCTCCCCCGGCGACGACATCCGCGTCGAGCTGACCGCCAAGCAGATCACGCCCCGCGAGACCGACGAGTACGGCGAAGTGCGTTGGGATGCCGTGCTGAAGAACCAGCACGACGACATCGTGGCCACCTACGACGTGCTCACGCTGGTCGCGAAGGAGCGGGCGGCGGCGTAGCGGCGAGCGCCGGAGCCCTGGTCAGACGGCCGCGGCTCCGGCCTCGTCGTTCGTGCGCAGCCCGTCGAGAGCGATCGCGACCACGTCGTCGGCGAGACGGTCAGCGCCCTCACGGCCACCCGGCCGGTACCACTCGACGATCGAGTTGATCATCCCGAACACGAGACGGGCGACGACGCTCGCGTCGATGTCGGCTCGCAGTGCCCCCTCGCTCTGCGCCTCCGACACGAGTGCGGTGATCCGACGGTCGAACGCTCGACGGCGGACCAGCGCCTTGCGCTCCACGTCGGTGTTGCCCCGCACACGCAGCAGCAGCGTCACGGCCGGCAGCTGCTCCACCAGTACCCGCACGGCGCCACGCAGCACGTGCTCGAGTCGGTCGACCGCGTTCGACCCCGCCGCTTCGTCCGCCGATTCAGGAAGCGGATCCTCGACCACCGCTTCCAGGCCGCTGAGTGCCGCGTCGAGAGCGAGGTCGAGGATCTCGTCCTTCGAGCCGAAGTGGTGGTAGATCGCCGATTTCGACAGACCGAGCCGCTCGGCGAGCATCCCGATGGATGTGGCGTCGTACCCGTACTCGTTGAAGGCGGTGACGGCGACACCGAGGATCCCCTGCTGGTCGTACCCGGGGCGGCCTCGTCGCGTGCTCTGCATCTCGGACATCACCCCACAGTCTCGCACTCGATGGCGTGTGCGCGTCGGAGCGTCGGCCGCGAGGCGGCAGGGCTGTCATTCACCATCAACGCAGGTCGTACACCCGCTTGTACTTGCCCTCGCTTCGCGGAAGCGTCCCCGGCTCCTCCAGCTGGACGGCGACCGTCGAGCCCACGAAGATCTTGATGCGCTGCGCGAGCACCTCCGCGGCGCTCTGGCAGGTCTCCACCGACAGGTCGGGGTGGCGTTCGATCCGCACCTTCAGCGTGTCCATCCGTGCGTCCTTCGACAGCTCGAGGATGAAATGCGGCGTCAACTGTTCGATTCCCAGCACCAGCTCCTCGATCTGCGTGGGAAACAGGTTCACCCCGCGCAGGATGATCATGTCGTCGTTGCGTCCTGTGATCTTCTCCATGCGCCGCATCCCCGGACGCGCGGTCCCCGGAAGCAGCCGGGTGAGATCGCGCGTACGGTAGCGGATCACGGGGAACGCCTCCTTGGTGAGCGAGGTGAAGACGAGTTCGCCGAGTTCGCCGTCCGGCAGCGCCGCGCCGCTTTCGCCGTCGATGATCTCCGGCAGGAAGTGGTCCTCCCACAGATGCGGACCGTCCTTCGTCTCGAGGCATTCGTTGCCCACGCCCGGCCCCATGACCTCACTGAGCCCGTAGATGTCGAGGGCGTCGATTCCCAGACGCTGTTCGAGCTCATGGCGCATCTCGTTCGACCACGGCTCGGCCCCCAGGACCGCGACCTTCAAGGAGGTGGAGCGCGGGTCGACCCCCTGCACCGCCATCGCGTCGGCGATCGTGAGCAGATAGCTCGGAGTGCACAGGATCGCATCCGGCTCGAAATCGAGGATGAGCTGCACCTGACGGGCGGTCTGACCCCCGGACATGGGGATGACGGTCGCTCCGAGCGCTTCGATGCCCGCGTGTGCGCCGAGCCCACCGGTGAACAGTCCGTAACCGTAGGCGTTGTGCACCTTCATCCCGGGCCGGATCCCGCTCGCCCGCAGCGAGCGCGCCACCAGAGACCCCCATCGGTCGAGGTCCCCCTTCGTGTAGCCGACGACCGTCGGCCGTCCCGTGGTGCCGCTGGATGCGTGAATGCGGGCGACATCGGACATCGGCACCGCGAACATCCCGAACGGGTAGGTCTCGCGCAGATCCGCCTTGGTCGTGAACGGCAGCCGCTGCACGTCATCCAGGCTGCGGATATCGTCCGGATGCACACCCGCGTCATCGAACTTGCGCGTATAGAGGGGAACGTTCGCGTACGCATGGCGAACGGTCTGCTGAAGCCGCTCGAGCTGGAGCGTTCCGATCTCGTCGCGACTCATGCGCTCTTCGGCGTCGAGCTCGGCGGCTGCGGGAGGGTGGACACGGGAGGTTGTTGCGGTCGTCGTCGACACGGGGGCTCCGGAGGTGGGGATCAGAAGGTCTGGTTGGTGGTGCGGGAGCGCCCGCGGAACTCGGCGACGGGATCACCCTGCTCATCGACCACGCTCACGTCATAGATGCCGGAGCGGCCGGTGCGCGTGCGTCGGACCGCCGTCGCGGTGAGTGTCTGGCCGGAGACGGTCGACTTGAGGAAGGAGATGTCCGCGCCGGCCGCGACCGTGACCCGGTCGTCTTCGTTGCACGCGATCGCGAAGGCGGTGTCGGCGAGGGCGAACACGAAGCCGCCGTGCGTGATGCGGAAGCCGTTCGTCATGTCGTCCCGCACGCGCATCGACACCACCGCATGGCCGGGATCGTCACGTTCGACGACAAGGCCCAGTAAGGCCGAGGCGCGGTCACGCTCCATCATGGCGCGATTCGGGCGCACCGCCTCTGTGGTCTGCGTCGTCGCATCTGTCATCGTCGACCTCCTCGTCGAGCGGGTCGGACACCGCAGCCGCGTCATCCGATCCGCCCATACTAACCGACCGATCGTTCAGTTAGTCAGAAGAATCGATGCGTCGACATTCCGCGGCACGCCGCTCGACGAAGAGGACTCAGCCGAAATCGGGAATCTGGCGCAGCGTGGCATCTTCCGTCAGGATTCCGGTGATCACGGCAGCAGGGTCCGTCGCATCCCGGTCGACACGGAACCGGATTGCCGCGCCCTCCCGGGTCGTCCAGTCGTAGAAGTACTCGCCGGACGACACGATCCTGACCGACGTCCCACCCGGGAAAGCGCTCATGGCGTCGGCAGCCGTGTCGCCGATTCGTACATCACCCGCAGCCGGCAGCTCAGCGGGGTCTTCGCGGGGTTCATCCGAAACGTTGGCGACGCCCGCCGAGACGGCGGCGACGACGGTGCCCCCGTCGCGCGTCCAGAGCAGCAAAGAGGCAGAACCGTCTGGGCTCACGAGTCGCGTCTGCCCACCGTCCCACTCCGGCCTGATCACCTTCGCTCCCGGCACCGCCGCGATGGCGTCTTCTACCTCAGAGCCGAGAAGGATCGGACCGACGCCGCGGTCGGTCACCTCCCACGTGCTCCACGCGGCAGCAGGGTCTGCCGTCGGTGGAGTCTCAGGCGACTCCGGCGGGTTCGCCGTCAGCTCCTCGACCAGCTTCTTCCTGGCGTCGGACGCTCCGTCGCGGAGGAACTCCGCGGCCTGCTCGCTGTCGAGAGCGGCATCTCCCGAGAACGGCTGCCAGAAGTCCACGACGACGTTTCCCACCGTGGCGAAGCCCAGGTAGAGCCTGTGCCCACCTCCGAAGCCGTCGTCGACGACCAATGAGCCGGCGACAGCCCTCACTCCGTCATCGGATTCCTGCACCGTCGACTCGAACGTCGAGGGGCCGCCGTAGGTGAACTCGGCGCACTGCTGCGCGGCTTCGACGTACTGATCCATCAGGGCCTGGGCCGCAGCCTCGTCGGCGAACTGGAGGACGTGCAGCCACCCGTCCTGTTGGTCGGGCAGGGAGCTTGCCCAGGTGACCGAGCGGGCACCGATCGAATTCAGGGAAGGCTCATAGACGAAGGCGCCGCAGATCGCCGGC
>JBOGEI010000045.1:0-22102 GCA_050701935.1 Microbacterium sp.
GTACTGAGGTACGACGCCCCTCCGTCACCCGTCTTCGCAGCAGAGAACCGTCCCAGCTGTCGCGATCATGCCCGCCGACTCCGCATCGCCCGCGTGTGCGCGACCTCGGGGTCTGCGGCGAGCGCCTGGTACTGTTCCGACTCCCGCGGCACCAGTGCGACCCGACCTTCCGCGTCGTGATGGAGGCCCCAGCCGTAGCGCTTGCCCAGCGGCGAGGAACGCAGGCAGGGCTGCCCCTTCGAGAAGAAGGCCTCGCGCGCGGCCGCGTCGTCCGCAGCGATGTCGTTGCGCAGCGCGTACGTCTCGAAGATCACGTCGTCGGAAGTGCGCGCGTAGGGGTTTTCGGCGATCAGCCGGTAATGCGTCGCGGCGATCGAGGGTTTCTCGGCGATCGGCGGCTCGGTCGCATGGTCGGTCGGGCAGTCCTCGGCGACCTCGATGAAGGTGTCGACGTAGTTCGTGGTGTGCGCCATTCACCCAGCATCCTCCACCGCACCGACATCTTCACGACCCCGATGTCCGCGGCCTCGACGAAGATGGAGTGATGAGCGACGTGCTCGACCGCTTCACCCCCGCCACGCAGGACTGGTTCCGGGGTGCGTTCCCCGCGCCCACTCCCGCGCAGACTGGCGCCTGGAACGCGATCTCGGCGGGCAAACACGCGCTCGTGGTGGCCCCGACCGGTTCGGGCAAGACGTTGTCGGCGTTCCTCTGGGCGATCGACAGCGTCTTCCGCGAGCGCATGACCGAAACGGCCGCTCCCGCGAAGGGCGAGCCGCGCACCCGCATCCTCTACATCTCCCCGCTGAAGGCGCTGGGCGTCGACGTCGAGCGCAACCTCCGCTCCCCGCTGATCGGCATCGGGCAGTCGGCCAGGCGGCTCGGGGTGCCGGCCCCCGCCGTGACCGTCGGGGTGCGCTCGGGCGATACGACCTCGAGCGACCGGCGCAAACTGGTCTCCGATCCGCCTGACATCCTCATCACGACCCCCGAGTCGCTGTACCTCATGCTCACGAGCCGAGCGGGCGAGACGCTGCGAGGTGTGCACACCGTCATCATCGACGAGGTGCACGCGGTCGCGGCGACCAAGCGCGGCGCACACCTCGCGGTGAGCCTGGAGCGCCTCGATGCGCTGCGTCGCGCGAACGGCGTCGAGAAGCCGGCCCAGCGGATCGGTCTCTCGGCCACGGTGCGTCCCATCGACGAGGTCGCGCGCTTCCTCGGCGGTTCAGCCCCGGTCGAGATCGTCGCCCCTCCCGCATCCAAGACCTTCGAGCTCAACGTCGTCGTGCCGATGGACGACATGACCAATCCGCCACCGCCTCCCGGGGTGCCGGGCGAGGCCGCCGATGCCGAGTACACCGAGGTCACCGGCTCGATCTGGCCGCACGTCGAGGAGGCGATCGTCGACCGCATCCTGCAGAACAACTCGACCATCGTGTTCGCGAACTCCCGTCGGCTCGCCGAACGGCTCACCGGTCGCCTCAACGAGATCTACTCCGAGCGCATCGGCGTCGAGCTGCCGGCGGCGACGGTTCCGGCGGCGATGATGGCTCAGGCCGGTCAGACGGCCGGCGCCGACCCCGTGCTCGCCAAGGCGCACCACGGCTCCGTGTCGAAGGAGCAGCGCGCCCAGGTCGAAGAAGAGCTCAAGTCGGGAGTGCTGCGCTGCGTCGTCGCGACGAGCAGCCTCGAACTCGGCATCGACATGGGCGCGGTCGACCTCGTCATCCAGGTCGAGGCGCCGCCTTCCGCCGCATCCGGTCTGCAGCGCGTCGGGCGTGCAGGGCACCAGGTGGGCGAGATCAGCCGGGCCGCACTCTTCCCCAAGCATCGCGGCGACGTGCTGCACACGGCGATCGTGACCGAGCGGATGCTGGCGGGAAAGATCGAGGCCATCCAGGTACCGCGCAATCCCCTCGACATCCTCGCCCAGCAGACCGTCGCCGCCAGTGCACTCGGCGCCATCGGGGTCGAGGAGTGGTTCGAGACGGTCCGTCGGTCGGCACCCTTCCAGGCCCTTCCGCGCTCGGCCTACGAGGCGACGCTCGACCTGCTGGCCGGACGCTTCCCCTCCGATGAATTCGCCGAGCTGCGGCCGCGACTCGTCTGGGATCGCGATGCGGGCACGTTGACCGGGCGACCGGGAGCACAGCGCATCGCGGTGACCAGCGGCGGCACCATCCCCGATCGCGGTCTGTTCGGGGTCTTCGTCGCGGGCGAGACGAGCGGCGCCCGCGTCGGCGAGCTCGATGAGGAGATGGTCTACGAGTCTCGGGTGGGCGACGTCTTCACCCTCGGCACGACGAGCTGGCGGATCGCCGAGATCACCCACGACCGGGTCAATGTGATCCCCGCCTACGGGCAGCCGGGCAAGGTACCGTTCTGGCACGGCGACGGCATCGGCCGGCCGTTCGAACTCGGTGAGGCGCTGGGTGCGTTCTCCCGCGAGGTGTCGGCGGCAGCGCCCGAGAAGGCGACGCAGAGACTGATCGACGCAGGGCTCGACGAGCAGGCGCGGGCCAACCTCATGGCCCATCTGACCGAGCAGCGCGAGGCGACGGGCACGCTCCCGACCGACCGCACCCTCACCGTCGAGCGCGGGCGTGACGAAGTGGGCGACTGGCGCGTCATCCTGCATTCCCCCTACGGCATGAAGGTCCACGCCCCGTGGTCCCTCGCGATCAACGCCCGGGTGCGCGAGCGACTGGGAGTCGAAGGATCGGCGGTCGCGAGCGACGACGGCATCATCGTGCGCATCCCCGATGCCGAGGCCGAGCCCCCAGGAGCCGAGCTCTTCGTGTTCGAGCCCGACGAACTGGACCATATCGTCACCGAGGAGGTGGGCGGCTCTGCACTGTTCGCCTCCCGGTTCCGCGAGTGCGCTGCGCGGGCGCTGCTCATGCCCCGCATGAACCCGAACAAGCGCACGCCGCTCTGGCAGCAGCGACAGCGGTCGGCGCAGCTGCTCGAGGTCGCCAGGCGGCATCCGACGTTCCCGGTGATCCTGGAGACGCTGCGCGAAGTGCTGCAAGACGTCTACGATCTCCCCTCGCTGCGCAAGCTCGCCACCTCGATCGCCGATCGCCGGATCCGCCTGGTCGAGACCGAGCCCGGCCAGCCGTCGCCGTATGCCCGCGACCTGCTGTTCGGCTACGTGGGCGCGTTCATGTACGAGGGCGATTCCCCGCTCGCCGAGCGCAGAGCGGCCGCGCTCTCGGTCGACCCGGCACTGCTCGGGGAGCTCCTGGGCACTGTCGAACTGCGCGAACTGCTCGACCCCGATGTGATCGCCCAGTTCGAACGCGAAGCCCAACGCCTCGACCCGGAACGCCGGGCACGCGGACTCGAAGGCGTCGCCGACCTGCTGCGCATGCTCGGGCCGCTCGACGCCGACGAGGTCACAGCCCGTCTCGACCCCGACACCGTCGGCGACAGCTCTGCCGCCGCGATGCTCGATCACCTGATCACGGCGCGTCGAGCGATTCCCGTCACGATCGCCGGAGCGAACCGCGTCGCCGCGATCGAAGATGCGGGGCGTCTGCGCGATGCGCTGGGGGCGGCGCTGCCCACCGGCATCCCCGTGGCGTTCCTCGAACCGGTGGCCGATCCCCTCGGTGACCTCGTCGCCCGCCACGCTCGCACGCACGGTCCGTTCACGACGGACGCGATCGCCACCCGGTTCGGACTCGGCGCCGCCGTCGCCCGGCACACCCTGCAGCGCCTCGAGACAGCGGGGCGGATCACGAGTGGGTACTTCCTGCCCGAGGCCGCCGGCAGCGCAGATGCCATCGAGTGGTGCGACTCCGAGGTGCTGCGCCGTCTCCGGATGCGCTCGCTCGCCGCGATCCGCGGGTCGGTCGAACCGGTCTCACCCGAGGCGTACGCGCGATTCCTGCCCGACTGGCAGCACATCGGGCGGCCACTCGAAGGCGTCGACGGCGTGCTCAACGTGATCGAGCAGTTCGCCGGGGTGCCCATCCCTGCGAGCGCCTGGGAGTCGCTGGTGCTGCCCTCCCGCGTGCGCGACTACTCCCCCGCGATGCTCGACGAGCTGACCGCTGCCGGCGAGGTCATCTGGTCTGGTCACGGCACCCTTCCGGGGCGTGACGGCTGGGTGTCGCTGCATCCGGCCGACATCGCGCCCTTCACTCTGCCGGAGCGCGACGCCGAGATCGCCTCCGACTCCCTCGAATCGCGCATCCTCATCGCCCTCGACGTGGGCGGTGCCTATTTCGCCGCGCAGTTGAAAGACATGGCGGCGGCCGAGAACGAGCAATCGGTGCTCGAGGCTCTGTGGTCGTTGACATGGTCGGGCTATGTCACCAACGACACCTTCGCCCCGATCCGCTCGCTTCTCGCCGGCGGGTCGCAGGCGCATAAGGTGAAGCGCCGCGCTCCCCGTGCCCGCACCTACCGCGGCGTGTCCTTCACCGGTTCCGCGGCCCCTCGCCCACCGTCGATCGGCGGACGCTGGTCGCTGCTTCCTGCGCTCGAGACGGATGCCGCCCGCCGCGCTACCGTCACGGCCGGACTCCTGCTCGACCGCTACGGCGTCGTCACCCGTGGTGCTGTGCAGGCCGAAGGAGTGCCCGGCGGCTTCGCCCAGGCCTATCGGGTGCTCGCGGGCTTCGAAGAGGCCGGCCACTGCCGTCGCGGCTACGTGATCGAGAAGCTCGGCGCCGCGCAGTTCGCCGCCTCCGGGACGGTCGACCGGTTGCGAACTTACGCCGGGCTCGCCGATCCCGCACCCCGAAAGGCCGTGACGCTCGCCGCGACCGATCCGGCGAACCCCTACGGCGCCGCACTCGGGTGGCCCAAGCTCGATGGCGTCTCTCACCGCCCCGGTCGCAAGGCGGGCGGACTGGTCGTGCTCGTCGACGGCGCACTCGTGCTCTCCCTCGAACGCGGTGGCCGCACCGTGCTGGCGTTCACCGACGACGGCGAGGTGCTGCGAGCCGCGGCTCACGACCTCGCCGCCACCGCACGCAGTCGTCGCCTCGACACCCTGACGGTCGAGAAGATCAACGGCGAGGGTGTCTACGGCACCGAGCTCGCACTCGCGCTGCAAGAGGCAGGCTTCGTCGCGACCCCACGCGGCTATACGCTCCGCAAGGCCGTCTGAGCGATGCGAGTGGTACCATAAGTGGTACGAGAAGTGGTACGAGAAGACAGGTGGAGATATGGCTATCACGACGAGCGAAGCACGCCGCGATCTCTTCGGCCTGATCGAGCGCGTCAACCTGGATCACTCTGAAGTCGAGATCGTATCCCGACGTGGAGCCGCCGTCCTCATGTCGAAGGCCGAGTACGACTCACTGATCGAAACGAGCCATCTTCTGCGTTCCCCCGCGAACGCGAACCGTCTGCTCGTCGCCCTTGCCGCAGCGCAGGCGGGCGAGGTCACCGAGCACGAACTCGACGAGGGATGACCACACGCCTGCTCGTCTGGACCGCCGGAGCATGGGAGGACTACCTCCATTGGCAGACGGAAGATCGACGAACCCTGAAGCGCGTCAACCTGCTCCTGGCCGACGTGCTCCGTGATGATCCTTTCGAAGGCATCGGCAAGCCGGAGCCTCTGAAGCACGCCCTCGCCGGAGCATGGTCGCGGCGGATCGACGAGACGAACCGGCTGGTCTACACCGCGAACGACCTGCAGATCATCGTCCTGCAGGCTCGCTACCACTACTGACACCTACGCTGGAAGCCATGATCCGAGAGTTCGCCACCGGCATCCGCACCCTGCTGCGCGGGTTCGGGCTGTGGCGCACACGGCCCGGCCTCATGGTGCTCGGGCTGATCCCGGCGATCATCGCGCTCTTCCTGCTCGCTGCCGCCCTCATCCCCCTGGTGATCGGCATGCCGTCGGTCTCGGCCTGGCTCACCCCCTTCGCCGAGGGATGGGGCGAACCGTGGCGGGGTCTGCTTCGCACTGCGGTGGGCCTGGTGGTGGTCGCCGCTGCGCTCGCTCTGGCCAGCGTCGTCTTCAGCGCGTTGACCTTGACCATCGGCGACCCGTTCTACCAGCGCATCTGGCACGCGGTCGAAGTCGACCTCGGCGCAGCGCCACCTGCCGACGGCGGCAGTTTCTGGACGACTCTCGGCGAAGGCCTGCGGCTGGTGATGCTCGGCATCCTGATCGCGATCATCGTTCTGCTCATCGGACTCATCCCGCTCGTCGGCGGCTTCCTCGGCCCGATCTCCGGCGTCATCCTGACCGGCCGCCTGCTCGCGCGCGAGCTCACCGGGCGCGCGTTCGATGCGCGCGAGCTCACTCCGGCCGACCGTGCGGCACTGTTCTCGGGCAGTCGCGCACGGGTACTCGGCTTCGGGGTAGCCGCCCAGCTCTGCTTCCTGATCCCGGGCGGTGCCGTCGCGATCATGCCCGCCGCCGTGGCAGGGAGCACGATGCTCGCGCGCGACCTCATCGCGCGCACACCCGTCACGGCCGCGTCCATGCCCGCAACGCCTCCGCCCGCGACCACTCCGCCGTCCGCCCCTGCCCCTGCCCCTGCCCCTGCCCCTGCCCCTGCCCCGAGGCTTCCCGATGCCCGAGGGTGACACCGTCTTCCGCACAGCGCGGCGCCTCGACGAGGCCCTGGCCGGCGCCGAGGTCACCCGATTCGACCTCCGGGTTCCGCGGTTCGCGACGCTCGACCTGACCGGCCAGCACGTGCACGGCGTCGTCGCCCGGGGCAAGCATCTGCTGATGCGCATCGGTGAGAGCACGGTGCATTCGCATCTGCGCATGGATGGCGCCTGGTTCGTCTATCGACCAGGCGAGAAGTGGCGGCATCCGTCCTTCAAGGTCCGTGCGATCGTGGGTACCGAGCACCGCGAAGCCGTCGGCGTCGACATCGCGGAGATCGAGGTCGTGCCCACCCGTGATGAGGACCAACTCGTCGGGTACCTCGGCCCCGATCCACTCGCCGACGACTGGGATGCGACCGAGGCGGCACGACGGCTCGGAGCCGACACCCGCAGCGTCCACGTCGCGCTCCTCGATCAGCGCAACGTCGCAGGGTTCGGCAACGAATACGCCGCAGAACTCCTGTTCCTACGCGGAATCCTGCCCACGACCCCGACGTCCGAGGTCGATGTTCCCGCCCTTCTCGGTCTCGGCGTGCGCACGATCCGCGCCAATCGCGATCGCCCTGACCGCACGTTCACCGGCGTCAATCGCCCGGGCCAGACCACCTGGGTCTACGGTCGCGCCGGACGCCCCTGCCGGCGCTGCGGCACCCTCATCCGACGCGGAGAGCAGGGTGCGGACCCGACCCGCGAACGCATCACGTTCTGGTGTCCGTCCTGCCAGAGGTGACCACATCCATCCGCGGGAATGAATCCGCCCCCACCGTGGTTGTTGATATATCCGGAGAACACCGGAGCACGGGAGGAATCGTGGGCAAGAACTACGTCGACATCGAGAACGATCAGGGCGCGACGCTGCGGTACCGCAAGCACGCGAACGGTCGAGGTCTCGTCGCGCATGGCGCGAAGGTGCATCCGAAGGCGCACATCGAGGCGGGTGCCTATATCGAACCGGGCGCACGCGTCGGCGCCGGGGCGACCATCGCCCGCGGCGCCTGGATCGACGAAGACGCTGTGATCGGTGAAGGCGCGTTCGTCGACGCGCACGCGCACGTCGGCCACGGCGCCGCGATCGGCGATCACGCCTACGTCGGGGTTCGCACCGATATCGGTGCCGGAGCACGAATCGTGCGCGGTGCCAGGATCGGTGACGACGAGACGGTCGCCGCCGGCCTCACCATCGCGACCGACCAGAAGGGTTTGTGGCTCGCGGCCTGATCACGGGCCGCGCCTGGTCACCCGGGCGGGGACCCGAGCTACAGCAGGCGCCGCTCCGACGCCCACGCGGTGAGTTCGTGGCGAGACGACAGCTGCAGCTTGCGCAGCACCGATGAGACATGGGTCTCGACGGTCTTGATCGAGATGAAGAGCTCGGACGCGACTTCCTTGTAGGCGTAGCCGCGGGCGATCAGTCGCATGACCTCCTGCTCGCGCGCCGACAGTCGATCCAACTCGTCGGTCGCGGTCGCGGTTTCGCCCGCGACGGCCCCGAAGGCATCGAGGACGAAGCCGGCGAGCCGAGGCGAGAACACGGCATCGCCGTCGGCCACCGCGTGCACCGCCTTGCTCACCTCGATGCCCGACGAACCCTTGGTTATGTAGCCCCGGGCGCCGGCACGGATCACCCGCACGACATCCGCTGCCGCATCCGACACACTCAGCGCGAGGAAGCGAGCAGTGGTGGGTGCCGAGCCGCGGATCACGGCCTCGCCCCCGGCGGCATCCTCTCCACTCCCCCCTGGCAGGTGCACGTCCAACAGCACCACGTCGGGATTCGTGTCGCCGATCACGGCGATCGCCGAAGGCACGTCGTCGGCCTCGCCGACCACGTCGACGCTCGCATCGAGGTCGGCACGAAGGCCGGAACGGAAGATCGAGTGGTCGTCGACGATCACGACCCGGATGCTGTCAGCCACGGTTCTCCTCCCGCGAGGGTGTGGGCCGGGATGCCGGCCTGTCGTGGTGCGCACCCGTCATGATGCTGAGGTGCACCTCGGTGCCGTTCTCGTCGCTGCGGACGGCTCCCGCCCCGTCGGCACGACGCATCCGGCCGATGATCGATTCCCGCACACCGAGACGGTCGCTCGGCACGTCGTCGAGCACGAAGCCGGTGCCACGGTCTCGGATGAAGACGTCGACTCCCGTCGTACTCCCCTCGATGTACACCGAGATCTCGCCGCCCGCATGGCGGGCGGCGTTCAGGATCGCCTCCCTGGCCGCTGCCGCGAGCTCGCCGCTCGCGCGCTCGGTGGAGAGGCCGGCGGAGACGACCTCGATGCGCACCGGATAGTCGAGCTCGAGCGCTCCCGCGTAGTCGCGCAGGTCGGTCGGGAGGTCGCTGTCGGCCGGGGCATCGCCGTCGTACAGCCACGCGCGCAGCTCACGCTCCTGCGCCCTCGCGAGCCGTGCGGCCTCACTGGACGCTCCGGCCCTGTTCTGGATCAGCGCGAGCGTCTGCAGCACGGAGTCGTGCAGATGGGCGGCCATCTGGCTGCGCTGCTCCTCGCGGATGCGGCGGGTGCGCTCCCCGGAGAGCTCTCGCCACCGCGGGATCAGTGTGGACGAGATCACGGCAGCCAGTCCGACCAGAGGGATCAGCACGAGCACGACCCCCGATGAGGCCACCGGCCAGGCCAGCAGGATCATGAACAGCAGCGCGAGCAACAGGATCGCGAGGATCCGGATGCTCAGGGTGTGTCGTGGCCCGCGAGCCGTATCGGTGCGGTCGATGAGGGTCGCCCACAGTCCTGCACCGGTCGCGAACGCCACGGTGCCACCCACGACGACGGCCGCGGGGCCGGGCGGAATGGTTCCACTCAGCCAGTCGCTGCCTCCGCGCCAGACGAGGATGACGAGCATTCCGACCGCGGCAGGGGCCAGGAGCAGCCAGGCGACCGGCATCCGTCTCGTCGGCGCGCTCTCGCCCTCCGCCAACGGCATGAACGTCCAGCACCACGCATAGAGGAGTATGCCGGCGCCGCCGCACAGTGTCAGTGCGATGAACAAGGCCCGCACCATCGACACCCGCACACCGAGATGGCGGGCGAGTCCCGTGCTGACGCCGGTCACCAGACACTCCCGATCACGGGTCAGCGGCGGGCGCGGCGGAGCAGCCACGCGCGGAGGTCGCGCGGGAGCGTGCGCCGAAGAGGACATGTCGCCAATCCAACCATCCGCACGGCCACTCCGGGTCGTCCCCTGCCCAGATTCAGGGGTCGCTCAGGGGTTCCCCCCATGGCAGGCGGTCGACGGTTGCCGCCAGGATCGAAGCATGACGATTCCGACTGCGCCACCACCCCCTGCCGACCACGCCGCTCCGGCCGTCGGCACCCCGGGCTCCGACATCCCTCGGGGCGCCGATCGGTTCCTCCTCTGGGTCGCCGGCCTCGGCGTCGCGCGCTCCGACGGCTGGCTCGGTGGAGTCGCCGCCGGCATCGCCGCGCGCCTGCGCATCGACCCGCTGATCGTGCGGGGCGTGCTCGTGGTCGCGGCCCTGTTCGGTCTGCCGGTGATCTTCCTCTACGCCGCCGCCTGGGCACTCCTGCCCGACCTCGATGGGCGCGTCCATCTCCGCGATCTGCTGCGGCACGACTATCAGCCCGTGCAGTGGGGCATCCTGGCGATGGCCGTCATCGGACTGTTCCCCACCGCTCCACTCGCCGGTCGACTCTTCGGCCTCGGCTACGACGGCTGGTCGGCCCTGTCGCTCATCAGCTGGATCGTCGGGATCGCCCTCGTCGCCGCCCTGCTCTTCCTGATCGTGCGTGCTGCCAGCCGCACCCCGGGTGCTTCCGCGCCTGATCTGCCGATGGCTTCCGCAGATCAGGCGGCCCCGGCCGCGTCCGCTCCCCTCGACGGTTCGGGTACCGCCGAGGGGACGGGCGCCACTCTCTCGAACGAGGCGCCTACCGACGTCGACACCGTGGTGACCGCGCCGACGGCACCTGCTGCCCTGACCTCCGATGCCGCCGTCGCGGCCGCTCCTCCTGCCCCTCCGGCTCCGCTCGCCCCCGGCACGCAGGACCCCGCAGCGCTCGAGGCCTGGCGCGCTCAGCACGCCGCCTGGAAGGAACAGGATCAGGCATGGCGGCGCCAGCAGCAGGATGTGGAACGGGCTGCCCGTGAACAGCTGCGCCGCGAGCGCCAGGCCGAGGCCGCGGTGTTCGCCGCAGAGGCCGCCGAGCGCCGCCGCATCCGCCGGGCATCGAACCCGCGGACGGGCTTCGCGTTCGCCGCGACCATGATCGGTCTCGCCATCATCACGGGCGCTGCCGTCGGACTCGCCACGGGCGGCGAGGCGCTCGGCGCCGCGCTGGGTCTGCTCGCGGCCGCCCTCATCCTGGCGCTCGGGATGATCGTCGCCGGGGCGTTCCGCCGCCGCAGCGGCTTCCTCGCCTTCGTCACCGTGCTCACGCTGGTGGGTGGGCTGGTGGCCGGCGCCTTCTCTGCCTTCCCCGGAGTCACGCTCGGCTACGCCTCGATCGGGAACAACGCACCAGCCCATATCCGTCAGCCGTTCGGAGACGCGTACCTCACGCTGAACCCCTACGAGGGCGGTCCGCGGTCGATCGTCGTTGACAAGGGCTCCGGAAACACGTTCGTCTACGTCATGCCGGGGGTGGAACTCGACCTGCGGGCAACCGTCGGCACAGCGACCGTGAGCTGGTCGCGGCAGGACGACGAGAGAGGCGACATCATCGACAGCGGAGTCTGGCCAGTCGATGAGCGCGACGGCAGCGCTTTCGTGGCTGCGAGGATCGCCTCGGAGAACGCCTCGACCACGACTGTCCAGCGTGTCACCATTCATCAGACGAGCGGCGAGATCGCCGTCATCGTCGTCGAGCCTCAGAAGGAAGACCAGCGATGAGCACTCCGACGATCACCGAGACCATCACCCCTCCGCGCACCCGCTGGGCCGCGATCATCTGGGGGCTCCTGTTCGCCGGGAGCGCGACAGCCGCCCTCTGGATGCTCAGCGACGCCGGCCGGCGCGACACCCTGGCAGACGCGATGCTGACCCTGACCCCGGCGACGATCGTCACGATCCTCCTGCTGACCGTGGGCGTGCTGCTTCTCGTCGGCGGCGCTGCCGGCCTCATCCGCCGAGCGCAGCGGAAACTCGCAGCCACCACGTCTGCTCCCGCTCCCGAACTCCCGGGTCCACTCGCCGAGTAGCCTTGTCCCTATGGCGAATCAGGGAAGACGGCCCGCGAAGGGCGCGAGCAGGGGCACACCCGTGCGCCGGAACAAGGCCGCCCCCGCCGAGCGGTTCCCCCCGCAGAAGCCGAAGAAGCCCACCGCAAAGGTCGTCTTCGACGCTCCTCAGCCCGAGCCCGAGGCACCGCGCACCTTCCGGCTCGGTGCCGTGCCCGGCGCGACACCCGGCAAGTGGATCGATGCGTGGAAGCAGCGGATGCCACGAGTGCCGCTCGAACTCGTTCCGATCGAGGCCGCTACCCAGCGTGCCGCGCTCGACGGGGTCGACGCGGCGCTGGTGCGTCTGCCGCTCACCGACGATTCCCTGCACATCATCCCTCTGTACGACGAACTCCCGGTCGTCGTCGCCGCGGTCGATTCGCATCTGATGGCGGCCGCTGAGCTCACGGGCTCCGACCTCGAGGGCGAGGTCGTGATCGGCCTGACCGACGACGTGCTCGGCCCACTCGAACTGCCGGGCACCTCCCCTGCGCGGTTCGCCGCGCTCCCGACGAATGAGGCGATCGTGACCGCGGCGTCCGGTGTCGGCATCGTGATCGTGCCGATGTCGCTGGCGCGGATGCATCACCGCAAAGACATCGACCACCGCGTGCTCGTCAACGGGCCGGTATCGACCGTCGCCCTCGTCTGGCCGCGCGAGCGCACGACACCCGACGTCGAGACGTTCGTCGGCATCGTTCGCGGCCGTACGACGAACTCCTCGCGGTGACCGCGTCGGGCAGTCCCCTCGCGCTCGTTAGAATCTCCTGATGGCCTCGCTTCTCTACGTCTGCGTGCGGCCCGAGACCGGGGCGGCGGACGCTGAGCACGCCTCGTTCCGTCGGGCCCTGGGCGTCGACGTGGTCGACCGGCTCGACCTGCTCCACACTCCCCTGCACATCGAGCGTCTGCGCGGATACCGCGGGGTCGTGGTCGGCGGCTCACCCTTCAACGTCTCGGACACGGTGAAGTCGGCAGAGCAGCTGCGCGTCGAAGCCGACCTCCGGACGCTGGCCGATGCGGCGATGGCGGCCGAGATCGCCGTGTTCTTCACCTGCTTCAGCATCGGCGTGGTCACCCGCATGCTCGGCGGCGAGGTCGTGACCGACACCCCGGAGCCGGCGAGCGCGACCGTGATCGACACGACCGCAGAGGGCGCTGCCGACCCCGTCTTCGGACCCAGCGGCTCCGCCCTGACAGTGTTCACGGCGCACAAGGAGAGCGCGGCGAGCACTCCTCCCGGCGCCGTGCTGCTGGCGACCAACGCAGCCTGCCCGGTGCAGGCCTACCGCGTGGGCACGCACCTGTACGCCGCGCAGTTCCACCCCGAACCCACCCCGCGCGACTTCGCCGACCGGATGACGTTCTATCGCACCACCGGCTACTTCGACCCTGACGAGTTCGACGCGGTGCAGCAGCAGGTGCTCGCAGCATCCGTCGCCGAAGGCGCGGCACTCCTGCGCCGGTTCGCCGAGACCTTCGCCTGAGCTCAGCTCGCTGCCGCGTCGCGCAGCAGTGTCACGCGCTCGCGCAGGTATGCCTCAAGCGGCATGAAACCTCCGGCAGTACTCCAGCGCACGGACGGCACGCCGTCGATCAGCGCGAGTGGACCGGATGAGCCACCGGCATCCACGGCGTCCACGTCGATCACGCTCCATCCGACGTGCACGACATCGCCCTCGCCGAAACCGCCCCGCAGCGCCTCGGCACGGCGCTCGGCGCGTTCCCTGGCCGACTCGGCCGTGTAGCCGCGTCGCCCGGGATCTGCCGCACGCAACACCTCGGCTGTGGCGAGCGCGTGCGTATCGGTGAGCAGCAGCACGCCGAGGTGCCAGGCCTCGCCGACCCGCACGATACGGCGACCGCGCCATCGGGAGTCGCGCTGCTCGCCCAGGCCTTCCTTCGGCGCACCGGCGAGATCCTCCACTGCGCGCGTCAGAAGCGCGGATGCTGTCGTCACAGCTCCCCCTGCACAGCCTCGCCGGCGCGCGCGGGGCCGACGACCTCGGCGCGGTCTCCGCGAAGGGTCATGCCGATCAGCGGGTAGAGCAGCACCGACAGCATGCCGGCGCCGACGAGAGCGGCCGCGGTACCCGTGTCGAGCATGTCCTGATCCACGCCGATCGCGGTGACCGCGACGATGATTGGCAGGCCGGTCGCGGCCAGCAGGCCGAGCGCCGTCCTATCTCGGACGCTCATCCCGGAAGGCGCCGACAGCTGCGCCGCCGCCCCGCGGATCACGAGCAGCGCGATCAGGAAGATCGGCACCAGAGCCAGAGCCGAAGGTGAGGTGAGCAGCGCCTGCAGGTCGAAGGTCACGCCGGTGTAGAGGAAGAAGATCGGCACCAGGAAGCCGAACGCGATCGCCTCGATCTTGCTCTCGACCTGCTCTGCCGATTCCTTCGGCGCACGTGCCATGATGATGCGCCACACCGCGCCCGCTACGAACGCCCCGAGCAGCATGTCGAGGTCGAGCATCACGCTGAGCCCGACGAGCGCGGCGATGAGCAGGATCACGAAGCGCACCCCGAACTGGTCGGACGTGTGCAACGTGGCGAGGACGATCCGGTGCAGTCGGCCGTGGGGCACCCGATGCGCCAGCAGCACTGCGAGCCCCGCCAGCACCACGAAGGTCAGGAGGACCGCCGTTGCGAGCGGGGTCGTGCGGGTGCTGAGGAAGATCGAGATCGCGATCAGGGGCAGGAACTCCCCGACCGCGCCGATCGCGCTGATCGCTCGGCCGAAGGGTGTGTCCAACTCGCGGGCGTCGCGCAGGATCGGCATGAGCGTGCCCAATGCCGTCGAGCTGAGCGCGATGCCGATCACGACCATCCCCTCGCCGGGAGCGAAGAAGAGGCCGAGGCCGATGCCGAGCACGACGCTGAGGAGCCAGCCGAGGGATGCGCGTGCGAGTGGCTTGCCCGCCACCATCTTGAAGTCGATCTCGGTGCCCGCCACGAAGAAAAGCAGCGCGAGACCGAAGTCGCTGAGCTTCTCCAGCAGCGGGCCGGGCTCCACCCAGCCGAGCACTGCCGGACCGACGAGGATCCCCAGCACGAGCTCGAACACGACGATCGGCACCCGCACCACTGGGCGCACACCGCGCGCGAGCAGCGGCGCGGCAACAGCCAGCAGGGGGATCAGCACCAGGCCGAGGTCGCTCGCATCCATGCTCTCAGGGTAGGTGAGGGGGCACTCTCGCGGTTGCAGTGCAGCGGGTGATCTTCCGCGATTCGCCCGCTCGGCGCATCCACGGCAGAATCGATGCACACCCTCGAGGAGCCCCCATGTCTCAGCCCGATACCGCCCGCCTGCTCATCGCCTGCGACGACCAGCCCGGCATCGTCGCCGCCGTCGCCGGCGTGCTCGCTCAGCACGGGGCGAACATCATCTCCCTCGATCAGCACTCCACCGACGCCGAGGACGGACGCTTCTTCCAGCGCACCGTGCTCCACCTCGAAGGGCTTTCGGCTGCCCGCCCCGCCCTCGAGGCCGACATCGCGGCCGTCGCCGAGCGCTTCGGCATGGAGTGGTCGCTGCACGACGTCGCGCGGCGCAAGCGGGTCGCGATCTTCGTCTCGAAGTACGACCACTGCCTGATGGAGCTGCTCTGGCGCACGCAGCGCGGGCAGCTCGACATCGACATCACGATGGTCGTCTCCAACCACCCCGACCTGGCAGAGGCCGTCCGCTCGTTCGGGGTGCCCTTCGTGCACATCCCGTCAGGGGACAAGTCCGTCATGGAGGAGCGCCAGCTCGAACTGCTGCGCGGCAACGTCGACCTGGTCGTGCTCGCCCGCTACATGCAGATCCTCACCGACGACTTCATCACCCACCTCGAGGCCCCGGTGATCAACATCCATCACTCGTTCCTGCCCGCGTTCATCGGCGCCAACCCGTATGCCCGCGCGAAGGATCGCGGCGTGAAGCTGATCGGCGCGACCGCGCACTATGCGACGGCCGATCTCGACGAGGGTCCGATCATCGAGCAGGACGTGACCCGTGTGACCCACTCCGACTCGGCGGCGCAACTGCAGAGCCGCGGCGCAGACGTCGAGCGTCAGGTGCTCGCCCGCGCGGTGCAGTGGCACGCCGAGGACCGCGTCATCGTGCACGGCAAGTCCACGGTCATCCTCTAGTCCGTTCCGTCCGGCGCAAGCCCGTTCCGGTCGAGCGAGCGTCAGGGAGCTACCGGAATCCCCGCCGCCAGTTCGGCGAACACCTCGGCTGCGGTGTCGTGCTGCACGAGCGGCGCGGCCTGTCCCATCCACAGCGACTGCAGCTCACCGAGGTTCTGCTCACCGGCCGAGGTACGGAAGCGTCCGGTCAGCCAGTTCTGCATCGGGAACTGCGCGATCGTGCCGCTCGCCTCGATCGCTCGCACTGCGCGATTGCGCGCACCACGAGCCAGCCGCCCGCTCATCGCGCGCGTGAGCACGGTCTCGTCGGCGGCGGTCGAACGGATCGCGTCGCGATGTGCCTGGTTCGCTGCCGACTCCGCGGTCGCGAGGAACGCCGTCCCGACCTGCACGCCTGCGGCCCCCAGCGCGAATGCCGCAGCCGCACCCCGCCGGTCGGCGATTCCTCCGGCTGCGATGACAGGCACGTCGACCGCATCCACGACCTGCGGGATCAGGGCGAACGTTCCGACGAGCGACTCCTCGGCCGGACGCAGGAACGATACCCGGTGACCGGCGGCCTCGGCTCCGGTGGCGACGATGGCGTCGACACCTGCCTCATCGAGCGCCACGGCTTCGGCCACGGTGGTCGCCGTGCCGACGATCCGGATGCCGCGACGGTGAGCCTCGTCGACGACGGCGGCAGACGGCACGCCGAACACCACGCTGAGCACTGCCGGATCGATCTCCCAGATCGCGTCGAGCTGCTCATCGAGCGGTGGGATGTACCGTTCGGGGCGGGCGGGGACGTCGACGCCGACCGCCTCGTAGAACGGCTGCAGGGCCTGCGCGAAGATCGTGTGCTGCGGGTTCGGCTCGACCTCGTCTCCCGTGGGGAGCCAGACGTTCACCGCGTACGGGCGATCAGTCAGGGTACGCAGCTCCGCGCCGGTCGCACGGATGCGGTCGCCGTCGTAGCCGTAGAGCCCGAACGAGCCCAGTCCGCCCGCGTTGCTGACCGCAGCGGTGAGGGCGGTCGAGGAGAGCCCGCCGAACGGGCCGAGGATGATCGGATGCTCGATCCCGAGCAGGGCGCGAAGGTCACTCATACTTCGACGTTACGCCCGCGGCGTACCTCAGGGGCCGACCGTGACGGACCGACGCGCAGACCCCGGTGATACCCTCGCTGCAGAGAGGAGTGCGCACATGGGCGAGTGGTTCGGGCAGATGCTGAGCTTCGTCGCGACCGCGCTCGGTCTCGTCTCGATGCCCGATGCAGCGGCTCTCGGCCTTGCGATCGCACTGCTCGCCGTGACCACCCTCGCGCTGGCCATCGTGCTGAGCGTGCGCCCCGGAGCCGCCGCAGACGCCCCGCATCCGTTGCGGGCCATCGATGTCGGCGCCCTTCTCACGCAGAGCGATCCTGATGCCGCCGGACACCCGCGTCCGCGAGCGCCGGGAGTCGCGACCGCCGCGTAGTCCGTTCACACGACGGGATCACGCGGCCTTCGCCGACCCTTCCCGACGCCACGAACGGACACTTCCATGGACCCCTTTGCCTTCCCTCCACTCGCCGCCCTCCTCGACGCCGCCTACGGCGCCCTGACCGGGCTCGCCGACCTCCTCACCCCCATCGCCGGCGCCTCGGCCGCCGCCCTCGCCGTCGTGCTCGTGACCCTGCTGGTGCGGGCACTGCTCATCCCCGTCGGCATCTCGCAGGCCAAGGCCGAACAGACCAGAGCGCGCCTCGCACCCAAGCTGCGCGAGCTGCAACGCCGCCACAAGAAGAACCCCGAGCGCCTGCAGAAGGAGACGATGGCGCTGTACAAGGCCGAGAACACCTCGCCGTTCGCCGGCATGCTCCCCGTACTGGCGCAGGCCCCGGTCGTCGGCATCCTCTACACGCTGTTCCTTCGCCCCGAGATCGCCGGGCACCCGAACGAGCTGCTCACGCACGACCTCTTCGGCGCTCCGCTGGGCACGAGCCTGGTCTCCGCACTGTTCGGGGGCACGGCGACCCCGGCGACGTTCCTCGTGTTCGGCGTTCTGCTGGCGGTGATGATCGCAGTCGCCGAGGTCACGCGCCGGGTGTTCCGCCCGACTCCGATCGAGGGCGACGATTCCCCGATGAACTCCCCCACGATGTTGCGCGTCGTCTCGGCGACGCACTATCTGACAGCGGTGTTCGCGGCATTCGTGCCGCTCGCCGCGGCCCTGTACCTCACGGTCACGGTCGTGTGGACGCTCGTGCAGCGCGTGATCCTGCGTCGGCGGTTCCCCCTGCCGATGCAGGCGGTCAGTCGGGCAGTGGTATCGGGGCGGTGAAAGGGCCGGAGGGGCCGCCGTCGCGGCGGTCCCTCCGCACCCCGAGCGTGGTCCCGACGCTCGCGGCGATCACGAGGGCGATGGCCAGCAGTCGCAGCGGCGTCGCATCCTGTCCGAGGATGAGCCACCCGGCGAGCGTCGCGAAGGCGGGTTCGAGGCTCAGCAGCACGCCGAACACCCGCTGGGGCAGGCGACGCAGCGCCGCGAGCTCGAAGCTGTACGGGATCACCGACGACAGCACCGCGGTGATCGCGGCAAGGAGCAGCAGCTGCGGGTCCATCGCGACCGTCGACGCTGCCGGGATGCCGACCGGGATGAGCAGCACGGCGGCGACGAGGAGCCCCACCGCCAGGCCGCTGCTGCCGGGGATGAGCGCGCCGACGCGAGCACTCATCCGGATGTACATGGCCCAGAAGCCGGCCGCGATCAGTATGAACACGACCCCGAGCGGGTCGAGCGGCTCGGCACCGATCAGACCGTCGATGCCCAGCACGACCATGCCGAGGAGGGCTACGCCGACCCACGCGAAGTCGGCGAGCTTCCGGGTGAGCACTGCCGCGAGCACGAGTGGGCCGAGGAACTCGATCGCGACCGCCGGGCCCAGCGGGATGCGGTCGATCGCGGCGTAGAAGAAGCCGTTCATCGCGGCGAGCGAGACTCCGAAGAGCACGGCGGCGAGCCACTGCGGACGGGTCCACTTCCGCGGCTTCGGCCGCACGATGACGGCCAGGAGGATCGCGGCGATCGCGACGCGCAGCGACGTCACGCCCCAGGGGCCGAGCACCGGGAACAGCTGCGCCGCGACCGCGGCACCGAACGGCAATGAGAGGCAGGAGCCGATGACGAGCGCGACCCCCACGAGGGGACTGGACGCGGCGGGCTTCTGCACCACACAAGCTTAGGCGGCAGCACCTTTCGGTGCCGCCGCCCGCGCGCGGATCAGAGGGCCTTGCCGCCCGTGACGGCGATGACCGATCCGGAGGTGTACGAGGACTCGGTCGATGCCAGATACACGTATGCGCCCGCGAGTTCCGCTGGCTGTCCCGCGCGTCCGAGCGGAGTATCGGCACCGAACGTCGCCAGGCGCTCGGCATCCCACCCCGTCGCGGGGATCAAGGGAGTCCAGATCGGACCGGGGGCGACGGCGTTCACGCGGATTCCCCGAGGCCCTGCCTCTTCGGCGAGCGCCTTCACGAACGCCACCTGGGCAGCCTTCGTCATGGCGTAGTCGATCAGCCCGGGCGAGGGGTTGTAGGCCTGGATGGATGCCGTCACGATGATGCTCGCACCGGGCTCGAGGTCGGGGTAGGCCGCGCGGGCGGAGATCAGCAGGCCCGCCAGGTTCGTATCGAACACCCGGCGCATCCGGTCGGTCTCCAGGTTCTCGAAGCCGTCGATGTCGTGCTGGTACCCGGCGTTGAGGACCAGAACGTCGAGTCCGCCCAGTTCTCTCCGCGTCGCCGCCACGATCTCGGTAGCGAACGCCTCCTCTCGCAGATCGCCGGCGAAGCCCACCCCCGTGCGGCCCGTTTCGCGGACCAGGGCGAGCGTGTCCTCCGCATCATCTTGCTCTTCGGGCAGGTGCGCGATCGCGACATCGGCGCCCTCGCGCGCGAACGCGATCGCGACGGCTCGACCGATCCCGGAATCGCCACCCGTGATGAGCGCACGACGCCCTTCCAGGCGACCGTGGCCGATGTAGGTCCGTTCGCCGTGGTCCGGTTCGGGTCGGGTCTCTTCGGTGAGCCCCGGCTGATCCTGGTGCTGTGCGGGGAACCCCTCTTCGCGGTGCGCGTGCCGGGGGTCGGTGGTCTCGTCGGTCATACCGGTCCTCCTGATGTCGTCGAATGCGTCGTCGTAGGAGCCACCCTCTCCGATGCTCTCGCCCTCCGGCAGGGGGTTGACAGTCCACTCCGGCGGGCGGGGTGCCGTCGACACCCGCACACGACACCCGCACGCGACGACGAGACCCACCGGCGGAAGGCTGTCCGCAGGTGGGTCTCGATGGTGTCGATGGGGCTCGATGTGAGCCCGGCAGGTCAGAGCGGAGGTGTCACCGGGACCTCGTCGGTGCCGGGCTCGGCGCCCGCCTCGGCGGGTTCGGGCACGAGGTACAGCCCGCTCGGAGCGTTCGCCGTGAAGGCCAGCGCCTCGATCCAGGCCCTGTTGATGGAGGGCTGCCGACTGCCGAAGTACTTGAAGACGAGCGAGCTGCCCGGCTGGATCCACACGGTCGTCCGGCCACCGCCGACGCTCGCGTCTTCGCGCCAGCTGAAGGGGAAGGGCTCCCCGCGGCGCAGCTTCGCGGTGATGACGAGCTGCAGATGCGTGAGAGCGCGATCCTCGATCTCGGTCTTGACGCCGCCTTCGTAGACGAACTTTCCCATCGTGGTGCTCCTTGGTCTGTGCCGCGCCGAGACAACGGCTCCCCCTATTCTCGCGCATGCAGGATCGAACCGCAGACGAGAGAAAGTCAACCCCCTCCGCGGAACCACGCACGGGTCATAGCGTCGGAATCCCCAGCTCGAGGAGGCAACTGCCATGAACGATCGACACATCGACGACCGCCCCGAAGAGGGCTACACGCCCACCACGACGCACGCCGGATGGGGCGCAGGAAACCCGCGACTGCGCATCACGCGAGACGATGAACGTGCCGAGTTCGCGCTCGAGTCCGACGTGGTCCGGATCGGATCCGCCGAAGGCAACGAGCTGCGACTCGCCGACACCGACCCGGTGCACGCCACGATCACGCATGACGACCGCGACGAGTATGTGCTGACCCTGCACGGCGAAGGCGAGACGAACGCGAGCCTCGGAGTGGATGCCACCCACGCCGGCGCGGACTCCGAGACGCTCCGCACGGGCGCGCACTTCACGGCGGGGCCCTGGACCTTCGTGTTCGCCCGCGACGAGTTCGCCGACCACGGACGGCCGTACGGGGGCCGCGCGGGAGGCGAGTACTCCGACCAGCCGCTGCAGCCCCCGCGTCCGGACTACGACGAGGGGGAAGAGCGTTGACCGCCACCCGCGACCTCATGACGCCGAACCCGCGGTGCATCGGCGTGAACGACTCGCTGCGCATCGCCGCATCCGTCATGGCGGATCTGGGCGTCGGAGCCCTCCCGATCTGCGGAGAGGACAGCCTTCTCAAGGGCATGCTCACCGACCGCGACATCGTGGTGGGTGCGATCGCCCTCGGGATGGACCCTGAGACGACTCCTGCGCAGGCGCTGGCCAAGGGAAAGCCCGTCACGGTCGATGCCGACGACGACATCGAGGTGGCGCTCGATCGGATGCAGGAGCACCAGGTTCGGCGTCTGCCCGTGATCGCCGAGCGACGCCTGGTCGGCATCGTCAGTCAGGCGGACATCGCCCGCTCGCTGTCTGCCGAGACGACCGGCAGGACCGTGGAGAGCATCTCGCAGTGATCGTGGAGGCCGCAGGCGGTCACTGCCCGGGAACGAGCCCGATCCGCAAGGGCGCGCCGGGAGCTGCGGCCTCGACGAGCGCCGCGTCGATCTCGAAGAGTCCGCGCACCGCGCCGACCGCGTCGGCGAAGGGGTAAGCGCGTCCCCGTCCGGCAAGGAACGCGACGGCCTCGGCCAGCTCCGACCCGGTGTAGTTGTGGATGCCGGCGATCGTGACCAGTCGTCGCACGATGCTCTCCGCATCGAACGGCACCGGCTCGGCCGGGAACACGCTTCCGACGAGGACGACCGTACCGCCGACGGCGACGCCGGAGAGCGCATCGCTCACCGCGTGCCCCGACGCCTCGATCACGACATCCGGGTCACGGTCGAGGCTCGTCGCACCGAACCGCGTAGCGAGAGCCCGCCGATCCGGATTGGGGTCGAGCACCTCGACGG
>JBOGEI010000046.1:0-22100 GCA_050701935.1 Microbacterium sp.
TTCTTGTTGCGACGCTGGTGGCGAGTCTTACGAAGCAGCTTGCGGTGCTTCTTCTTCGCCATGCGCTTGCGGCGCTTCTTGATGACAGAACCCACGGAAACCTCACTAAGTCAGTGGCTGGGTGTCGCCGAAATCGGACACCCGGGTACGGGCACGGAAAATGCCTCGGGTCAGTCTAGCAAACCCGGCGGCCTCGGCTGTCACACTCATCGATCGCTCGAAGGCGCTCGATCGGCGAGACAGCCGCCGACGTCAGCCGACGTCGGCGATCGGGCGCTGCAGCGCGTCGGCCACAGCGGACTCCGGAACGCGATAGCTGCGCCCGAAACGGACGGCTGGCAGCTCCCCAGCATGAACCAGCCGATACACGGTCATCTTGGACACGCGCATCAACTCTGCGACCTCAGCAACGGTGAGGAATCGGACGTCAGGAACCTCGGGCATCCCACGTACCCCTTTCTCGATGTGCACACTCTATGTGGTAGCTGGGACGCGTGTAAACCCGTGTGACTCATGTGATCAATGAGGCACGGACACGGTCGCGAATGCCCGAACCGGGAACGTGCCGAACCCCCGCACCGCCGGCGGCGCCGCGGTGAACCTGGCTCCCCGCGCCGGTACCTCGTCGAGGTTCGTCAGATGCTCGACCACGTGCACCCCTCCAGCGAGCAGGATGCTGTGCGCCGGACGCTCTCCTCCGCTCTCGGTGTCATCGATGTTGAGCGAGTCGATTCCCACGAGCCGCACCCCGGCGTCGACCAGGAAACGGGCGGCGTCCTCGGCGAGGAACGGGGCGCCCGAGGCATACTCCGGTCGCCCGAAGTACCGATCCCACCCGGTATCGAGGAGCACAGCAGCACCGCGAAGCTCCCGATCCGCGAGCGTGGTCGCCCCGATGCCGCGACGCCGGGGCGTCCAGGCGTCACGCAGATGGAACACCTCGGCGGGCAGGCCCACCAGGGTGCCGAGGTCCAGCGAGGCGAGATCCCCACCGTCGGCGTACCGGTGAAAAGGTGCGTCCAGGTAGGTGCCGGTGTTGCCGATCATCGTGATGAGGTCCATCTCGAACTCGGTTCCCGGCGCGTACCGGGCGGCCGAGTCCGCACGCGTGAGGTACGGCGTGATGATCGGAGCCGGGAGTCCGGGATAGGTCACGAGTCCGGCCTCGATCGGATGGCTGAGGTCGATCACCGTGTCCTCGACGGCCTCGCGGACGGCATCGATGCCTCGACTCCCCCGGTGCGGCTCTTCGACGATGCGGAGATCGTGGAGTTCGACGGTGTTGACCAGCGCCAAGCCGAGGTGCCGGACGAGAAGCGCGCCGATCTCCTCGGACGGCATGTCCTCGCGAGGGAGGTCGAGGCGGAAGCCGTCGCCCTGCAAACCGCCGCCGTTGGCGAAGGCGATCGTGAAGTCGAAGTGCGCTCGGTACTCGCGTGTCATCCCCACATCATGGCAAGAGCCGACACCCACAGGGTCGGATCAGCCGGACTTCCTCGTCTTCGCCAGTCGATCCCTGGCTTCGCGCAGGGTCTGACGCTCGATCTTGCGTGCCGCGCGAAGCACCTTCTCGGCTTCGCGCACCGCCTTCTGCGCCTCTTTGAGCCGCCGGTCGCCCGCCAGCTCGGCCGGATCGATGTCGATCCACTCGGTCACCTCGGCGTGGGCTTCACCCCGGTCGAGCCCCGCGATGTAGCCGGCGACACCGTCGAGGATCCGTTCCACGGCGAATCCGAACGGGTCGGCTTCGGAGAGGAAGACGTCGTCCTCGATCGCACGCCGCAGGGCAGGGAACTCCTCCGCCGTGATCACCCGATCGAAGAGGGCCGCTTCGCGCGCCGCCACTTCGTCTGCGGCGAGCCCGCTCCGCCGGGACTCCTCGGTGTAGCCGGCCTGCACGATTCCGCACCAGCGGGCATGCCCGGTCACCGCGAGCGCAACGGCCATCCGCTCATCCGCCGACAGCGGGGTCTCTTCGAGAGCTGCGAGGCCGGCATCCAGCCACGCGGAGCTGTTGGGAGTGATCGGCGAACCCGTGATCGGCAACGAGAGCATCCACGGATGACGCAGATACAGCAGGACCTGCTCCTCATACAGGGCGAGCAGCCGTCCACGCCAGCCGTCGGCCTCGAGGTGGCTCTGCGGCGGAAGACCCGTCGCCTCTTCCTGCATGAGCAGCAGCAGGTCGTCTTTCGCAGTCACGTATCGGTAGAGCGACATCGGCGTGAAGCCGAGACGCGCAGCCACTGCAGCCATCGACACGGCGCCGATCCCCTCGGCATCCGCCAGTTCGACGGCGGCGTCGACGATCTTCTCGACGCTCATCTCACGCTTGGGCCCTCGCTGCGGATTCGCGGCGACCCCCCAGGCGAGCGCGATGCCTCTCGGCAGCTCCGGCGGCTCGATGTCAGTCATGCGATCATCCTACTTCTGTTTATTAAATAAACAGTGTGTTACGGTCATACACAGTTGCGTTGGTCATACACAGTTTTCTACATACACAGAGAGGAGCACACTCATGGAGACAGCAATCGAGGCGCAGGGGCTGCGCAAGGCCTTCAAGGAGAAGACCGTCGTCGACGGGTTGGATCTCACGGTCGCACGCGGTGAGGTGTTCGCCCTGCTCGGTCCGAACGGAGCCGGCAAGACGACGACGATCAACATCCTCACCACCCTCGCCGTCGCGGACTCCGGCTCGGCGAAGGTCGCGGGCTGGGATGTCCGGACCCAGGCCACCGAGGTCCAGCGACGAATCAGCCTCACGGGTCAGGCCGCCGCGGTCGACGACGCCCTCACCGCGACCGAGAACGTCGTCATGTTCGCCAGGCTCGCCGGTCTCGGCAGGGCCGCAGCGAAGCAGCGCGCCGCAGACCTCATCGCCCAGTTCGACCTGACGGATGCCGCATCCCGCATGGTTCGCACGTTCTCCGGCGGCATGCGTCGTCGGCTCGATCTCGCGCTCAGCTTCGTGGTCACCCCGGAAGTACTCTTCCTTGATGAGCCGACCACGGGTCTCGACACCCGCAGCCGCCGCGCGCTGTGGGACATCATCCGCGTGCTCGCGAGCGCAGGGACCACAGTCTTCCTCACCACTCAGTACCTGGAGGAAGCCGATCAACTCGCCGATCGGATCGCCGTCCTGCACGACGGCAGGATCGCCGCACTCGGCACCCCGGCCGAGTTGAAGGCGCGCGTCGGCGGCGACACCGTGGAACTCCACGACGCCCACGGCGATCTCCTCAGGGAGATTCCCACCGACGGTACGGTCACCGATCTCCGGCGAGCGCTCGATCTACTCGACGAAGCCGGAGAAGACGGCGTCGTCACACTGCGCCGCCCCACCCTCGACGACGTGTTCCTCGCCGTCACCGCCCCCACAGGCAGCACCCGCCCCGTAAAGGAGCTCGCATGAACGTCATCATCGCCGCGCCTCGAGCCACGGCATCCACCCTTCCGACTCCGTCGCCCCGTCCGCGCCTGCGCGGCACGACCGCCGAGGCCGTCTTCGTCGGCCGCAGCCTCCGCCACTCGTTGCGCGACGGCGAATCCCTGCTCATGGCGATCATGCTCCCGGTGATGCTCATGCTGATGTTCACGTGGGTGTTCGGCGGGGCGATCGATCCATCCGGCGCCTACGTCGACTACGTGGTGCCGGGCATCATCCTCACGTGCGCCGGCTTCGGCGCCTCATCCACCGCCGTGTACGTGGCGAACGACATGCGCACAGGCATCATCGACAGGTTCCGCACCATGCCACTTCGGGCCGGCGCCGTGCTCACGGGACACGTCGTCGCGAGCGTGCTGCGCAACCTCATCGCCACCGCGATCGTGATCGGCGTCGGAGTGCTCGTCGGGTTCCGTCCGAGCGCCGATGGCTGGGAGTGGGTCGCGTTCACCGGTCTCATCGCCCTCTACATCCTCGCGATCACCTACCTGTTCGCGGCGATCGGTCTCGCAGCGGGGAGCCCGGAGGGTGCGAACGGCTATGGCTTCGTGCTGCTGTTCCTCCCCTACCTCTCCAGCGCGTTCGTCCCGGTGGCGAGCATGCCGGAATGGCTTCAGCCCGTGGCTGCCAACCAACCGATCACGCCCATCGTCGAGACGATCCGTGGACTGCTCATGGATGCTCCGCTGCAGGGCGAAGCGTGGTGGGCGATCGGCTGGTGTCTGGCCATCCTCGTGATCGCGGCGACGTGGGGTGCGTGGCTGTTCCGCCGCAAGGCCGGGCGCCGGTGAATCGGCCGGACGAGGTCTTCATCACAGCTGAGGCATAGACGTTCTCCGGCTTTCGCCCATCCGGGACTGCCATTGTCCAGGGAGGGCTCGTGTCGGCACCGCCGAGTCCGCCCCCGGGTCTGGGGACCCGCACCTCGCCCCTGACGACAAGCCCCCTGTCGTCAGGGGCGAGTCATGCCCGGCGCCTGCCAGGTCACGGGGATGTCACGCATCACGAGAGCGCTGTCGATCTCGGCAGACCCGCCCGGAAGGCGATCGAAGAACGACGAGGACACCTCCCTCACCCTCCCCGCCTCGACCTCCCACCGTTCCGAGGTCAACTCCACCGCCTCAGCCCCTCGGTCATCGCGACGCGGTGACCAACCGACGGCACCGGCACGGTAGAACTGCGAGGCGTCGTCGATCGTGGAGAAGAGCGTGCTCCGCCACTGGTCGGTCAACTCGATGTCAGCCCCGACGTGCGCTCCCGGTGCGTCCATCCGAACCTGGAAGCGCGATCCGCTCTCCTCGACATCGAATCGTGCTCGCTGCTGCACCCCGGGGAAGAATCGGCCTCCCCCGATGACAGGAACGGCGCCTGACGTGTGACGTTCCATCACATAGACACCCGCTCGCGTCTCCTCGCCCTCATCCCATTCGACGGCGAACCGATGAGCGGCATTCTCGGTGGAGATTCCGATTCCGGGCAGCATCCAACCAGGACGAAGCTCGGTCAGCGCGATCAGACAGACGCCCCCTACGGCGCTCCCGTCGACGACCTGCGGACGAAACGGAGCGGGGACGACACTCCGAGCCACTGCCGGATCCACTCGATATGTCAGCAGCAGTCGACGTCGCATGCGGCCACGGATCGTGCTCATCGAGATGCTCATGAGCCAAATTTAACAGTTTCGCTAAATAGCTACAAACCTCTGCGGGAATGGCTGCCGCCCACAGCGATGGGTCAGGCGCCCAGCCTCTTGAGGGCGGTCGCGACCACGTGCTTGGCAGAGGCCGCCGCGCGACCGACGACCTCAGCGGCATGCGCTGCGCTGTCGGGAAGCGGGATGCCCGGGTAAGCGATGTCGGGCGCGTCGTTGCCGAACGCATCGACCAGGAACGGCACCAACCAGTCGTCGACGACCTCGAGCGGTTCGACGGCGAGACTGTAGAACCGGCGCTGTCCGTCTTCACGGACGGTGACGAGCTCGGCATCGCGCAGCACCTTCAGGTGCTTCGACACCGTGGGCTGGCTGATGCCGAGGTCGGCCACGATCTGGCTGACGCTGGTGCCGGTCTCGCCTTCGGCCGTGCGTCGCAGCAGGAGCTGGAGGATGTCTCGCCTCGTACCGTCTGCGATCACGTCGAAGATGTCCGTCATGAGATCAGGGTAGTCGTCCCCGGCACGGAGTACCATGACGAAGGCTCGGCGACAGACGTCACGAGACCGCTTGCGCGGATGAGGCAGGAAAGAAAAGGGGGAAGCGATGTCGGGCATCGTTTCGGCGTCGTCCCCGCGGCAGAGCCTCAAGAGCGCCGCCGGCTGGGTGAAGCACCTCGTCACATCCTCACCTTCACGCTTCGCGATCGTCGTCTTCGCGCTGCTGATCCTCGTCTTCACAGTCCTGCTGTCGCTGCCGATCGCCTCAGCCAGCGGCACGGTCACCCCGCTGAGCGACGCGCTCTTCACAGCCGTCTCCACCATCTGCGTCACCGGGCTCGCGACAGTCGACATGGCGAACTACTGGTCGCCGTTCGGGCACGTCATCATCTTCCTCGGCGTGAACATCGGCGCCCTCGGCGTCCTCACCCTCGCATCGCTCATGGGCATGCTCATCTCCAAGCGCCTAGGGCTGCGCGCCAAGCTGATGGCGGCCGGCGACACGAACCCGATGCGTGCGCACGGCGGCGTGGTCAATGAGAGTCAGACCGTGCGGCTCGGCGAGGTCGGCCAGCTGCTGACCACGGTCGCCGTCTCCGCGCTGATCATCGAAGCCTCGCTGGCCATCCTCCTGTACCCCGCGCTCGTGATGGCGAACGTCCACCCGATCGCGGCGCTCTGGGAGGCCCCCTACTTCGCGGCGATGGCGTTCACGAACACCGGTTTCGCGCCGAACGACGGCGGCGTCGCGGTGTTCGCCGACGACTACCTCGTGCTCTCCCTCCTCATGGTCGGCGTGTTCCTCGGCAGCATCGGCTTCCCCGTCATCTACACCCTCGCCAAGCACGTCTGGCACGTGAAGCGCTGGTCGCTGCACACCAAGCTCACCCTCGTCACGACCGTGCTGCTGTTCTTCCTCGGCGCCGCGGTGTTCGTCATCCTCGAGTTCAACAATCCGAAGACCTTCGGCTCGATGGACGCCGCCGACACGACCTTCCAGGCCTTCTTCCTCTCGGCGATGACCCGATCCGGCGGATTCAACGTGATCGAAATGGACGATCTGAACGGCTCTTCGCTGCTCGCCGCGAGCATGCTGATGTTCGTCGGCGGCGGTTCCGCCTCGACCGCCGGCGGCATCAAGGTGACGACCCTGGCCGTGCTGGCGATCGCCGTCTGGTCGGAGGCGAAGGGCCGCCAGTCGGTCGAAGCCTTCGGCCGCCGCATCCCGAGCGACGTGCAGCGGGTGGCCCTCAGCGTCGTCGCCTGGGGTGCGACCATCGTCGCCCTGTCGACGATCGTGATCGCCCAGATCACGAAAGCCGATATCAGTCACGTCCTGTTCGACGTCATCTCGGCGTTCGGCACGGTCGGCCTGTCGACCGGCCTCACGGCGGAGCTCCCTGATTCGGCTTCGTACGTCATGGCCGCGACCATCTTCATGGGGCGCGTTGGTACAGTGACACTCGCCGCGGCAGTCGCCGCGACATCGCGAACGCAGTACTACTCGCTGCCCGTGGAAAGGCCGATCGTTGGTTGAAGTCCTCCGGGGCGATGCGCCCGTCCTCGTCATCGGCCTCGGTCGGTTCGGTGCCGCCTGCGCCGGAGAGCTCGACCGCCTCGAGCGCGAGGTGCTGGCGATCGACGACAACCTCGAGCTCGTGCAGAAGTGGTCCGACCGGGTCACGCACACCGTGCAGGCCGATGCGAAGAACATCGATGCGCTGCGGCAGATCGGTGCGCAGGACTTCCAGGTCGCCGTGGTCGCCGTCGGCTCCTCGATCGAGGCATCGGTGCTCATCACCGCGAACCTTGTCGACCTCAAGGTCCCCCAGATCTGGGCCAAAGCCGTCTCGCAGTCGCACGGCAAGATCCTCGCCCGAGTCGGCGCGAACCACGTCATCTACCCCGAGCGCGAAGCCGGTGAGCGCGTGGCCCACCTCGTGAGCGGACGGATGCTCGACTTCATCCGATTCGACGACGACTTCGTGCTGGCCAAGATGTACCCGCCGAAGTTCATCCGCGGCGTCGGCCTGAACGAGTCGGGCGTGCGCTCGAAGTACAAGGTCACGGTCGTCGGCGTGAAGAGCCCGGGCAAGCCGTTCCGCTATGCCGAGGCGAACACCATCGTCACGAACCACGACCTGATCATCGTGTCGGGAACCAACAGCGACATCGAGCGCTTCGCCGGCCTCGACCGCTGACACCGCCCCGCTGAATTCGGGCCTCCCCCTCGCGGCGGATGCGCCGGTTCCCGCCATCGTGGTGGGATGGGAGCCATGACCGACCCCACAGCGGCCCCTCCCGTACTCGCCCTTCGCGGCCTTCACAAGCAGTTCGGGCAGAAGGTGGCCGTCGAGAACCTCTCCCTCGACGTGCCGGCCGGGTCGATGCTGGGCCTGCTCGGTCCGAACGGTGCGGGCAAGACGACCACGCTCGCCATGACGACCGGCCTGCTGCGTCCGGATGCCGGAACGGCCTGGGTGCTCGGCGCCGACGTCTGGCAGAACCCCGCACAGGCGAAGGCACGCATGGGCGTGCTTCCCGACGGCATCCGCATGCTCGATCGGCTCACCGGCGCCGAGCTGCTGCGTTACACGGGCCTGCTGCGAGGCATGGCCGAGATCGAGGTGGTCTCCCGCAGCGGCGACCTCCTCGATGCGCTGGGGCTCGCCGATGAGCGAGACACTCTGGTCGTCGACTACTCCGCCGGCATGCGCAAGAAGATCGGTCTCGCCTGCGCGCTGATCCACGCACCGCGCCTGCTCATCCTCGACGAGCCGCTCGAGGCGGTCGATCCTGTCTCAGGTGAGACGATCCGTCAGATCCTGCGATCGTTCGTCGACGGCGGAGGCACCGTGGTGCTGTCGAGCCACGTGATGGAGCTCGTCGAATCGCTGTGCGATCGGGTCGCCATCGTCGCCGAAGGACGCTTGCTCGCGCACGGCCCCCTCGACGAGGTGCGCGCCGGCCAGTCGTTGCAGCAGCGCTTCCTCACGCTCGTGGGAGCACACGATCTCGGGACGGAGACGCTCGCGTGGTTGCGCTCCTCGTAAGCCTGCGCTGGCGCCAGTTGCGCCATCAGCTGTCGCGCAACCCCTGGATGCTCGTCACCCTGATCATCACCGGGTTGATCGCTCTCGGCTTCCTCGCCGGTCTGACGGCGGGTCTCGTGGCCCTGCGGTTCGCGGCGCCGGACACCGCGGTCACCGCAATCGTGCTCGCCGGCTCCGTGATCGTGCTCGTCTGGTGGGTCGGCTCGATCCTGGTCAGCGCCGACGATTCGCTCGCGCCTGAACGCTTCGCGCTGCTGCCGGTGACCGCACGCTCGCTGCTTCCGGGATTCACAGTGGCCGGGGCGACGACCATCGGCGGCATCGGCACGACGGCGGCACTGGTGCTGATGCTCCTGGGGTGGTCGGTGAGTCTGCCGGCGATGCTGACCGCGCTGATCATGATCCCCATCACCGTCATCACCTGCGTGCTCGGTGCCCGGGTCGTCAGTGGCGTCCTCGCGGGATGGCTGGCCCGACGCAGCACCCGCGATCTGGTGTTGACTCTCGGCGTCGTGCTCCTGGCCTCCTCCGGACTGCTGCTCAACCTCGGAATCGGGGCGCTGGCCAGAGTGGGCGACATCGGCGAAGCGCTCACCAGCATCGCCGACGTCGTCGGCTGGACGCCTGTGGGTGCGGTGTTCGGCGTATCGGCATCCGTTGCGCAGGGCGACCTCCTCGCCGCTGCGCTGCGTCTGCTGGTCGCCCTCGCCACGGTGGTCGTCCTGTGGTTCGCGGCGCAGGCGCTGCTGGACGCGCGTCTGGTCTCCCCGATCCAGAGCAGCGGCGGTGGACGGGTCAGATCGGGCGGTCTGCTCGATCGCATGCTCCCTGCCAACCGGATGGGGGCGATCGCCGCACGCACGCTCCGATATTTCCGGCGAGACCCCCGGCAGGTCGTGAACATCGTCATGCTCCTGCTGCTTCCGGCGATCTTCATCGGACTCGCCCTCATGAACGGGCTGCAAGAGCCGTCGATCGGCCTCGGCCCCGCCATCGTCCTGATCCCGGCCATCAACGCCCTGCTCACAGGAACGATCATGCAGATGGCGATCGCATACGACAACGATGCGATCGCGGCCCACATCCTGGCCGGTGTGAGTGGAGCAGCCGACCGTGCCGGGCGCCTGCTCGGTTTCGGGTTGCTGGCAGTTCCTGTGACCATCGCGCTGTGTGTGGCGACGTGCCTCATCGCCGGACGACCGGATCTGCTGCCGGGCAGCCTTGGCGCAGCGCTCGGCATGACCGCGATCGCCGCAGCCGCCGGAGCCTGGGTGGGCAGCTTCCTTCCCGGCCGTGCACCCGCACCCGAGGCGAATCCGCTCGGTCGCGGGTCATCCGGCGGAGTGCAGTCGCTGCTCGCGATGATCATCGTGGGGCCGATCACGCTCGTGCTCGGTGCTCCGGCGCTCGGATTCGCCATCGCATCGATCTGGAACCCCGCCCTCGGGTGGGTCAGCCTCTTCTGCGGCGTCGTCGTCGGTGGGTTCGCACTGTGGGGCGCTACGGCGCTCGGCGGAAGCATCCTCGATCGCCGCTGGCCAGAGGTGCTCGCCGAGGTGTCCAGCGAGAGCTGATCGTGAAGCCTTGCACGAGACCTTCCGCGACCGGTCGCGGAATCAGGCGGTCGAGTGCTCAGGCGTCGATGTCGAGGATGAGGTCTACAACATCATCGACGCCGAGGCCCTCGTGTCCCTGGAGCGCCTTCTTGATCGGCACGATGTACCCGCCGTCTTTGGGCCACAGGGCCGTGGTGACGGTCGTGGCGCCGATCGTCACGGATGCCGGGATCATCCCCCACCCGTAGGTGACCACCGAGGCGACGTCGTGGATCATGTCGCTTTCGAGCGGTGGCACCGTCACGAAGTGGAAGGGCGCGGGCCCGCGCCAGTACCAGATCGATCCCTCGAACCGCAGTCGCATGGCTCAGGCTCCGGCGGCGAGCTCCTTGGCGCGCGCGAGCGCGGCGGCGGCAGCATCAGCGAACGTACGGTCGAGGTGAGCGTCCTGCAGCACGGCGACCGCGCGCTCCGTCGTGCCCTTCGGACTCGTGACGCGGCGGCGCAACTCGGCCGGGTCCTCTCCCGAGGCGTCGAGCAGTGCGGTCGCACCTATGAACGTCTGCTCGACCATCAGTCGGGCGTCGGCCTCGGAGAACCCCATTCCGACCGCCGCCTTCGTGAACTCCTCGATCAGCAGGTACACATACGCGGGGCCGGATCCAGAGATCGTGGAGAGCGCGTCGATCTGCGACTCCGGAACCTCGACGACCGCCCCGACGGTCTCGAACAGGCTGCGGACGAGGGCGAGGTCTTCGGTGGTGGTCGCGGCACCGGCGGCGAGGCCGGTGACGCCCTTGCGCACGGTCGAGGGGGTGTTCGGCATGGAGCGGATGACACGCGCCTCCGGCCCGAGCACGTCGGCGAAGGTCTGCAGGGTGACACCGGCCGCGACACTCACGACGATCGCATCGGCCGCGAGGTGCGGTGCGATCTCACGGAGCAGGTCGGGCACCATCGCCGGCTTCACACCGACCAGCACGATGCGGGCTCCGGCGGCGGCATCGGCGTTGCCCTCCGGCCGCTCGGCGAGCGCGATGCTCGTGACGCCATCGAGGTCGGCGAACGTCTCGGCCTTCTCCGCGGTGCGGTTCGTCGCCGTGATCCCGCCGTCGATCCGGATGCCGGACGCGACGACTCCACGGAGGATCGCACCGCCCATCGAGCCGGCACCGAGGAAAGCGAGGGAGGGAAGCGATTCAGCCATGTCGCCATCCTACGGCGGGCACTCCGACATCCTCGGGCCGGCGGTTCTAGACTCGACGCATGAGTGCATCCGGAGGCAACAAGGCCATCGTCGCGGCGTTCCTGGCGAACCTGGGCATCGCCCTCGCGAAGTTCGTCGCCTGGGCCCTCTCCGGCTCCGCCTCGATGCTCGCCGAGGCCATCCACTCGGTCGCCGACTCCGGCAACCAGCTGCTGCTCATGCTCGGCGGACGCAAGGCGCGCCGAGAAGCCGACCGCGCGCATCCGTTCGGATACGGCCGTGAACGTTACGTGTACGCGTTCGTCGTCTCGATCATCCTCTTCTCCGTCGGTGGCCTCTTCGCGATCTACGAGGGCGTCGAGAAGCTCACCAACCCCCACGAGCTCGACAAGACGTGGTGGTGGCTGCCACTGGTCGTGCTCCTCATCGCAATCGGTCTCGAATCGTTCTCGCTGCGCACCGCCGTGCGCGAGAGCAACCTCGTGCGCGAGAAAGGTCAGTCCTGGGTGTCGTTCGTGCGCCGATCGAAGGCTCCCGAACTCCCGGTCGTGCTGCTCGAAGACGTGGGCGCGCTGACCGGCCTCACCTTCGCGCTGCTCGGCGTCGGGCTCACCCTGATCACCGGGAACCCGATGTTCGATGCACTCGGCACCGTGATGATCGGCGTGCTGCTGGTGCTGATCGCGATCGTGCTGGGCGTCGAGACGAAGAGTCTCCTGGTCGGCGAAGGCGCGACCCAGGCCGACTACGACCGCATCGTCGACGCCATCAACGCGGGCGACGAGATCGAGAAGATCATCCACATGAAGACCCTCTACCTCGGCCCCGACGAGCTCATGGTGGCCGCGAAGATCGCCCTCAACGCCGATAAGCCGCTGCGCGAAGCCGCCGATGACATCGACGCGATCGAGGCGCGGATTCGTGAGGCCGTGCCGGTAGCGCGTGTCGTCTACATCGAGCCCGACGTCTACCGCCCCGCGATCGACCCAGAGCCCTCGACCGACGTCTTCGTGCTCAAGTCCTCCGACTGAGACGTCGTGCGGGCGGCGAAAGCGTGCTGGACCGTCGAAGGCTGACGCCGTCGCTCCGGCGCAGAGTCAGCGACGCTGCTCGAAGAACGCGCGCAGCAGCGCTGTCGACGCGTCGGCCTCGAGACCCCCGATGACCTCGGCACGGTAAGGCAGTCGCCGATCGCGCAGCACGTCGTACATCGAGCCCGCTGCTCCTGCCTTGTCGTCCCAGGCGCCGAACACCACACGGCCGATGCGGGCCTGGAGGATCGCCCCCGCGCACATGACGCACGGCTCGAGCGTCACCACGAGCGTGTGCCCCTCGAGGTTCCAGGAGCCCACCGAGGCCGCAGCACGCCGCAGCGCCTCGATCTCGGCGTGACCGGTCGGATCGTGAGTCGCCTCGCGGGTGTTGCGTCCCTCGGCGATGATCCGCCCATCGCCGTCGAGGACCACCGCTCCGACCGGGATCTCCGACGCCGCTGCCGCCTCAGCCGCAAGCGCCAGAGCGCGAGCCATTGCGAGGTCGTCGGCAACGGTCATGCGTCGAGCCTACGGCAGCCGCCGAGCGCGGCAGGGCTCCGATGTCGTACCTGGCCGCATGGCGCATTACCCTGTATCCATGCGTGTTCACGTGGCCGACCACCCTCTCATCACTCACAAGCTCTCGGTGTTGCGCGATGTGCGCACCCCGTCGCCGGTCTTCCGGCAGCTGACGGAAGAGCTCGTCACGCTCCTCGCATACGAGGCGACACGCAGCGTGAAGGTCAGCCCGGTCGAGATCACGACCCCGGTGACCAAGACCATGGGTGTGAAGATCTCGGAGCCGCGCCCGATCGTGGTGCCGATCCTCCGTGCCGGACTCGGCATGCTCGAGGGCCTGGTCAAGCTGCTCCCGACCGCCGAGGTCGGCTTCCTCGGCATGGTGCGCGATGAGACGACGTTCGAGCCGACGACGTACGCCGAGCGTCTGCCCGACGACTTGAGCGACCGCCAGTGCTTCGCGATCGACCCGATGCTCGCCACCGGTGGCTCGCTCGCCGCCGCGATCCAGTTCCTGTTCGATCGCGGCGCGAAGGATGTCACCGCGATCTGCCTGCTCGGCACCCCCGAGGGTGTCGCGGCGATCGAGGCGATGGCCGGCGACCGCGACGTCACGCTCGTGCTCGGTGCCCTCGACGAGCGTCTCAACGAGAAGGGCTACATCGTGCCCGGGCTCGGCGACGCCGGCGATCGGCTCTACGGCACGGTCTGACACCACCTGCTCACTCGGCGGCTCCGACCAGGCGGGCGAAGGCGCTGAGCCGGGCGACCCCCTCGGGGGTGTACGGCAGATCGTCTAGCAGCGCCGGGGAGTGAATCAGGTAGGCGACGACCTGCGCGCGGGAGATCGCGACGTTGAGCCGGTTCTGCAGCAGCAGGAACTCCGGGCCCCGCGGGGCGTCCCGTCCGCTGGACGCAGCGAGCGAGGTGATCGAGACGACCGCCTCCTTGCCCTGGAAGTTGTCGACCGTGCCCACGGGCACCTCGGGGAAGCCCGCCTCGGCGAGCGCATCGTGCACCAGCTGGCGCTGGGCGTTGTACGGCGTGACGACGATAATGTCGGACTGCGTCAGCGGTCGCTCCACAGCACCCGGATCGTTGTCGGTGAAGGCTCTACCGACCAGATCCTTGACGAGACGCACGACCTCGGCTGCCTCTTGCGGTGATTGGGTGGAGTTGCCGCGATGCCGGAGCGGCACGACGTGGAATCCGGGGTCGATGCCGTCGACGGATCGAAGGTCGGTACCGGGGGCCGATGCGAGCTGTCCGGCGTAGGCGAGCTTCGACACCGGCGCGGCCACGAACGGATGCATCCGCCACGACCGGGCCAAGAAGTAGCCGTATTCGGGTCGGACGACCGGATCGCCGTCCATCACCCATCCGAGCGCCGACGTGTCGACCGGCTCGGGATGGGCGCCCTGGCTGACCTGCGGGAGCTGCTGCGGATCGCCGAGGAGCAGGAGCCGCTTCGCTCCGGCCGCGACCGCGATGGTCGAGGCGAGCGAGAACTGTCCTGCTTCGTCGATCACGAGGAGGTCGAGCCCTGCCCGGCCCACCCTCTGGACGTTGCTGAAGTCCCAGGCGGTACCGCCGACGACCGCGCCCTCTCCTGCGCGCTCGGCGAGGAACGCCGCCATGCCGTTCTTCGGGATCACCGTGTACGGCGGATCGGCTTCGGGATCTTTCGGTGCCTTCGCGACCTGTGTGGGCGAGACACCGTCGGCGACGACCCTTGCGAGGAGGGTCTCGATGATGGCGTGCGACTGCGCGACGACACCCACCTTGAAACCGTGCTCGTTCACGAGGCGCGCGATCACTCGGGAGCCCGTGTAGGTCTTCCCCGTACCGGGTGGTCCTTGCACCGCCAGATAACTGCGGTCGAGGTCGAGGACTCCGCGCACGATGGCATCGATGGTATCGCCTGCGGCATCAGGCAGCGTGCTCCCCGATGCGGTGCGAGGGGGCAGACGACGCAGGATGTCGGTCGCGGCATCCGCCGGGAAGTCCGGAGCTGCTGCGTGAACGCTGTCGGCCCATTCGTCGATCGCGCCCTGCAGCGACACCACACGCGGAGGGGCAGCCGGCGTGAGTGCGAGCGGCAGCTCGTCCCACGTCTGTCCCTGCACGGCGGACTCGGTGACGAGATACCCGTCGTCGAGCATCTCGCTCACGGTGACCGTGTGCGGGACGTGGACCGCCCGCGAGGGCACTTCGGTGTCGAAAGGGGCAGGAACCTCATAGAGGGCGAAGGGCTGTGAACCCGGGCCGAAGGTGGTTCCCGGCGACACTTCTCCGCGGATCTCGATGTCGCGTGACATCACTCGACGCCCCTCGCCGATGCTCCACTCCCGCCGCACCGCCGACGACGTGCGGTCGATCCGCACCACATCGCGCGTGCCGTCCCACATCGTCACCGGCTCGCGCAGCCGCTGGAAGTGCGACACCCAGAAGCTCTTCGCCTCGCGCGGGAAGTAGTCGATCGCAGCAGCAGCGATCCGATGCACCAGGCCGTCACCGCCGTCTTCGGCAGCACGCTCTGCATCGGCGAGCAGCGCGACGGATCGGGGCGAGGGCTCGTAGATCACCTCGTCTGCATCATCGGGCGGCGCGGGAGCGACACCCTTCGCTCTGGCGATGTCGATGAGCCAGTTGCGCAGCCGCCGTGTCGAGACGCAGTCGTACCGGTTGTAGTCCGCGAGGTCGGCAAGCACCGCGTCCGCCTCGATCTGCTCGCCGGCCGCAGCGAGTTCACGGGCGGCGACGTACTGCACGATCGAGTCATCGCCCTTCTGCACGTCGCTCGTACGCACGTCTTCGCCCATGTAGAGCGGTTCGAGCTTCTTGATCGAATACGAACGCGAACCGACGCGCACCGTGCGCAGCACCAGCGGGTAGAGATCGACGAAGACGCCCTCTCTCAACAGCCTGTCCACCTCGCCCTCGCGCACTCCGTGCCGAGCTGCCATCGCCACCAGATGCGAGGTCTCGTATGGCGCGTAGTGGTAGATGTGCATACCCGGGTGCGCGGCCCTGCGCACATTCACGAAGTCGAGGAAGGACTCGAGAGCGCGTTTCTCGTCGGCGAAGGTGTGCGCCCACAGCGCCGAGTACTGATCGGCGTTGTCGACCCAGCCGAAGAGGTAGTCGATCCCCCAGTGCGCCTCGCCATCGGGGGCGGGCTCGGTGTAAAGGGGATCGCCCTCGAAGTCGAAGAAGATGTCGCCGTGGCTCGGCAGTGGCAACGTGTGGATGGCCTGCGCGTAGTGCACGTCGTAAGTCGGCACGCCCTCTGCATCGGCGCGCAGTTGCAACCGGGCCTGCGCGCGAAGGGTCTCGAACGTGTCGACGTTCATGCCCTCCGGCGCCTCGGAGGCAACGGCCAGCCCATCGATCGTCTCGATTCCGGCTGCCCGAAGACGCGCCCGCTGCACCGGGCGCATGCGCGCGACCATCAGCAGGTCCCGGTGCGCGAGAACCTGCTCTTCGCAGGTCGCGCAACGGCCGCAGGCCACCACCTGCAGATCGCCGCGATCATCGCCCCAGGCGAGCGGAGCGCCCGTCTCACCGTCGGCGATGCGCCGATCGGCGATGAGGGCACGCAACCGCGCCCGCCGCACCTGGAAGAGCGGGAGGAGATCGTCAACAGCGTGAGTGCTGAGCGTGCTGTCGCCGAGGATGAGGTCTACTTCGTCGGAACGCGGGATGCCGAGGCGATCGAGCTGGTCGACATATGCCGCGAGCTGCATGAGCGCGGTCACACGTGCCTTGCGCGCCAGCTTCGAGTCCTGCACCCGCCAGCGCCCGTCTTCGTCTTTGCGCAGGAAGTCGGCGAAACCCACGAACTCCTCCGTCGCGAACGCGGCCTGGAACACCACCTGCGCGTCGGAGCGGAGCGCCGTCACCGTCTCGTCGATCGCGGCAGCGAGCGCCTCGGCATCGACGGAGGAGACCTTCTCGACGCGATGGACGCTCTCGTCTCCGAGGTCGTCGATGTAACGGGCCAGCACGTTCTGCTCGTGCACGTCTCCGAGTTCCGCGGCCCGCTTCAGCGTCGCGTCTTCCGGTTCTTCGACGGCCGGGACCCGACCGAGCTTCGCGTCGATGGCGCGACACCACGCGAACTCGCATTCGGCGGCCGCCTTGAGGTCGCTCGCGCTCCAGATGACGCGCTGCGCCTGAGTGTCGATCCGCACGATGCTCCCGTTCTGTCGGATGCTTCGACACTATCCGCGGCATCCGACAACGGGCGAAGCGGAGCACCTCGGGAAGGGCGCGGTCAGCGCCACCAGGTGTCGTCGGGTGTGACCGGGAGATGCCGTTTGTGCTGCGTCGCGAGGTACCTGGCCTCGATGCGGCCCGCTACCTCCGGATCGACCTCGCGCCCTTCCAGGAAGTCATCGATCTGCTCGTAGGTGAGGCCGAGTTCGTCCTCGTCGGCACGGCCGGGCTGGCCGTCGAGAAGGTCTGCGGTCGGCACCTTGAACGCGAGCCGATCCGGGGCATCGAGGAACTGCAGCAACGAACGCCCCTGCCGCTTGCTGAGCCCCGAGAGCGGAAGGATGTCGGCTGCACCGTCGCCGAACTTCGTATAGAAGCCGGTCACGGCCTCCGCGGCGTGATCGGTGCCGATCACCAGCATCCCGTCGTGCCCGGCGAGCGCGTACTGCGTGACCATGCGCACGCGCGCCTTGATGTTGCCGCGGTTGAAGTCGCTGATGTCACTCGTGACCGCGAACTCGATGTCTTCCTCGACGCCGTCGACACCGTTCTGGATGTTGACCTCGACCGAGGAATCCGCCGCGATGAACTCGAGAGCAGCCTCGGCATCCGCGGCATCGTGCTGCACCCGGTAGGGCAGCCGCACGGCGAGGAACCTCGCCTCGCCGCCCTCGGCACGCACCCGTTCGACCGCGAGCTGCGCGAGACGTCCGGCCAGCGTGGAGTCCTGCCCGCCCGAGATGCCCAGCACATATCCCCTCGCGCCGGTCGTGCGGAGGTAGTCGGCGAGGAACCCGACCCGACGCTCGACCTCGGCTTCTGGAACGATCTCTGGCCTGACCCCGAGGTCCTGCGAGATCCGCTGCTGCAACGACATGTGATCCTCCGTCTTGTCTTCGAATCAGTATCTCCCCTTCGTGTTACGCCCGGGTGACATCGCGCCGCTCGCACGCTCCCGCCACTCGAGTACTGAGAGAATGGCGCTGTGAAACTTCTCATCGCCGCCCTCGCCTCCGAACTGTCCGCCTTCCCGGAGGAGCTCGACGGCTTCGACCAAGTCGTGTCCGGGGTGGGGAAGCTGCAGGCGACGTATGCGCTGACCCGCGCACTCGACGCGAACGTCTATGACGAGATCGTGGTGGTCGGCACCGCTGGAGCGATCGACCCCGAGCTCGAGGCGACAGTGCACGAGGTCGGCACCGCCTTCCAGCACGACGTCTCCGACCTCGACGGCGTCGCGGGGCAGCACGTCTCTCTGCCCGCACGCGTCAGCACCGGGCGCGATGGCGTGCTGATCGCGACCGGCGACCACTTCGTGGAGGATGCCGAGGTCACCGCCGTGATCCGCCCCTCGGGCGCCGCACTCGTCGACATGGAGACCTACGCCTTCATCTGGGTGGCCGGGCAGTTCGGTGTGCCGATTCGCGTGTTCCGTGCGGTGTCCGACCAGGCAGAAGACGGCGCACTGACAGACTGGCGCGACGCCGTCGCTCGCTGCAGCGTGCAGCTGCGCGACTTCATCCGCGGCGAGTACGGAGTCTGAGCGGGCGGCGCTGCCGGCGCCCTCCGCTTCAGGTCAACGAGCCTCGATCACGCTGGGCCCGTTCGGCAGCGCTCGCACGGTGAGCTGAGCCGGGATCTGCTCCTGCATGGCTTCGACATGGCTGATCACGCCGACCGTACGACCGCCCTGCCGCAGCTCGTCGAGTGTGCGCATGGCCACGTCGAGCGTGTCACCGTCGAGCGAGCCGAACCCCTCGTCGATGAAGAGGGTGTCGAGACGGATGCCGCCGGCGCGCGCTGTCACGACCTCGGCGAGTCCCAGGGCGAGGGCGAGGGAGGTGAGGAACGTCTCGCCTCCGGAGAGCGACTGCGGTGGCCGCGTCAGCCCGGTGAAGGCGTCGGAGACGACGATGCCGAGACCGCTCGCGGCACCACGGGCGGCGAGCGCGTCGGAATGCTGCAGCTGATAGCGGCCCGTCGACATGTCGTGCAAGCGGCGGTTGGCAGCCTCCACGATCTCTTCGAGCTCGGCCGCGAGGACGAAGGTCTCCAGCGTCATCTTGCGAGTGTTCGCTCCCCTCCCCGCGATCGTGTCGGCGAGATTCCGAAGCACCTCGAACTCGGCCGCATCGTCGGCGGTTCGCGCCTGTTCTGCTGCGGCGGACTCGATCAGTCCTCCCAGCCGTTCTGCGGCACCGGCCGCCCGAGCCGCCTCATCGACCGCAGCCGTCCAGATCTCCCTGGCGGTGGCCGATCCCTGCTCGGCGGGGGCGAGATCGATCGGGTCTTCGGGAAGAGTGCGAAGTTCGAGGTCGAACAGGACGGCCCGTTCTTTCTCGCGTTGCACGGCGTGCTGTGAAATCAGCGAGTCCAGTGCGTCCTGCGCCGTCGTGGATCGAAGTGCGTGCTCGGCAGCGGCCGCATCGTCGAATGCCGAACCGGCGAGCGCCGCATCGCGCTCGGCTTCCGCCTCGACGAGCACTTTGGCCCTGCGGGCGCGCTCCGCCATCGCGCCGGCGAGGGCACCGGCTGCGGAGATCTTCTCCGTCACGTCTGCGAATCGTTCTGCGACGGTGTCGAACCCGCCGCGAGCTTCGGCGATCAGCGCCTGTGCCTCTGCGCTCCGCTGTCGCAGCAGTGCGTGCTTCTCCCGTGCGTCGGCGAAAGCCGTCGCGTCGTCAGCGCGCTCGACCTCGAGCCGGGCGATACGAGCGACGTGATCGACCAGCTGCGCATCGATGGTCTTCACCTCTTGAGCGGCCGCGAGGCTGCGCGCGTACGCCGCGGTGGCTTCTGCGCACTCGCGCTCCGCCCGTTCGATGCTGCGCCCGTCTGCTCGAGCGGTGACTGCGGCCAACTCGGCGCGCAGCGCTGAAGCGGTTGAAGAGACCTCCCGCTCTCGCTGCGCCGCCCCGTCACGGGCGTCTTCGGCGTGGTCGATGTCTTCAGGCGAGACGGGATCGGAATGCGTGGCAGGCGACGGGTGCTGGAGGGATCCGCAGACGGGGCAGGGGTGCTCGTCGCGCAGGTTCGAAGCGAGCTCGCCGGCCATGCCGTCTGTTCGGCGCTGCCGCAGTCGAGCAAGCGTGGTCTGCGCCGCGGCGTGCAGCGCGGTGGCTTCCGTGAGCTCGACCTCGGCCGATGTCTGCGCCGCCTGCAACCGTTCACGCTCACGCGCCGCAGCACGTCGAGCATCGGCCGCTTCCTGCGCCGCCCTCAGGTCATCTGCACGGTCTGCGAGCCGACGTCTCTCGTCGCGCTCGGCCGTGAGTGCCGCCGTCGCCGCAGGCAGGGATGCCCGTTCCGTTTCCCCGGCCTCGATGCGTGCGGACACTGCGGAGACGGCCTCTTCAGCGGACCGGAGCTCGGCGTCGAGTGTGGGTGCGTTCTCTTCGAGGTCACGCGCCCGCGCCCAGGAGCCGCTCTCCCTGGTGCGCTCGGCGGCCCAGAGATCGAGATCGACGTCGACCGAGATCTCGAACGCCTCCCAGGCTTCGCGCGCAGTCTCCTCATCTGCAGAAGCTTCGATAAGAGCCGTCTGCGCACGCGCGGCAGCAGCGATCGTCGAGCGCAGCGCTTCAGCCGCGCGGGCGGCTGCGAGCTCGGCGCGAGCCTCGTCGATCTGCGGCACATCTGCATCGAGGCGCGCGAGGGCAGCTCGTGCCCGGTCGCGTTCGCGCTGCGCGCGCTGCTCCTCGCGCGTGGCGGCGAGCAGCGCATCGGCGTCCGCCGATCGCTTCTGGGCATCGACCTGCTCCGAAGCGCGGCGCTCAGCGCGATACTCGGCACGAGCTCTCGCCCGCCGAAGGACTTCGAGTCGCTCGTTGATCGATGACGGCGCCGGCGACGCCTCAGGTGCCGCGCTATCGCCTTCTGCTTCTCCCGACAGCCCGTCGGCGACGACGAGTCGCTCAGCCTCGTCGACACGCGCTTCGACGGTCGCGAGTCGGGAACCGAGCGCCTGCTCCGCCGCGCGTCGATGCTCGTCGAATCGCGCCTGCACGTCTTCGAACCGCTGGGTGCCGAACAGACGTCGCAACAGCACCTGACGGTCACGGCTTCCCGCGAGCAGGAACTCCGAGAAGCGGTTCTGGGCGAGCAGGATCACCTGCAGGAACTGCTCGCGGCTGAGTTGCAGAATTTGGTCGAGCTCGTTGCCCACATCGACCGCCCGCGCTGCACGCCCGATCCAGCCGGATTCCGTCCACTCGTCGAGGGCCACGGCCGACGCCTGCTTCGTCATCCCCCCGCCGCGTTTGGCTGGACGCAGATACTCGGGCGACCGGGTCACGCGGAATCGGCCGCTCGGCGTGCTGAACTCCACCACCACCTCGGACGGGTCATCGGGCTCGCAGTGGTCGCTGCGGAGCCTCTTCTCGCCGCCGTCGTAGCGTGGCACTCCCCCATAGAGTGCGAAGCAGACGGCATCGAGGATGCTCGACTTGCCCGCACCGGTGCGCCCAGCGATCAGGAAGATCCCGTCGTCGGCGAACGCATCGAAATCGACGGTCTGCCGCGACCGGAAGGGACCGAACCCCTCGACCTCGAGGCGATGAAGACGCATCTAGACGAGCGCCTCAGCGCGCACGCGCTCGTCGAGCACCGCGCGGATCAGCTCCGCCTCGGCCTCGGTCGGCCCGTGCCCCGCTCGCACATGCTCGAGGAAGGCTTCGACGCGGTCGGCATCGGTGACTGCCGCGCGAAGACGCTGCACGTATGACCGCTCGTCGACTTCGGCCGCGACCTCGGGCTGGTGCTGCACCATCGCGCAATGAGGGTAGCTCTCCCGAAGGCGCCGCATCGGCTCGGTCTGCGGCACCGCGTCGGTGTAGATCGCGCAGACCCAGTCCTCTGCGTGCTCAGCGACGAGATCGGCCGAGAGCAAATCAGCGAGCGTCCCTGTGAGGGTGACGA
>JBOGEI010000047.1:0-22090 GCA_050701935.1 Microbacterium sp.
CGCCCCCCGCACCGCAGACCTCTTCGCCGACGCCGCCGTCGTCTCCCTCGGGCGCTCGCTCGTCCGGGGTGACGGCCGTGCTGGTCGTGACCGCCGTGTTCGGGGGGATCGCGCTGCTCGGCACGGGTGGCACGGCCGCCGCGGTCGCTGCAGGGAACATCATGTCGTCGAGCCGCCCCGATTCCGTGCAGACGGTGAGCGTGGACGGGATCGAGGGAATCGACCTCGACGCCGACGCCAGCAGCATGCGGGTCGAGTTCGGAGACGTCGACGAGGCCGAACTCGCCATCACGAACGGACGGGGCACCGCGTGGACGTTCGAGCGCGACGGTGATGAACTCATCGTGCGCAGTCCGCAGGGTGTGTTCGGCTGGTGGTTCGGCAACTGGTTCGGAGACGAGGAGATCGCGGTGCTCACGCTCCCGGAGAAGCTGAAGGGCGAAGGTCTCGACGCGGACCTGACGCTGGACGCCGGCAGCCTCGACGTGGTCGGAGACTTCGGAACGCTCGACGTCACCGTGAGCGCCGGTGCCCTCGATATCGAAGGTGCGGCCAGGGAGCTCGACGTGCAGATGAGCGCGGGGCGAGCCGACGTGCTTCTCGATGGCGTCGCCGAGGCCGACCTGGGCGTCTCCGCCGGAGATCTGACCATCGAGCTGACGGGCACGCCGCCGACGCTCACCACCATCAACGTGAGTGCCGGATCGCTCGATCTGACGGTTCCCGACGTCGAGTACGCCATCACCCAGGACATCAGCGCGGGCACGTTGAACGCCGACGTCGACGAGGCCTCGAGCTCGCGCAGGAGCATCGACGTGTCGCTCTCGGCGGGCACCGCGACCATCCGACCAGGGCGCTGAACACCGACGAGGGTGAGGACTCCACGGGGTCCTCACCCTCGATTCGGATTTTCCGTCTTTCTCCGGTAAAGTCTTGGAGGTTGACGGGGCTATAGCTCAGGCGGTTAGAGCGCTTCACTGATAATGAAGAGGTCCCAGGTTCAAGTCCTGGTAGCCCCACTCCTTAACTCAAGAAAATCCCTTTACGGGGCCTTAGCTCAGTTGGTAGAGCGCCTGCTTTGCAAGCAGGATGTCAGGAGTTCGAATCTCCTAGGCTCCACAGGATCGAGAAGCCCCCGGCACGTTGCCGGGGGCTTCTTCTTGTCTTGGCCATCCCAATCCTGGCGGATGCAGGCTCAATCGAGATCGATCTCGTAGTGGATCATTCCCGAGCGCGAGGCGACGCGGTCGTAGAGGATGCGTGCGGTGGAGTTCGACTCTGCGGTGAGCCAGTAGAGCTTGGCAGAGCCGTGCTGCTGCGCCCAGGCGCGGACGTGCGCGATCAATGCTCTGCCGACGCCTCCGCCACGAACGCCGGACGCGACGAAGAGGTCTTCGAGGTAGCAGTAGTCGGACCTCGCCCACGTCGAGGGGTGCGTCAACCAGTGGACGATGCCCACTGCAGTGCCGCTCTCATCACGAGCGATCGCTCCATGAATGTTTGAGTGCGCATCGATGAGGCGTTCGAAGGTCGCTGTCGTGGTCTTCTCATCGAGATCCTCCTCGTAGAAGGACAGGTATCCACTCCACAGCGTGTCCCAATCGGCGCGGTCCTCGGCTGTGATCGGTGCGATGGTCGTCATGAGTCGAGAGTAGCGACAGCGACGAGACGGGTGTCGAGGATCACTCAGCCGGACGCAGGTCGCGCAGGATCGTCGCGTGCCTGACGAGGAATGTGCGCTCGTCGAGCTTCTTGCGGCGCAGCCAGCCGGTCACCTCGTCGTTGTGCTTGCTCGCGTTGCAGGAGGCGCACGCCGGAACCACGTTCTCGAGCGTGTATCGGCCGCCGCGCGAGATGGGCTGGATGCAGTCGCGCTGTAGAGCGGCGCCGTCTCCGCCGCAGTAGGCGCACCCACCCCAGGCGTCCATGAGCACGTGCCACTGCTCGTCGGTGAGGTTGTTGTCGACGCGCGCGAGCCGATTCTGCCGCCTCTTGGCGTATCTGGCACGGGTCGCCGGCGACGCATTGGCTGAGGAGACCTTGCGGGGGCGGCGCATGGGCCGATGCTATCGCGTGGGTGGGTGATCCTCGGTCAGCGGATGCCGACCGAGGTCAGCGCGTGTGGCGCCACGTTCAGGCGCTCGCCACCGTCGGCCGTGACGATCACGATGTCTTCGATGCGGGCACCCCATGAGCCTGCGAAGTAGATGCCTGGTTCGATGCTGAAGGCCATGCCCTCGCGCAGCACCAGGTCGTTGCCCGGCGCGATGTAGGGCTCCTCGTGCACCGAGACGCCGATGCCGTGACCCGTGCGGTGCAGAAACGCCTCACCCAAGCCGGCGTCGGTGAGAACGGTTCGAGCCGCGGCATCCACCTCTGCAGCGGTGACACCCGGACGCACGGCATCGACCGCCGCCTGCTGCGCTTGCACGAGCACCGCGATCTGTTCGGCCGTTGCGGGGTCGGGGGTGCCGACCACATAGGTCCTGGTGCTGTCGGAGTTGTACCCGCTCGGCACCGCTCCGCCGATGTCGACGACGACGACATCGCCCTCTTCGATCACCCGGTCCGACACCTCGTGGTGCGGGTCGGCGCCGTTCGGGCCGGACCCGACGATCACGAACTCGACCGTACGGTGGCCTTCGGTGACGATGGCCTCGGCGATGTCGGCCGCGACCTCGCGCTCGGTGCGTCCTGCCCGAAGCCACTCGTGCACGTTGCGGTGCACCGCGTCGATGGCATCACCTGCCCGGCGCAGCTCGGTGATCTCCTCGGCATCCTTGATCATCCGCCCTTCCCGCAGCACGGGGGTCGCGAGCTCGAGGCGCAGGCCCAGTCGCTCGCCGATCGGAATGACGTGCAGAGCGGGAAGGGCATCGGAGACGCCGACTCGTGACGCGGTGCCGACCGCCGCGGCGACCAGTGCGTACGCGTCTTCGCCATCGACCCAGTCGGCGAGAGCGAGTCCGAGTTCGCCGACCGCTGTGGTGCGCACCTTCGCAAGCTCCATCCGTGGCACGACGACGGTGACGGTGCCGTCGGTGCCGATCACCAGGGCGGTGAGTCGCTCGATGGTGTCGCCCTCGACGCCAACCAGGTACTGCAAGTCGGGTCCCGGCCCCACGATGATGGCGTCGAGTTCGGCTTCGGCTGCGAGGGATGCGGCGCGGTCGAGGCGGGCGGCGTACACGGAGGCGGGGAAGGGCAGTGTGCTCACGGGCTCAACGCTACTGCGCAGGCGTCTGCAGGGCATCAGGGTTCTGCGGATGCCGCACCGCGATCTCGTGCGCGGCGGCCTTGTGGCGGTGCCGCAGATCATCAACGGCTGAGCGAAGGGTGCACGGTCCTCGCGGCCGCGCACCCTTGACGCTGCGGGTCAGCTGATCGCGACGCGGATGCGCTCCGCGAGGAACTCCAGGTCGGCCTTGGTGAGGTCGGTCACGGCGTATGCGGTCGGCCAGACGGTGCCGTCGTCGAGGTTAGAGATGGGTTCGAAGCCGAACGTGCCGTAGCGCACCTTGAACTTGCTCGCCGGCTGGAAGAAGCAGAGCACCTTCCCATCGCGACCCCACGCGGGCATCCCGTAGTACGTGCGCGGCACGAGCTCCGGCGCCACATCGGAGACGAGCGCATGCAGCTTCTCGGAGAGCGCTTGGTCTTCCGGGGTCAGCTTCTCGATCGCCTCCTTGATGTCGGCCTCCCCTGCCGCCCGCAGCTCTTCGGGAGACTTCTTCGCGCGCGAGCGCCGTGTGCGAGCCTCCTTCGCTGCCGCCTGCATGGCGTCGCGTTCTTCGGCGCTGAAGTTCTTCTCTTTCTCGGCCACGATCTGTCCTCTCGACGTACTTCCGGTGTGAAGATCACACTACGGACGCCGAGCATCGATGTGCTTCTCGATTCGTGATCGATCTCGTCCGGTGCCTCTCCCCCTGCCAGACTGACGCCATGACGACAGTCTTCACCGGCCGTATCCGTCCGCTCTCCCCGACGTCCGACGCCGAAGCCGAGGCGATGGCCGTCGAAGAGGGAACTATCGTCGGTGTCGGTTCCACTGAGGAGATCAGCCGACGGTTCCCGGATGCCGGTACCGTCGCCCTCGACGGCTGGGTCATGCCCGGTCTGATCGAGCCGCACGGGCACCCCGGCTTCGCCGCGATCCTGCTGTCCGATCTCGTGGTCGACCTTCGCCCCGTGGTCATCCCCGAGGCGGATGGTGTGCTCGCGGCCCTCCGCGCGGCGGTGGCAGAAGCCGACGGAGAATCGGTCTTCGCGAACGGATGGGATGCGCTGCTGCAGCGTGGGCTCCCCGAACCCGACATCCGCTTCCTCGACGAGCTCGCCGGCGGCGTGCCCCTCGTCGTGATCCACAACTCCGGACACTCGGTCTACTTCAACACCGCGGCCGCGCTCGCCGCCGGCATCGACCGCAGCACACCTGATCCGGTCGGGGCCTCGTTCGGCCGGGATGCAGAGGGAGAGCTGACCGGTGTCGCACTCGAGGCGGCCGCTGTGGAGATGATCGTCGCCCCGATGCTCGCGAAGGTGCAGGAACATCTTCCTCGCATCCTTCCCGCGCATCTGCGTGACCTGGCTTCCCGCGGCATCACCACCGTGTCCGACCTGTCGTGGAATCCCGGGCTCAATCCGATCATCGATGCGCTCCGGGCGCAGGGCAGGATGCCGGTGCGGCTGCGGTGGTACGAGATGTCCCGTCCGGGCGGGGCACCGTCCGTGCGAGCGGGCGACGATCCGGTCTTCCGGCAGACGGGGGTGAAGACCTGGTCCGACGGTTCACCGTGGGTCGGCAACATCGCCACCTCCTTCCCCTATCTCGACACCCCGGCGACCCGTGCACTCGGGCTCGAACCGCATCACATCGGGCAGGCGAATTACACGCCGGACGAACTGCGGGCCATTGCCGAGCCCTACGCGGCGGCAGGCTGGCAGCTCGCCTGCCATGTGCACGGCGACCGCGCGATCGATGACACCCTCGACGTCTACGCGCAGATCATCGCGGAGCACGGCCTCACCGACCACCGGTACCGCCTGGAGCACTGCGGCGCGATGACCTTGGCCCAGTTCGAGCGCGCGGCGTCTCTCGGCGTCACCGTGAGCCTGTTCGTCGACCACATCACGTACTGGGGCGAGGTCCTCGTCGACGACCTCTTCGGACCGGAGCACGGTGGTGCCTGGGCCGATGCCGGCGCCGCATTCGCCGCGGGCCATCGGGCGACTTTCCACAACGACGGCTGGGTCACCCCGAACGAGCCCTTCCGCAATATGGCCGTGGCGGAGAACCGGACCACCCGCAACGGATACCGGATGCCGGGCGGCACATCGGTCACGCGTGAGCAGGCGCTCCTCGCGCATACCGCCAACGCGGCCTGGCAGCTGTTCAGCGAGCATGAGGTCGGTGGCCTCGCTCCAGGGCTGCTCGCCGACTTCATCGTCGTCGACCGCGACCCCGTGACCGTCTCTGCCGAAGACCTCGCCGAGACCCAGGTGCTGGCGACCTACGTGGGGGGTGCCCGGGTGGCCTGACACGCGGTCATCGAGGGTCTTCGCCGACGGATAGTGTGTGATCCATGGACCTGCGTGTCGCGGCGTATGCGGTCGTCACCGATGACGATGGACGGCTGCTGCTGGCGCGCTGGACCGAGGGGCGCCGTGTGGCGTGGACCATGCCTGGCGGTGGACTCGAGGCCGGTGAATCTCCGGAGGATGCGGTGCGCCGTGAGCTCCGTGAGGAGACCGGTTACACCGTGAAGGTCGGCGAACTCCTCGGCATCCACTCGCGTGTCATTCCCGCGGGCCGTCGCGTGCAGAAGGCAGCGGATCCACTGCACACCCTGCGCATCGTCTATCGCGCCGAGGTCACAGGCGGCAAGCTGCGCTTCGAGACCGAGGGCTCGACGGATATGGCCGAGTGGTTCCCTCTGAAGTCGGTCGCGGCGCTGCAGCGCGTCAAGCTGGTCGACATCGCGATGAGGATGGCCGGCATCCTCTGATCGGAACGGTCAGCGATCCTCGGGAACCGAGATGTCGGCGACGGTGGCGCCGTAGGCGGCGATGAGGTCGTCCGCCTCGACGAACAGGCTGTAGCCATGAGCTCCCGCGCCCATGGCGATGCGCTGGCCGATGATGGACTCGTCGGCATAGATCGGCCAGTCGGTGCTGCTGCCGATCGGCACGATGGTGCCGCGTTCGTATCCGGTCGCGGCGAGTGCGAGTTCCGGCTCGGGCAGTCGTAGCTTGTTCACGCCGACCAGAGCGCGCAGCTTCGGCCAGGAGATCGAGCGACCACCGGGCACGAGGGCGAACAGGAACGTGTCGTCCGACCGCTTCACGACGAGAGTCTTGACGATGCCGGACGGCGCGATGCCCAGCAGCTCTGCGGCCTCGAACAGGCTGCCGGCGGCCGGCCGCTCGCGGATCTCGATGTCGAGTCCCCGTGCGGCGGCCGCATCGCGGACGCGCGCATGCTGATCGCCTCCGCCACCAGAGGCGACGGAGGCGGGATCAGACGGGTTCACGCGTCGGGTGCGGACAGCGGGTCGTCCGCGACCCAGAGCTCGTCGTCGGCGCGCAGGGCCTGCCATGCGGCGTAGAGCACGCCCACAGCGGCAGCGGCACCGAGGATGATCGCGATGACCGAGCCAAGGCCGGGGCCCGACTTCTGCGGTGCGGCCTTGCGGACCTGCACAGCGACACCGTGACGCTTGGCGTTGGCGACGTCCCACGCGGTGAGCGCCGAACCGACGACCCCGCCCACGATCGGCACGAACTTGTCGTCGACGACGTGCTTTCCGAGCTTCACGCCGCGGTCGACGACCGGGGCGACCCGGCGGTTGTACGTGTCCTGGATTACCGGCACGACCTGCTCGCGATTGATGTTGCCGAGCTGACGTCCGGCCTCGCGGGCGACATCGGCGGCGTGACCGACGAGCACCTGCTGGTTCTCCCAGAGCTGGTTCGCGTCGTTCTGAAGACGACGCAGTTCCTTCTTCCGCTTGCGGCTGAGGCTCACGATGCTCTCCTGTCCATTGGAGTACGGGTTCCCCATCTTGCCACGAGAGGCTGGAAGCGGGGCGGGAATCGCCCGGCCCTTGCGTCATCGTCCGATCGGATGTAGGTGCCTCGGCCAACTCACCGGAAGCTCTGCGAGAATGAAGCCATGGCTCACGCTTCTCATGTCGCAACCCTGCACACCAACCACGGTGACATCGTCATCAACCTCTTCGGGGACCACGCACCGAAGACGGTCAAGAACTTCGTCGGCCTCGCCGACGGCACCCAGGAGTGGACCGATCCCGCCACCGGCAAGCCCGGCGAGGGAGCCCTCTACAAGGACGTGGTGTTCCACCGCATCATCCCCAACTTCATGATCCAGGGCGGCGACCCGCTCGGTCAGGGCGTCGGCGGCCCCGGCTACAACTTCGACGACGAGATCAACATGGAGCTCGACTTCAACAAGCCGTACATCCTCGCGATGGCCAACGCGGGACTGCGTCGCAATGCCATCACGGGCAAGCCCGAGGGCACCAACGGATCGCAGTTCTTCATCACCACCGACCCGACGCCGTGGCTGCAGGGCAAGCACACGATCTTCGGCGAGGTCGCCGATGACGCCTCCAGGGCTGTCGTCGACGCGATCGGCGCCGTGCAGACCGGCGCGGGCGACCGTCCCGTCGAGCCGGTCGTGCTGCAGTCGATCGACATCGTCGCGGCCTGACGACAGCTGCGGCCGATCCGGATGACCACGCCTGAGTTCACGAGCAATCGCGACAACTTCTGCTACCGGCATCCGGATCGGCAGAGCTTCGTGCTCTGCCAGCGGTGCATGCGCACCATCTGCCCCGAGTGCCAGACCCAAGCGGCCGTCGGCGTCATCTGCCCGGAGTGCATGAACGCCGACCGCAAGAACCGCACGCCCGCGCAGAAGAAGGCGGCACGTCGCTGGGGCGCGAACGCCGGTTCGACGATGGCGATGACCCGCAGCGGCAAGCCGATCGTCACGTACGTGCTGCTCGCCATCACCTCCTTCATCGGCCTGGTGCAGTTGATTCCGGGAGTCGGTCCCGCGATCACCAGCCAGCTGCTGTTCGCCGCACCGTATCTCTACCCGAACCTGTTCCCCTTCCCGTTCGAACCCTGGCGCCTACTGACCGCCATGTTCGTGCACGGCGGGTTCGTCCATCTGGCGTTGAACATGCTCGCGCTGTGGATGCTCGGACAGAGTCTGGAACCGATGCTCGGTCGTGCCCGCTTCCTGGCGATCTACCTGATTAGCGGTCTGGGCGGATCTGTGATGGTCGCCTGCCTCGCACCCGGAACCTCCACCGTGGGTGCGTCCGGTGCGATCTTCGGCCTGATGGCGGCGTTGCTGATCATCGGACGACACATCGGCGCCAACGTCACGGGACTTCTCGTGATCCTCGGTATCAACTTCGCCTTCGGCTTCTTCGTAGGCGGCATCGCCTGGCAGGCGCACCTCGGCGGCGCCATCGTCGGTGCCCTGGTCGCCCTGATCTATACGCGCACGAAGCGCCGGGAGCAGCGCACCATGCAGATCATTCTGCTGGCCGCGCTCGTCGTCCTGTTGATCGTTGTGGTGGCCTTCGTTCCGCCGCTGGTTATTTTGTCCTGATCCCGACTTGTTAACAGGGTTATCAACCCCTGTGAATAACACCGGTGTAATTCTCCCCAGGTTGTGGACAGATCTGTGGATAACTCTGTGGGTGAGTTGGGGACAGCGGCCTGAGGCGAAGCCCAGGCGGAAGTTACGAGAAAGGCCCCCTCGCGATGCGAGAGGGCCTTTCGGCGTTAGAGGAGGCGTCAGCGCCAGCGGGTGGTCATCAGGAAGCCGATCAGGGCGATGCCGAGACCGATGGCGAGGTTCCAGTTGTCGAGCCCCGGGATGGGGAACTGCATGCCGGAGATGTAGAAGACCAGGATCCAGGCGAGTCCGAGGAGCATGAAGCCGATCATCACCGGCTTGAACCACACGGCGTTAGGAGCGGCGTCGCCTTCGGCGCGCTCGACTGCGGGTTCTTCATTCTTACGGTCACGTGCCATGCCGTCATTGTACCCATCTCACCTGTCTTCCGACGAGGCGGCGATACCAGTCCCAGCCCGGACGCTACGGCATCCGTTCAGCGTTGCCGGATATGATCACGACATGACTGCATCCGTCGTGCCTGGGGGGCGACGTCCGCGGAGACAGCGACCACGCTCTCGCGCGACGTTCGCGAGCGTTCTCGGCGAACTGCTCCTCACCGCAGGAGTGATCGTGCTCCTCTTCGTCGCCTGGCAGATGTGGATCGGCGACATCATCATCAGCGCCCAGAAGAACGACGAGGGCGCTGCGGTTTCCCAGGCATGGGCGCAGGCCGAGGCACCCGCGCTTCCGCCGACGACCGAGGGCGGAGACGGCGCCGTTGCCTATGTGCCGCCGGTGCCTGTCGCCCCGGCTGACGGTGAGCTTTTCGGACAGATGCAGATCCCGCGCTTCGGCGCCGACTACAACTTCGGGATCTACGGCGGAACGAGCCGCGCTCGCACCCTGGATCAGAAGGGGATCGGCGTCTACACGAATTCGAAGATGCCCGGCGAGGTCGGCAACTTCTCGCTGGCGGGACACCGCACCACCTGGGGCAAGCCGTTCAACCAGCTCGACAAGCTGCAACTGAACGATGCGATCGTCGTCGAGACGCCGGACGGGTGGTACACCTACCGATTCCGAACGCTCGAGTACGTCAAGCCGACCCAGACCGATGTGCTCGCCGACGTGCCCCAGATGCCCGATCAGCAGACCGGAGAGCAGTACATCACCCTCACCGCCTGTTCCCCGCTCTACTCACTGGCCGAGCGCATCGTCGCCTACGGGGTGTTCGAGAGCTTCCAGCCCCGTGCCGAAGGGCCCCCATCCGCTCTGACCGATCCGCCGCCGCCGCCGGCAGCGCCATCAGTGTGATCGTGGACGTTCACAAGGGAGAAGACTGATGTACGCCGCAATCTGGCGCCTGCTGCCCGGACCCTGGTGGCTGCGCCTACTCATCCTCGTCGTCGTGATCGCAGCGATCCTCTACGGGCTGTTCTGGTACGTGTTCCCCTGGGTGAGCCCGATCATCGCCCCTGGCGAGGTCGACGTCGAATGACGCGAGTTCTCGTGGTGGACAACCACGACAGCTTCGTGCACACCCTGGTCGGCTACCTGCGCGAGCTCGGTGCCGACACGGTGATGATCGAGTCCGATGCCACGGACGCGGAGCAGATCGAGCGGATGCTGCCCGAGTACGACGCACTGATGCTCTCGCCCGGACCCGGTGCCCCCGCCGACGCGGGTGCCTCGCTCGACGCGGTGCGGATCGCCGCGCGACTGCAGACGCCGACACTCGGCGTGTGCCTCGGGCATCAGACGATCGGCGAGGCGTTGGGCGCTCCGGTCTCCGCCGCACCCGAGCTCATGCACGGCATGGTCTCCGAGGTCAGGCACGACGGATCGGCCCTGTTCGCAGGCATCCCCTCGCCGTTCGAGGCGGGGCGGTACCACTCCCTCGCGCTCGCGGCAGCCGATCTGCCCCCCGAGGTCATCGCGACCGCCTGGGCCGAGAACGGAACGGTGATGGCGCTGGCGCATCGCGAACTGCCTCTGCTCGGTGTGCAGTTCCACCCGGAGAGCGTGCTCACCGAGGGTGGCTACCGTCTTCTGGCGAACTGGCTGGAGCTGTGCGGTGACGATGATGCGGTGGCGCGCTCCGAGAGGTTGCACCCCCAGTCGAGGTGAACCGCGCCAGGGGATGCGTGAACTTCGCGTGCGCTAGCCGGTGCAGAAGAACAGCTGGACCGACGAACCGATCGGGACATCGCCTGGCGCCACCGACATGGAGTGCACAGTCGGCGGTTGCGTCGCCGGGCAATCCGCCGTCGGCGAGGGTGCGGCCACCAGACCGAGGTCTGTCAGGTTGGTGGTGGCGGCATCGACCGTCCAACCGACAAGGTCGGTGAGAGTGACCTTGCCGCTGGCCACGACGAGGTTGATGACGGTGCCGGGATCCAGCTCGCTGTCTGCCTTCTCGCTTGCGGATATGACCGTGTTCGCCGCCAGAGCTTTGTCGTTGCGTTGGATGACTGTCCCGAGTTCGAGGCCAGCCGCCTTCAGCGCGTTCGTGGCGTCGTCGAGAGCCATGCCCTCGATCTTCGGCATGACCACCGTCTCTTCACCGGAGGAGACGTGCAGGGTGACCGTCGATCCCTCTTCCACCGAGACACCGGCTTCAGGATCGGTACGGATGACGTTGCCTTCCGCGACTTCCGAACTCGTCTCGATCACGATCTTCGAGGTCAGGTCGAGCTTGGCGAGGTCGTCCTGCGCACGCTCCGATGAGACGTTGACAAGGTCGGGAATGATCCGCGACGTGCTCGATACATCTGTCGGGCGCATGCTGATCGTGACCACCCAGAACAGCACGGAGGCCAGCAGAACGGCGAGCAGGGCGACCCCCGCCCAGATCCACGCGACCGGCGGGCCGGACTGGGTTCTGGTCATGGTCGTGTCGGTGCTGAGCTGACGCAGCGATCGCGCGGTCTCCTGCGCCTGCCGCGGGCTCGGACCGTACAGCTCGCTGGTCAGCGCTCCGAGTTCTTTGCGGGTCGGAGCGCTGCCGGTCACGGCGGCATCGAGGGCGGCGCGGAAGTGCGCGGCATCCGGATACCGCTGGTACGGGTCTTTCGCGAGCGCGCGCAGCACGATCGGGTCGAGAGACCTCGGGGCGTCTTCGTTCACTTCGGTCGGCGGAACAGGGGTCTCGCTGACGTGCTGGTAGGCGACCGCAACGGGAGACTCGCCACGGAACGGCTGGCGTCCGGTGAGAAGCTCATAAAGCACCACGCCGGTGGAGTAGAGGTCGGCGCGAGCATCGACGGGTTCGCCCTTCGCCTGCTCCGGCGAGAAGTAGGCGGCGGTGCCGATGATCTGCGTGGTCTCAGCGACCGTCGATGATGAGTCGGAGACGGCTCGGGCGATGCCGAAGTCCATCACCTTGACCTGGCCCTTGTCGGTCACCATGACGTTTCCGGGCTTGATGTCGCGGTGCACGACGCCAGCGCGATGCGAGTAGTCGAGCGCCTCGAGGATGCCGTCCACGTAGCGCACCGCATCGGCTACCGGTACGGGGCCGGCGGAGATGATGTCCTTGAGGAGAGTGCCCTTGACGAGCTCCATCACGATGTAGGGCGGCTCGTCCGAACCGCCATCGCCCGTCGAAGGGTCGCCGGCGTCGTACACGCGCACGATCGACGGATGAGACATGCGCGAGGCGGCCTGTGCCTCGAGCCGGAAGCGGTTGCGGAACGCGGTGTCACGCGCCAGATCCTGGTCGAGGATCTTGATCGCGACCTCGCGCCCGAGCGTCAGGTCGTACCCGCGGTACACCTTCGCCATCCCGCCATGCCCGATGAGCTCGTCGACGCGGTACCGGCCCGCGATGACTTGTGGCTCTGTGGACACGGATGACCCCCCTGGAAACTACTCTGACTGAACTGGACTAAAGGTTACCCGTCGGTGCCGCTGTCACCATCTCCCGGCGCGGTGGCCGCAGCGATCGGGACCGAGAGCGACGGCGACGCGGCCGACGTGCGCTGGTCGCCGCCGGAGCACATTCCCTGGTAGGTGACGATGAGCTGCTGGCCCGGGGCGTCCGCGACCTTCACCTGAGTGTTGCGTTGTGTCGGCTGGAAGGTCGGTCCGCCCGAGACGAAGGTTCCGTTCTGGACCGAGACGACGTAGCCCGACAGCGTGGTACCGCTGGGGCAGGTGAAGCCGGTGCCCCAGGAGATCGTCACCGTTGAACCGGCGACCGGGTCGCCCGTGGGCGAGATCGTCGGTGCGTCGGTCGGTGTCGGGAGGCCGGCACGAGCGGCGTACACGGTCAGCGTGATCGGCTGGGTCGTCTCGACGTTGCCGGTCGGCGCGACACGGTACACCGTGCCGACGGCGTCATCGCTGGGGGCGGGGTCGCCATCGACGCAGGTGATCTCACTCTCGAAGCCTGCACCTGTGAGCGTCGACGTGGCGGCGCCGCAGTTCATGCCTTCGAGCTTCAGAGCCGTCACGTCGACGCGGGTCACCTCCGGTGTCGGAGTGGGCGTCGGGGTCGGGGTCTGCGACGTCGTCTGGCTCGGCGTGGGCTTGGGCTCTTCGCCGCCCTGGTTCGCGAGCATCGCCCACACCGTGCCGCCGAGCACGATCACCAGCAGTGCGATCAGTGCGATCAGCGGCCAGGTCCAGGGGCTGCGCTTCTTCTTCTTCTCCTCTTCCGCGGCTTCCTCGGTGGGGAGCTGGGCGGTGGTGGGGAGGATGCGCGTGGTGCCGTCGTCGCCGGAAGCGTTCAGGAGCCGGGTAGCGTCGTCGCCGCCGGCGATGCCACCGGTCGCGATCGCGGGTACGGCGATCGCTGCGGAGTTGAGATCTCCGCGTCGGAGTGCCTGGGCGGCGCGTGCCACCGTCGCGGACGACGATGGACGGTCGCTGGGCTTCTTGGCGATCATCGCCATGACCAGGTTCTGCACCGGAATCGGGACGGTCGGCGGCAGCGGAGGCGCCTGCTCGTTGATCTGCGCCATCGCGATGGCCACCTGCGATTCGCCGGTGAACGGGCGCTTGCCCGCCAGGCACTCGTACGCGACGATTCCGAGCGAGTAGGTGTCGGTCGCCGGCGATGCCGGGTGTCCGGATGCCTGTTCGGGCGAGAGGTACTGCACAGTGCCCATGACCTGGCCGGTCGCGGTGAGCGGCACCTGATCCGCGATGCGGGCGATGCCGAAGTCGGTGATCTTCACACGACCGTCCGGCGTGATCAGCAGATTGCCCGGCTTGATGTCGCGGTGCACGAGACCTGCGGCGTGAGCTGCCTGCAGAGCGGAAGCGGTCTGGGCGACGATGTCGAGCGTCTTGTCGGCGCTCAGTGCGCCTTCGCGCTCGAGCACGGTCGAGAGCGCTTCACCCGGCACCAGCTCCATGACGAGGTAGGCGCTGCCGTTCTCCTCGCCGTAGTCGAACACGCTGGCGATGCCCTCATGGTTGACGAGAGCGGCATGCCGAGCCTCGGCACGGAACCGCTCGAGGAACCCGGGGTCCCCCATGTATTCGTCTTTGAGGATCTTGATCGCGACGGTACGTCCGATGACGTGATCCGTCGCTTCCCACACCTCGCCCATGCCACCGATCGCGATACGCGACTGCAGCTCGTAACGACCACCGAACGACACACCCTGCGTCGGCCTCATCTGCCCAGCACCGCCTCTATGACTTTCTTCGCAATCGGAGCGGCGATGGTGTCGCCGCTACCTGATTGTCCCTGTCCGCCGCCGTCTTCGACGACGACCGCTACTGCGACCGCTGGGTCGTTCGCCGGTGCGAAACCGGTGAACCACAACGTATGCGGCCTGTTTCCGTTCTCTGCGGTACCCGTCTTACCGGCCACGTCGATCCCGTCTATTCTTGCACCCTGGGCCGCTCCCGTAGCGACGCTCGCGACCATCGCCGCGGTGACGTTGTTCGCGACGTCCGCATCCATCGCACGGCCGAACTCGCTGTTCTCGAAAGCCTTGATGACGGAAAGATCGTTCCCGATCACGGCGTCGACCATCCGGGGGTTCATCACGACGCCGTCGTTGGCGAGTCCGGCAGAGACCATGGCCATCTGCAGCGGAGTCGCGGTGACCTGTCCCTGGCCGAATCCGGTCAGCGCAGTCTGCGCGTCGTCGAGGGCGCGGGGGTAGCTCGAAGGCGTCGACTTCAGCGGTGTCTCGAAGGATTGATTGAACCCGAGCTTGTCCGCCATCTCGCGGATGGTGTCGTCGCCGAGCTCGACCGCGAGCTCGGCCATCGGAATGTTGCAGCTGAGGCGGATCGCCTCCGCGATCGTGACCGTCTCGCCGGGGCCGCAGGTGCCGCCCCAGGCGTTGGAGACCCGGTTGGATGAACCGGGGAGCGTGTAGGCGACGGGGTTTGGCAGTGTCGAGTCGGGGGTCCAGTTGCCGCTGGCGTACGCGGCGGCCGCGACGACGACCTTGAAGGTCGAGCCGGGGGGATTGAGATCGCCCGCGATCGCGCGGTTGGACAGCGGCTTGCCCGAGTCGGCGACCAGGGCGTCATACGTCGCATTCGCGGCATTCGCGTCGTGCGTCGCCATCAGGTTGGTGTCGAAGCCGGGCGTCGAGACCATCGCGAGGATGCGTCCCGTCTTCGGGTCCATCGCCACCACCGCGCCCTTGAGGTCGCCGAGGGCTTCGTAGGCGGCCCGCTGGGCCGCGGTGTTCAGGGAGAGCTCGACGCTGTAACCGCGCTGCGGCTGGCCGGACAGGATGCGTTCGACTTCGCCGAGGAATGCGTTCGACCCTGTGCCGGAGAGTTCGGCGTTCATGGCCTTCTCGATGCCGGTGCTCGAGCCCAGGGCGGGGTTGAAGTACCCCGTCACGGGTTCCCAGATGGGGGCGTCGGCGTACGTGCGTTGGAACTGGTACCGGTCGTCGCTCGGCACCGAACTGGCGATCGCGACCCCGTCGACGATGATCGATCCGCGTTGGATCTCGTAGCTGTCGAGCCGGGTGCGCTTGTTGTTGCTGTTCTGGGCCAGCGCATCTGCTTCGACGACCTGAATCCAGCTGGTCGCGGCGAACAGCGCGATGAACATGAACAGCATGATGATGCTGAGGCGACGGAGTTCCTTGGTCATGTCAGCCGATCACCACCCGGGGCTGACGACGAACGCCGTCGGAGATGCGCAGCAGCAGCGCCACGATGAGCCAGTTGGCGACGAGCGACGAGCCACCCGCCGCGAGGAACGGCGTGGTGAGGCCGGTCAGCGGGATGAGGCGGGTGACGCCGCCGACCATGATGAACACCTGCAGCGCGATCGTGAACGAGAGCCCGGTGGCGAGCAGCTTGCCGAAGTCGTCCTGGCCCGCGAGGCCGATGCGCATGCCGCGGCTGACGAACACCATGTAGAGGCAGAGGATCGCGAACAGGCCGATCAGGCCGAGTTCTTCGCCGAGGCTGGTGATGATGTAGTCGCTGTGGGCGAGCGGGGTGACCTCCGGGCGGCCCTGGCCCCAGCCCGTGCCCATGAGACCGCCGCGCGCGAGGCCGAACAGACCCTGCATGGGCTGGTATCCGGCACCGTCGGGGTCGACCTGGTTCGCGTCGAAGAGGAAGAGCCAGTTGATGAAGCGACCCTGTACGTAGCTGAGGATCTGCGTCGCGAGCGCGACGCCGGCGACCACGAGGGCGAGGCCGATGAGCACCCAGCTCGTCTTTCCGGTGGCCACATAGAGCATCGCGACGAACATCCCGAAGATCAGGGTTCCGGTGCCGAGATCACGCTGGAAGACGATGATCCCCAGTGAGATGAGCCAGACGACGAGCACCGGGCCGAGTTCGCGCATGCGGGGCCAGGTGATGCCCAGCACCCGCTTGCCCACAGAGGTCAGGCTCTCGCGGGTACGGACGAGGTATCCGGCGAAGAAGATGGCCAGGCAGATCTTGGCGAGCTCGCCCGGCTGGAAGGCGAACGCGCCGCCGAGTGATACCCAGACCGCCGCGTTCGCGTCGGGAATGCGCAGTCCGGGGACGAAAGGCAGTAGCAGCAGCAGGATTCCGGCGAGGCCGAAGATGTAGGTGTACCGGAACAGGATGCGGTAGTTGCGCAGCAGGATGACCACGGCGATCGCACCGGCGAGCGAGATCGCCGTCCACGCGAGCTGCTTGGTGGAATACGCGTTCCAGCCGGTGTTCTTGAACGCGATGTCGATCCGGTAGATCATCGCGATGCCGAGACCTGTGAGCAGGGTCGCGATGGGTACGACGAACGGATCGGCGTCTGACGCGACGAAGCGGAGCACGATGTGCAGGGCGAAGGCGAGGGCTGCGAGGCCACCGCCGATCGCGAGGATCATCGGGTCGATCACACCGAGTGCGCCCAGCTGCACGAGCGTGAGCGCTGCGCCGCTGATCGCGCAGGCGAACAGCAGCAGCCAGAACTCGCGGTTGCGCTGGTTCTGCGGCATCCGGATGCGCTTGAGGGCCTTGATGACGCTGGTGTCGGCGGCGACGTCGGTGCTCATCCCTCACCCCCGGCAGGGGTGTCGACGGGGGTGGGCATGGGCGTGGGCAGCGGGGTCTCGATCGTGTTCGCGTCGGCCCCGGCCTTCAGCCGGTCGACGATCGCCATCGCGTCGGAAAGCGAGCGGGCGGTGATCGTGCGCTCGACCGATGCCCGCTGGTACGGCGGCAGGTTGGCGAGGAGGATGTCGGTGTCCTGGATCGGAGTCGACAGCGTGATCGGACCGATGTTCTGCTGCACGCCCTGGAAGATCACGACGCTGTCCTCGTCGGCGCCGATGAAGTACCGCGTCTGGGTCCAGCTGTAGGCCGCGAAGGCGGCGACGCCGAGCATCACGACGACCACGAGCGCGCCGGCGATCCAGCCCAGACGCCGACGTTTGGCGCGACGGCGATCTTCTTCGATGAGCTCCTCGAGATACTCGGGGGCCGGCTCGAAGTGGCTCGGCTCGTTCGCGGCCTGACGCACCGGGTGCAGCCAGTTGCCGCGCGGAGCCCGCACGGGCGGCACGTACACGCCATCGGGGTTCGAGGCCGAGCCGACGATGGTGGGCGTGCCCGAATGGATCGGATGCTGTCCGCCGACGTCGACGAGGACCATCGTGACGTTGTCGGGCGCGCCGCCGTCGAGAGCCTGCTTGAGCAGGATGTCGGCTGTGCGACCCGGGGCGAGGCCGAGCTGCATCGCCTTGAGGATGTGGGGTTCGTCGACCACGCCGGAGAGTCCGTCCGAGCAAAGCAGCCACCGGTCGCCCGGCTGCGTGTGCATCACGAACATATCGAGCTCGGGGTCGGAATCCATGTCGCTGAGCACGCGCATGAGAACGGAACGACGGGGGTGGTAGCGCGCTTCTTCCGGGGTGATGCGGCCGGAGTCGACCAGACGCTGCACGAAGGTGTGGTCGGCGGTGATCTGCGTCAGGGCGTCATCGCGGTAGAGGTAGATGCGCGAGTCGCCGATATGGCCGATGACCGCATATTCGTCGACCATGATGATCGCGCTGACCGTGGTGCCGAGGCCGGCGAGCTCCGGGCGGTCTTTGGCGGCGCGGATGAGGTCGCCCGCTGCCGTGGTCGCCGCGGCCTGCAGCGAGGCCTGCGCGTCTTCGGTCGACGTGTACGCCTGGTCGAGAGGCTCGAGGCGGTGGATCGCGAGGCTCGAAGCGACGTCGCCACCGGCGTGGCCACCCATGCCGTCGGCGACGACGAAGAGGTTCGCCCCGGAGTAGCCGGAATCCTGGTTGTTGGAGCGGACCTTCCCGGTGTGGGAGATCGCGACGCTCGAGCCTTCGAAGACCATGCCGGCGTCAGGCTCGCAGCTCGAAGGTCGTGGCGCCCACCTTGATCGGGGTGCCGAGCGAGAGGGCGACGGGCGAGCCGGAGACGCGCTGGCCCGCGACGAAGGTGCCGTTGGTGGAGTCGAGGTCCTGGATGGCCCAGCTGTCGCCGCGCAGCATCAGGCGGGCGTGATGACTGGAGGTGTAGTCGTCGCGGATCACGAGGGCGGATTCACTGGAGCGCCCGATCGTGAGCGAATCGGCGCTGAGAGGAAGTTCGAGGCCCGCCTTCGGTCCCGAGGTGATCACGAGGCGCTTGGCCGTCGCGACCGTCGCCGGGCCGGTCGACGCGGGACGGGAGGACGACGGTTTCGCGGCGGGAGCAGCAGCCGGAGCAGGCACCGGAGCGCCGGCGGTCGCCTCGACGGGGAGTTTGCGCACCCGTACCCCGAACAGGTCGGCGCGGAGCGAGTACACGACACCGAAGACGAAGAACCACATCAGGAGGAGGAACCCGATGCGGAGCAGGAGCAGGATCAGTTCACTCAACCGAGGGCTCCGAACGCTCGGGTGGCGTCGTCGCCCCTGGACGCAGGACGCGAGGGGGCTGCCACGGGGACGATGCGGAACACCAGGTCGGTGCGTCCGATCGTGATCGTGGTGTCGGTGGGGAGAGCCGCTTCGCGCAGCTTCTGGCCGTTGACCTTCGTGCCGTTGGTGGAACCGAGGTCGCGCATCATGGCGCGCTCGCCGTCCCAGAGGATCTCTACGTGCTTGCGGCTCGAACCGGCGTCGGCGATCGTGATGTCGGCATCCGACCCGCGGCCGATGACCGTACGGGCGCGGGAGATCGAGTGACGACGGCCGTCGACGTCGACGACGGCTTGCCAGTTGACTCGACCTTCGACCGTGCCGGAGCTCACACGCACCGTGCCGGTCGCCACCTTCTCATCGGCTTCGAGACCGATCGAGAGCGGGCCGGCGAAGCTGTAGCCCTGAGACGTGGCGTGCTTGGTGAGAAGTGCGTGCAGCTCGTCCGTGAGGGCGCCACCCAGACCCTGCATCCGCTCCGCGTCATCGGCACTGAGGCGCACGACGAAGCTGTTGGGCGCGATGATGCGGTCGCGACTTACGACCGCAGCCTTGGTGTCGGCCTCGCGCCGAAGCGCCGAAGCGATCTCCACAGGCTGGATGCCGCTACGGAAGGTCTTGGCGAACGCGCTGTTAACTGCGCGTTCGAGACCTTTCTCAAAGCTGTCAAGTAGTCCCACTGGGCTCCTCTGGCATGCCGACTGGTAGACACATCGTAGCCAGGTGTCCTGGGGGAACGCCGCCGATCGTCCTCCAGGCGCGTGCAACGAGGCCGAAAACGCATGATATCTTTGGGAAGTTGAGTTCTTCGGAACGAGACACTCGCGCGAGTGGCGGAATGGTAGACGCGCTGGCTTCAGGTGCCAGTGTCCGTAAGGACGTGGGGGTTCAAGTCCCCCCTCGCGCACAGTATGTGCGTAGCGGAGTTCATCCGATGTGAGTGAAAGTGGCCCGGTTCCCTTGAGGAAGCCGGGTCTTTTTCGTCCGCAGCCCGGCTCCGTGTGACGCCCCCCATCGGGAGCGGGCGCCCCGCCGCGTGGCATACTGGCGGCGTGAAACGGATCGACGGACGCGGGTTCGGTGTGTGGAGCCTCCGCCTCGACGCGATCTACTGCACGATTCTGGGTGCGGCGGTCGCGATCAGTGCGGCACCCATCGCCGCGGTCGTCGCGCTTCCGCAGCCACTGATCGCCGCTGCCGGCATCGTCGTGGTGTTCTGGGCGGCCGTCGTGCTCTGGATGCTGATGCGGTTGCGTATCCGCACGGCGCTTCGTGCGGTGATGGGTGTCAACATCCTGGCCGCTCTCCTGGTCGCGGTCTGCGCGGTGGCTGCCGGAACGCTGTTGGCCGTGGTCGCCGTCCTCGCCGTCGCCGTCGACGTGGCGATCTTCGCGGTGAGTCAAGCCGTCGCGCTGCGCACCCTGCCGAGGGCGCAGGGCGCCTGACCTCCTCGGGAGACTTGACCATGTCGATGCCGGAGAAGACCTTCTTCGGCCGCGCCTGGGCACTGCTGGTGGTGCGGCTGGGATCCGTCCTCGTCGTGACCCTCGCGATGTGGGTCGTGGTCCGCGCAGCGACCGGGGTCGAGGCCTTCCCGCCGAACACGATGTGGGCCACGCTGGGTCTCCTCCCCGTGAACGTGCTCTGCCTCGTGCTGGTACGCAAGTTCTATCGGGACCGGGGAATGACTCTCCGCACTGCGCTCGGAATTCAGAATGGGCGGCTCGGGCGAGATGTGCTCTGGGGGCTGCTCTGGCTCGTCGTGCTGAACGTCCCGTTCATGGCGGTGGTGGCCGGAACGGTGTTCATCCTCTACGGCAGCGAGGCTCCGGCCGCATTCGCGACGATCTTCTTCGACCCCGCGTCAGCGGTCAGCATGGACCCGGTCGCGCTGCTCGTGATCTCGCTCGTCGCGGTGGTGCCGTTCATGCTGATCAATGCGCCGACGGAGGAACTCGTCTTCCGCGGATACGGCTTGGACGGGATCGCATCTCGCGGGAGCGCGCTCGCGGCGATCTTCGCGACGTCACTCCTGTTCGGCGCTCAGCACATCCTGTTCGCAGCCACGGTGCCCGGAATGCTCGTCTACTTCATCGCCTTCACCGTGTGGGGACTGTGCGCGGCCCTCATCGTGCGCAGACAAGGACGACTCTTTCCCGTCGTCGTCGCCCACTGGATCGTGAACGTCACGATGTCGTCGCCCGCGATCGTCCTCCCGATCCTTCAGCTCTCAGGGGCCATCCCGGTGTCGTGAAGGCCGGATGAGAGCGTCACGCGCCTGCCTCCCACGGTCCCTCGAGGATGGTCAGCACGTCGACGTCCTCGAAGCCGAAGGAACGGTTGAGCGCGAGCATCGGCTCGTTCGTGAGCGACGTGGAGGTCTGCACAAACCGACAGCCGGAGCTCTCGGGCAGGCGCTGGAGCTGTCGGAGGTTGGCGACCTTCAGGGCGCGCCCGACGCCGCGGCCGCGAACGTGCTGCTCGACGAAGGTGTCGTCCTGGAATGCGATCTCGGGATCGGCCCGCGAGAGCAGGATCTCGGTGTAGCCGACGGCGTCGGCGTTCACCCGCGCAAGACTGCGCACCAGCGTGTAGCCCTGGTCGGACATGCGCTGCTCGTTCCGACGCACGGCTTCGAGCTCCGCCCGCACGGGCTTCCGGGTCAGATCTCCCATCGGCACCTCGTCGGCCATCCGTGATCGGAGCCGCGCCCACCCTTCCACGAGTTCCTCGGGACAACGCCCGACCCAGGAGACCACATCGACATCCGAGGGCGGGGGCACGAGCTTCTCCGCCGGCAACGGAAGGCTCACTACCTGCCGCCGCTCGCGGATCCCCACGGTCAGTCCTTCCGAGCGCGCGAACGAGACACCGGTATCGGAGTAAGTTTCGGCCCGCACCACGGTGGCGACGTCCCGCAGTCGTTCCCGCAGGGCTTTCAGCAGCATCCGACCGACCCCGCGGCGCCGGAAGGCGTCGAGGACGGCGATCTCGACGTCTGCGGGCTCACCGGGGTGCACGTGCCCTTCGGCCGCGCCCACCGGAGCGCTGTCGATCTCGGCGAGGAGCAGTGTCGAGACGCGCGTCGGGTGCGGGTCGCGGA
>JBOGEI010000048.1:0-21807 GCA_050701935.1 Microbacterium sp.
GCCCCGCGGGAGTCGATGCTCGTCGCCGCGTACCCGTCTGCGGAGCGGGCTCCGCGCGAGGTGGCCGATGAGGTTCTCGCGCAGGCGGCGGGCTGGACGAACGTGAAGATCTCCCGCATTCCGGATACGGCATACATGCGCGAGCTTCTCACGACCCTGAACGCCGAGCTTCCCTCGGCGACCGGACTCGTGGTCGATGTGGGCTTCGGCTGGCCCGATGCCGAGACCGCGTTGGCCGAGATCAAGCTGTGGGGCGACCCTCAGCTCGCGTGGCTCGAAGACCCGCTGCTCCCCGAAGACGCCGAGGGTGTCGCCCGCATTCGCCGGGAGGCGGGGCTTCCTGTCGCGGTCGGCGACGAGGTGACGGATCCGGCTGTGCTGAAGGCGCTGGTCGAGGTGGGCGGCGTCGAGGCGCTGCGGCTCGATGTCGTCGCGATCGGCGGAGTCACACCTGCGCGCGAGCTGATCGCGTGGGCGGCCGAGCGCGGTGTCCCCGTCTCGGGGCACGTCTATCCTGAGGTCACCGCGCACCTGGGCATCGGTGTCGAGACTTTCGCACGCGGCATCAACCCCTACGACCCGGCTCCGTCGTTCATCCTGGGCGGTCCGTCGTTCGAGGGCCGGGTGCGGCCGACGGATGCTGCGGGCCTCGGTTTCGGGCTCGACCCCGCCGTCTTCCGATTCGAGAGGGACTGAGATGACAGACTCCCCGCGCAGTTCTGCGAACCGCAGCGTGGTCGTGACCGGCAGTGGCAAGGGCATCGGCCGCGCCATCGCCGAACGCCTCACCGCCGACGGGTGGATCGTGGTCGGGCTCGAGCGTTCGCCAGGGTCCGGCACGGTCGAAGCCGGGATCGTGGCCGAGGTCGTGCTCGGCGACGCGGCCGACCGCACGGCGCACGAGCATGTCGCCGCTGCCGCCCGCGCCAGGGCGCCACTCGCGGGCTGGGTCAACAACGCCGGCATCACCAAGCGCACACCGCTGCACGACCTCGACGAAGACACCGTGCGCGAGGTTCTCGACATCAACGGCCTCGGCTACATCTGGGGCTGCGCGACAGCCGTCTCGGCCTTCGTCGAGCAGAGCATCGCCGGCGCGATCGTCAACATCGGCTCGATCCACGGGCGCGCCAGTTTCACCGACCACGCGGCCTACGAGTTCACCAAGGGCGGCATCGACGCGCTCACCCGCAGCGTCGCCGTGTCATATGGCGCTCTCGGCATACGCGCCAACACCGTCGCGCCGGGAGGGGTGCGCACCCCGCACCTCGAAGCGCAGATCGCGCGCGCGGCCGACCCCGCCGCCGAGGAGCGTGCGCTCGCAGAAGGACCGCCCATGGGCCGCATCGCCCGCGCCGAAGAGGTGGCCGCGGTGGTGGCTTTCCTGCTGTCGGACGAGGCTCCGTACCTGTCGGGGCAGTCGATCGCAGTCGACGGGGCGTGGACGGCATCCTTCGGCGACATTGCCATCGACCCGGCCCTGCGGGAGCGTTTCGGGGGCTGAGGTGCGCTTCGGCTCGGGAGGAGAACACCGTCTCGGGCGGAACCTCGACGCAGGATCCTCCTCCCGACGCGGAGTCCTCCGCCTATCGCGGTGCGCGTCACCGCAGGTGCGCATCCACGAGCAATGCCCCGCGGATCACCCGCAGCTCGTCGATGATGCGGGCGACGCTCTTCGCGCTCACCGAAGACAGCGTGAGGTCGTGCGGACCGAGGGGTTCGAGCTTCCCGGTACGTATGCGGATCACCTCCCAGCCCGCGGCGCGGAGCGCGCGATCCTTGCGCAGGTCTGTCTCCTGTCGCTTGCCGACGTGCTCGAGTCCGTGACGGCCGACGGTGTCGTACTCGAGAGCGACGCGCAGCTCCGCGAACACGATGTCGGGCCAGACCTCCGTGTGGCGGAAGAACGGCCGTGACACCTTCACGGCGTTCATCGCCGCGTCGAACTCGATCCGTTCGCCGAGTGCCGCCCGCAGGCGTCCCTCTGCCGCTGACGCAGGTTTCGGGGCGCACGCGCTCACGAACGCGGACCCGGTGGGGAGGTCGGGCGTCTTCGTGCAGAGCGCAGGCGCGGGGCGAGGAGGTCTGCGCGGAAGTGCGCGAGCCTCACCGAGCACGACAGGTTGCGGGCGCGCGAGCGCTGAGCACTCGGGGCACCACGCGGAACGGCGTCGCACCTGACCCGGCCGCTCGCGCTGCTCGGTCGGTGTGGCGGCGAACCGATGCCCGACTGCGCATTCCCAACAGAGGAGCACGTCGGCGGCGAGCGGGATCTGCGACAGGACGATGCCGTGGTTCAGCTCGGGGTGGTACTGCCGGATCAGCTCCGGATACGCCGCCCACCCGGCGCGATAGGTGCCCACGTCGTACGGAACAGCGCGACCGCGGGAGAACTGCCGTCGCGCCCACCACTTCATCACCGGTTCCGGCACGCGCCGACGATATCGCTGAGCACGGACACCCCTGTCATCCCCGAGCGCCCCTACCGGTGTCCGCGGTCCGTGCGACGATCCGCATGTCGACGGGAGAACGGATGCGTGGGGAAGCGACCGTGCTGCACGCCGACCTCGATGCGTTCTACGCGTCGGTCGAGCAGCGCGATGCCCCGCAGCTGCGAGGTCGCCCCGTCATCGTGGGCGGCGGGGTCGTGCTGGCCGCGAGCTACGAGGCGAAGGCGCGCGGAGTCCGCACAGCCATGGGCGGCCGACAGGCGCGAGAGCTGTGCCCCGACGCCGTGGTCGTCCCGCCGCGCATGGAGGCGTACTCCGCCGCCAGCAAAGACGTGTTCGCAATCTTCCGCGACACCACGCCTCTCGTCGAGGGGCTTTCGATCGATGAGGCCTTCCTCGAGGTCGGGGGTCTGAGACGCATCGCCGGCACGCCCGAGCAGATCGCGGCACGACTTCGCGAACGCGTGCGAACGGAGGCAGGACTCGCCATCTCGGTCGGGGTCGCGCGCACGAAGTTCCTCGCCAAAGTCGCCAGCGCCGTGAGCAAACCCGACGGACTGCTGGTGGTGGAGCCCGACCGCGAGGAGGAATTCCTGCTGCCTCTTCCGGTGGAGCGGCTGTGGGGCGTGGGGGCGGTGACGGCCGAGAAGCTGCACCGCTACGGCATCCGCACGGTCGGAGAGCTCGCCGAGCTCGAAGCCGCGACCGCCGAGCGGATGCTGGGCAAGGCGACGGGTGCGCACGTGCACGCGCTCGCACGCCTGCGCGATCCAAGGCCGGTCGACACCACGCGCCGCCGCGGGTCGATCGGGTCGCAGCGTGCCCTCGGCAGCCGTCCCCGATCGGCCGAAGAGCTCGATCTCATCCTCACGCAGATCGTCGATCGGCTCGGGCGGCGCCTCCGTGATGGCGACCGCGTCTGTCGCACCGTCGTGCTGCGGCTGCGCTTCGGCGATTTCTCGAAGGCCACCCGCTCCCGTTCGCTCCGCGCACCGACCGATCGCACCGCCGTGCTGCTCGCCGTCGCCCGCATGCTGCTCACTGCCGCTCAGGCCGAGGTCACCACGCGCGGCATCACCCTGATCGGCATCTCGCTGTCGCAACTCGAACGCGCCGACCGCGTGCAGCCCGAACTGCCGATCGACTGGGGTGACGAAGCCCGCCTCGACACCGTGCTCGACACTCTGCGCGACCGCTACGGCGCGACCTCCGTCTCGCGGGCGACCCAGCTCGGCCGTGATCCCGGCTGGTCGTCACCCATCCTGCCCGAGCACGAGTGAGCCGCACCTCGTGGGGAGGAGTACTCCCTCCCGGGAGGACTTTCTCCCCGGGAGGCTCCGCCCGACAAGGAGTTCTCCTCCCGAAACTCAGGGGCCGAGCTTCGGCGTCGCCAATGCCGGCTGTAGTGTGTTCGCTGTCGAGCGTGCCCCCGTCCAGCAAGGAAGGACCGAATGAGCTTCCTCAAAGGCTTGGGCCTGTTGCTGCTCCTCCTCGTCCGAGGGTGCGCGCTCTGGGTGATGTTCCCTTTCGCGTTCCTCGCCTGGCTCCTCGTGCATTCTTGGGCGCAGAGGGCATCACTCCGCCAGGTGCTCTGCTGGTACCACGCGCAATTGCTCCTGCTGCTGGTGAACGGACCGTTCCGACTTCTCTTCCCATCAGACGAACGACCGCGCTTCCAAGACGTGCCGAACATGAGTGCGGTCGAACCTCACAAGATCAAGCTCATCGGCATGGACACGATCGCTCTGGCCGAGGTGGCCGGGTAGCGGACGTGCGCGGTCGCTGACCCGCACCTCGTGGGGAGGAGTACTCCCTGTCGGGAGGACTTTTCACCCGAGAGGCTCCTCCCGACAGGGAGTTCTCCTCCCGAGTAGCCGCGCCCCGCCCCTCAGGCCTTGAGCATCGACGCCCGCGCGATCAGCCCGTCGACCACGTCGAAGCTTGCGATGGTCTCGGTGGCGACGCCCGCGTTGATGACCTGCTCCTGCGCGACGACCCATCGGGTGCCGAACAGCACGCTGGTCTCGATGACGCACGACAGCTCGGGGTTCTGCAGTCGAGGCTCGTAGAACGCGCGGATCGCAGTCGAACCGACCACGGGCTCGGTGGCGACCCCGGTGATCACGGCATCTTCGGCGTAGGTCGCGACGAACGCGTCGAGGTCGTGCGCGTTGAACGCGTCGAGCTGCGCCTGCACGGTATCGAGGGCGGAGCGATCGAGGGTGGAGCGATCGAGGGTGGAGCGATCGAGGGTGGAGCGATCGAGGGTGGAGCGATCCAGGGCGGTGCGGTCAGTCAATGCGAACTCCTCCGTTGACGTCGTAGGTGGCGCCGGTGATGAAGCGGGCGCGCTCCGACGCGAGCGATGCGATGATCCAGGCGACGTCTTCCGGCTGCCCGAATGCGCCGAGGGGGATGCCGGCTTCGAGCTTCTCGCGGCCTGCTCCCTGCAGCTGGTCGGTGATGGCGCTCGCGACAGGGCCGGGGGTGACGGCGTTGACGCGGATGCCCTCGGAAGCGAGGTGCCGGGCGAAGCTGCGCGTGATCGCGAGGATCGCGCCCTTGCTCGCGGCGTAGTGGATGCCGGTCTGCAGCGCGCCGACCTGGCCGGCGATCGAGGCGATGTTGATCACCGAGCGGTCGCCTTCTGCGGCCCGGAGCAGCGGGAGGGCGCCGCGGGTCAGGAAGAACGTGCCGCGGGCGTTGGTCTCGAGGACCATGTCCCACTCGTCGAACTCGATGTCGTCGTAGGGCGTGTACGGGCAGACGCCCCCGTTGTTGACGAGCACATGCAGCGATCCCCACGCGGCTCCGACCTCGCCGACCAGCGCATCGATCGACTCGCGTTCGCGCAGGTCGAGACGTGAGACGTGAACCTCGGGTGAGCCCGCGGCGCGGCATTCCTCGGCGATGCGGAGAGCTTCGGTCTCCCGCCCCGCGTAGGTGATCCAGACAGCGGCACCCTCGCGGGCGAGTTCGAGGGCGGCGGCGGTTCCGATACCGGAACTGGCCCCTGTGATCAGAGCGCGGCGAACAGTCATCCCTAAACGCTATAGCAAAAGCCGGTTGTCGTCGACGAGCTCGCCAGCGCCCCTGCTCATCGAAGACGGCCCGCGTCGCCCGCGGCCTCGACCTCGGCGGGCGCCGTCGATGGCCGTGATCGTCGGAACGGCGCTGCGAGCGTGGGCAGGATGTGCCGACGGTGGATGATCAGGAAGCCGGCGGCGATCACCAGTTGAAGAACGGAGAGCACGTAGCGGCCGCCCGTGTCTGTCACGAAGAACTGCACGATGAAGATCGACGCCAGCGCGATGGCAGATCCCAGGTGGAAGCGCAGTGCCAAGAGGATGGCGACTCCCATGACGGTCTGCGTGCCGGTGAGCACGAACTCCTCGATCTGGCGTGCGTCGAGGGGGAGGCCGCTTCCGCCGCCTCCGAAGAAGTGCGCGAGGGGGAGCGAGCCGACCAGGAGACTCCACTGGTTGACCTTGGAGGCGATGAGCGTGGCGATGGCGGCGGCACCCATCCCGCGGACGGCGAACAGCACGGCGATGATGAACTCGGGCGCCTCGGATGCGAGCGGTGCGAGCCACTGCACGAGGAAGTAGCTGTCGATGCCGAGGGCGGTTCCGGAGTCAACGAGCGAGGTGGCGAACGGTTCGGCGCACGCGAGGATGATTCCGGCGGAGACAGCGAACATCGAGATCACCGTGATCCGCCGGGCGCGGGTGGGCATGCCGGCGATCTGCGCGGCCGCGCCGACGAACTCCTCCTCCCGTTCTCCCTCCGCCCGGCCGGCGCGCCACAGGTAGCAGGCGAATGCGGCGATGAGGATCGATCCGAACCAGATGGGGATGTTACCGAGCAGAGGGATCGTGAACGCGAGGATCGCCAGCACCGCGAGGAAGCCGACGTCCAGGCGTGCGGCAGGCGGAAGACTGAGGGACAGCTGGCGAGGTCTGCGGCCTCGTGCGCGGTTCGCGATCACGAGCGCGACGATCACGACCAGAGGCCAGCCGAAGCCGAGCAGCAGTCGGTTCGACCCGGTCATGTTCGCTGCGGCGTACTGCGCATATTCCGGGTCGGATCCGGAGCGGAAGGCGTAGTACAGGTCGACGGCGTACTCGGGGAGCACCGCGATGAGTGCCAGCAGAGCGATCGCCAGTGCGCCGGAGATGTCCTTCTGCGCGGCCTCGGCCGCCCAGGCGAGCACGAAGCTCGCCGCGACGACCGCTGCGCCGAAGATCAGCAGGTCGAGGACCGGGTTCGGGTGGAAGCCCAGCAATCGGAAGATCAGGGCGGGAGTGGCGATGAGGAGGCACAGGGCGAGGCGGCCGATCAATGCGCGTGGCACGGGAGCGGTCCTTTCGGTCGGGCGCGACCGATTGAGGACAACACAGAGCTCCGGCCACGCGAGGGCCGAAGGTCTCGTTCATCTGGAAGACAGGGCACCGGACGATCGTCGTGAGCGTCAGTATGTCGATGCGGCCTCAGGCTCACGCGAGCCCGGAACTACTCCCCTTCGATCTCCCCAGTCTGGCGAAGCACGCGCAGAATCTCCCTGTTCTGACCACGATTCGGAGGGTTTCGGCAACCCTCACGCGGAATCGCGTGGGCGGTCAGGGGCTGTTCTCCAGGATTTCGGAGCGGTGAAACGCGTGCGCCGTGCGTCCAGTTGCTAGATGCTATAGCATCGCATCCATGACTGCCCCTTTCATCCTCGTCAGCGACTGCGACCTGCCTGGAACCGTCATCGAAGACACTCTCCGCAAGGCCGGGCTGCGCGCCGAGCGCGCTGCATCCGCAAGTCTCGACGACATCGCCTCTCTCGGTGCAGACGCAGAAGGTCTGGTCGTCCAGTGGGCGCAGATCAGCGCCGAGGTGATGGACCGGATGCCGAAGCTCCGCATCATCAGCCGCGTCGGCATCGGGTACGACATGGTCGATGTCGAGGCGGCGACCGCCCGGGGCATCGCCGTCGCCAACACCCCGAGCTACTGCATCGAAGAGGTCGCCGCACACACCATCGCGATGATCATGACCCAGGCTCGCGGCCTCTCCGCCTACGACCGCGCCGTGCGTGCCGGCACCTGGAAGGCCGTCGATGCCCGCCCGCTCGCCGTGCGCCCCTCGACCACCACCGTCTCGGTGCTCGGCTTCGGTCGCATCGGATCGATCGTCGCCCGCGGCTGCCGTGCCCTGGGCTTCCGCGTGCTCGTCGCCGACCCCTATGCCTCCGCCGACGCGGTGCGCGAGGCCGGATGCGAGCTCGTCGAGATTCCGGATGCCGTGGTGCAGGCCGATATCCTCACCCTCCACGTGCCGCTGACGGAGGCCACCCGGCACCTGATCGATGCGGAGGCTCTCGCCTCCATGAAGCCGGGCGCCGTCGTCGTGAACACCTGCCGCGGGCCCCTCGTCGACGAGGATGCGCTCGCGGCCTCGCTGCGTGCCGGGCACCTGGGCGCCGCGGCGCTCGACGTCTTCGCGGGCGAGCCGCTCGCCGCCGACTCTCCACTGCGCGACCTCGACCAGGTGCTGCTCACCCCGCATGCTGCCTGGTACTCGCCTGAGGCTCTGGCGGATCTGCCGGTGCACGCGGCCGAGAACATCATCCGGTACCTGGCCGGCGAGTCCGTGCCGATCGTTAACCCCACCTACGCCGCCGCGCGCTGACCGAAGGATCATCCATGGAACTGCTGCGACTCGGCCCCGTCGGCGACGAGCGCCCCTTCGTCCGTGACGAGGGCGTCGTCTACGACCTCGCGCCCCTCACCTCCGACATCGACGGCGCCTTCCTTGCCGCAGACGGCATCGTCCGAGTGCGGGAGGCTCTGGCCCGAGGCGAGCTGACGGCGGTCGACGTCGACGGGCTGCGCATCGGCGCCCCGGTAGCCCGCCCGACCGCGGTGGTCTGCATCGGACAGAACTACGCAGCTCACGCGGCCGAGTCCGGATCCGAGCCGCCCGAGCATCCGGTCATCTTCTTCAAGCACCCGAACACGGTGGTCGGTCCGAACGACCTGGTGCTGCTGCCGCCCGGCGCCGAGAAGGTCGACTGGGAGGTGGAGCTCGCGATCGTGATCGGCAAGATGGCCCGCTACCTGTCGTCGCCGGATGCCGCGCGCGAAGTCATCGCCGGCTACACGATCTCGAACGACGTGTCCGAGCGCGAGTACCAGCTCGACGTCTCGGGAGGGCAGTGGTCGAAGGGCAAGTGCTCCGAGACGTTCAACCCGCTCGGGCCTGCTCTCGTGCCCGCAGACGAGGTCGACCCGCAGGCGCTGCGACTGCGGTCGTTCGTGAACGGCGAGCCGCGGCAGGACTCCTCGACCGCCGACATGATCTTCTCGGTGCTGCAGATCGTGCACGAGCTGAGCCAGTATCTGGTGCTCGAGCCCGGCGACGTGATCAACACCGGCACCCCGCAGGGCGTCGCGTTGTCCGGCCGCTTCCCGTACCTGCAGGATGGCGATGAGATGACGATCGAGATCGACGGCCTCGGTCGCCAGCATCAGCTCACCGAACGGGTGCACCTGGCCTGACGCCACACTCCACCCGGCGGCCTGTGTCCGGGGCACGGTTCCTTTTGCTGAGTGCACCGTGTCTCGGGCAGAGGCCGTCGGGCGGTCGTCGTCGCACAAGCTCGGGCCGGGTCGGCCTGAGGCCGCGAGGGTGAATGGCGCCAGGGTGCGTCGTCAGCCGGCGAAGGGCATGACGGCGATGCCGTGCACGCCCGGGCGCACGGCGAACAGCGAACCCGCCTGGGTGGCGTGACCCGCGGGCAACCCCTGGGCCGAGGTCGTGACGTACAGCGTGCCGAGGTCGTCGTCGCCGAACGTGCAGGCGCTCACCTGCGGCACCGGCAGCTCGATCGTCGCGACGAGAGTGCCGGATGGGTCGTAGCCGCGCACCGCGCTGCCACCCCAGAGGGCGACCCACACGCTTCCGTCGGCGGCGACCGTGAGCCCGTCCGGAGCCCCCTGCTCCTCGGGAATCATGACGAACGCGCGGCGCCCGCGAAGTTCGCCCTCGCTCACGTCGAACACGTCGATGCGGTGGGTCGCGGTGTCGACGTAGTAGGCGCGGCGGCCGTCGGGCGAGAAGCCGATGCCGTTCGAGATCGTCGCGCGGGGCAGCACGGTGGTGACGCTCAGGTCGCCATCGACCCGCAGCACGGTTCCGGCATCCGTCGCCGCGTCGTAGGCCATGGAGCCGGCGAGGAGGCGACCTCGGGGATCGCAGCATCCGTCGTTCATGCGCACCTGCGGATCGGTGCCCAACGAGGCCACGGCCCGCACCTCGCCGTCGACGTCATCCGCGAGGTAGAGCGTGCGGGCGCCGACGGCTACCAGACCGCCACCGGAGCGGGGCCGGGCGAAGGCCAGATACTCGTCGTCGATATGCTGACGGGTCACGCCGTCGGCGCGCAGCGTGAGCAGGTCGCCGGCCCCTCCATCGACCCAGCGCAATCCGCCCCAGCCCGGCCACCACACGGGGCCCTCGGCGTGATGGGCGACGGGTCCCGTGATGTTCTCGGGGGTCATGCATCCTCGCGCGCGTTCGCGCCGCGACTGCGCGCGACGTACACGGTGTTCGACGACATTCCACCCGTGACGGCGTTGTCGAAGTCGACGACGTGGGCGACCGCGTCATCGAACACGGCGTTCAGCTCGTCCATGAACTCGTGGTCGGGCGGGTCGTCCGACCACAGGGCGAAGACCCCGTCGGCGACGAGATGGCGGTCGAGTGCGCGGAGGCCGGCGGCGTCGTAAAGGTCGGCGTGCGTCGGGTCGAGCTGATGGCGCGGTGAGTGGTCGACGTCGAGGAGGATGGCCGAGTATCCGCCCTGCCCCTCGGCAGGTGCCGACCGCATGACCGCGAAGAAGTCGTCTTCGACCAGACTCGTACGAGCGTCGTCGACGAGTTCTGCCGACGCGGGCAAGAGCTTGCGACCGTGCCAGCCGATCACGGCGCCCAGTCGGTCGATCACCGTGAGCGAGCTCACGCGCGAGTCTCGCAGCGCCGCGACGGCGGTGTATCCGAGTCCGAGTCCGCCGACCAGAACCGAGAGTCCGTCGCCGTCGACCGCGGCCAGGCCCAGGTTCGCGAGTTCCTCCTCTGCCACGGTGAACAGGCTCGACATCAGGTACTCGTCGCCGAGCTTGACCTCGTAGATCTCCTCTCCCACCGCCGGCTCCGTGCGCCTGCGCAGGGTGAGGTCGCCGATCGGGGTGGGCTGCCAGTCGAGCTCTTCGAACCGAGTGATCACTGCAGCATGCCTCCGTCGTTGTTCGCCCGAGTGGGCGAGGATGCAGGCAGTGCCCGCGGGTGTGCGCGGGTCAGGACTGTTCGTCGCGGCGGGGGAGTCTGATCCGCTCGGGCTCGGTGGAGGTCTGCTCGGTGGCGGTGGATGCGGGCGCGTCAGATGACTGAGCTGCGGATGCCGCTGGCGCTTGTGGGGCGGAGATCTCCCTGGCCACTTTGTTCTCGAGCACCGTGACGGCCTCGTCGGAGAGCAGGATGAGACCGTCGAGCTCTTCGCGAACGCGCTTGTAGGCGACGTTGCGCTCAGCCTGTGTCGCCGACTCGTCCACTGCGACTTTCAGCAGCTGCTGTGCGCGATCGAGACGCTTGCGCTCCGGCTCGGTGAAGGTCGAATCGCGCAGACGCCTCGCATCCTTCTCGGCGATCTCGAACGCGACCGCATAATCGCCCACGGCCTGCAGGTACTCGGTGACCTGCTGCTCCGAGACCTTGGCGTCGGCGGAGGTCGGGCGCAGCGCATCTGCTGTCTTCTTCGCGCGCAGGAACGCGGCGGTCAGCGGCTGACGGCCGTCGCTCATGGCGGGGAAGGCGATGAGCTTCGCGACGTCGAGCTCGTAGTCGAGCCAGCGGCCCGTGATCTCGTCGTGCTCGGCGAACAGGCGCGCGACCAGATCGTTCGGAGCGACGGATGCCGTGGTGTCGACGACCGACGGTCCGCGGCGCTTGCCCTGCTGGGTCAGCGCACGTGCTTCGATCTCGGCGGTCTTCAGCTGGGCCTTGACCTTGAGGGTCTCGAGGCGTCGCTCGTGGCGGCGCTTGGAGCTCTGCTCCCACGCCTTCGCAGCCCCGCCGGCCATTCCCATGATCGGGAAGATGAGCCACCAGTAGCTGCCCGCCCACTGCCAGAACTCTTGCATGATGCGTTCAGCCTACTTCTCGGTGGGCTCGTGAGAACTCCTTCTCGGCGAGCGGTCCGGCGTGCGGGCTCGTTTCCCAGGTTGCCGATCCTCCGGTCGCACTTCCTGCCGCTGTGGCGCGAGCAAGGCGACACGAACTGCGACCGGAACGGGGAACGGAGTGCAGGGCTTCCGAAAACCCTGGTCATTGATATAGTCAACGCAACTGACTTGCACGCTGGACCGGAGAGTTGGACGATGATGACCACACCCCGTACGTCGCTGACGGTCGATTGCGACGGCATCGAGATCGCGGCCGAGATGCGCGGATTGGGGCCGGCCGTGCTGCTTCTGCACGGGTATCCGGAGACGAAGGCGATGTGGAACGACGTCGCCGAAGACCTGGCACGCGACCACACCGTCGTGGCCGCCGATCTGCGCGGCTACGGCGACTCGGCGAAACCGCGCGGAGCGAGCTATGCCAAGCGCGAGATGGCCGCCGACCAGGTCGCCCTCATGCGCGCGCTCGGTCACGACAGGTTCGCCGTCGTGGGGCACGACCGCGGAGGCCGAGTCGGCCACCGCCTGGCGCTGGATCATCCGGATGCCGTCACTGCGCTGGCCGTGCTCGACATCGTGCCGACGCTGCACATGTTCGAGAACGTCGACCGCGAGATGGCGAGCGCCTACTTCCACTGGTTCTTCCTGGCCCGCGGCGACGGCATGCCGGAGGCGCTCATCTCCGCCGACCGCGAGACCTGGCTGCGCAGCCGTTTCACCGGCCGGCGTCATGACGGCGATGCGCTGCCCGATGCGTACGGCGAGTACCTGCGCTGCTTCGACGTCGACACCGTGCACGCCTCGGCCGCCGACTACCGTGCCGCCGCGGGGATCGACCTCGAGCACGACCGCGCCGACCGCGAGGCCGGACGCACCCTCGACATCCCGGTGCTCGCGCTCTGGGGCGAGCACAGCTACGTCGGCCGCAACTTCAACGTGCTCGCGACCTGGGCGCCGTTCGCCCCGGGTGTGACGGGGGCTTCGATCGACGCCGATCACTATCTCGCGGAAGAGGCGCCTCTGGCCACGGCCTCCGCCCTTCGCGCCTTTCTCACCACGGAGGTGGCCGCATGACCGCACGTGCACACGCGATCGAGCGTCTTGACGCGCTCGTCTCGATCGAGACCCCCACCGGCGATGCGGCGGGCCTCGCTGCCGCGCAGCGGCTGGTGCGCGAGTGGCTCGAGCCCGTGATGGGTGAGGCTGGGGCGATCGAGACGGTCGACGGGGTCGATCACCTGCTCTGGTCGGGCGGGCACGCACCGTCGGTGCTGCTGCTCGGCCACCTCGACACGGTCTTCCCGAAGGGCACGACAGCCGACCGTCCCTTCCACCTCGACGGCGATACCGCGACCGGCCCCGGCGTCTTCGACATGAAGGCCGGCATCGTCATCATGGCCGCAGCGCTCGCCCGCGTCGCGAACCCCGGTGAGGTGGCGGTACTGCTCACCAGCGACGAAGAGGTGGGCTCGCTCACCTCCCGTGCGCTGATCGAGCGCGAAGCCGCGCGCGCTGGCACCGTGCTGGTGCTGGAGCCGAGCCTCGACGGGGCGCTGAAGATAGCGCGCCGGGGTGGCAGCATCTATCGGGTCGAGCTCACCGGGCGCGCGGCGCACGCCGGCCTCGAACCGTGGAAGGGCCGGAGCGCGCTCACCGAGCTCGCGCACCACGTGCTGGCCTTGCCGGGCCTCGCCGACGACGAGCGCGGCACGACCGTCAGCCCGACCGTCGCGAGGGCCGGCACCGTGACGAACGTCATCCCCGAGCATGCCGAAGTGCGCGTCGACGTGCGCGCCTGGACACTCGACGAGCTGGAACGGGTGGACGCCGAGATGCAGAGCCTCGATCCGCATACCGACGGGGTGAGCGTGGAGGTCATCGGCGGCATCAACCGTCCGCCGATGGAGGAGAGCTCTTCCGCCGAGCTGCTCGCCTGTGCGCGGCGCGTCGCGGAGCGCCTGGGACATGCCGAGGTCGAAGCCGTGTCGGCTGGTGGCGCCTCGGACGGGAACTTCACCGCCGCCGTCGGGGCTCGCACGCTCGACGGGCTCGGACCCCGCGGGGCCGGTGCGCATGCCGACCACGAGTGGGTCTCGGTGGACTCGATGCTGGAGCGGATCGACCTGCTCACGGGCATGCTCGACGAGCTGGCTGCCGCCCGCGCGCGCTGAGGCGCGTGCCACCGATCTCGTCGGGAGGAGTTCTCCCTGTTGGGCGGACTCCTGACCGAGATTCCTCCGCCCGAGCGCGAGTTCTCCGCCCGACGGGGCGCGGGCTCAGGCCCGGGGCGCGGGCTCAGGCGCCGGGCGCGTGCCGGGCGATGCTCTCGAGCAGCAGGTCGAGCGCGGTCTCCCACGCACGCGGATCCCGCACGTCGGGAAGGGTCTCCCCGGCCCAGGCGATCTCGGGGAACTCCTCTGCGTCGATCTTGCGCAGATCCATCTGCCAGGTGAGCTCGTCCGCGTCCTGCACATCGGAGGGGAGAGCCGTGAGGGCTGCCTGGATGCTCGACGCCGAGCGGATCAGCTGACCGAGCGCCCGTGCGTAGAGCGTCGCCTGCTCGCGGTCGAACCCGCCGCGGCGCAGCGCGCCGATCGAGTACTCCATCGACGAGAGGTCGGTCGGGCGGCGCAGCGCCATCTGCAGCGCGAACTCGGGATATCGCATGTAGTGGTCGTGGATCAGGTGCGCCTGGGTGCGCAGGTCGGCGAGCCAGTCGTCGGTGCGCACCATCGCGCCGCTGTACGAGCGGGCGCGGAGGGTGTCGATGAGGGCGAGGAGCAGCTCGTCCTTGTCGCGGAAGTGGCGGTAGATCGAGGTGGGGTGCGCGCTGAGCTCTTCGCCGATCGCCTGGAACGTGAGGCGGTCGAGGCCGTCGCGCTCCACGACGCGGTCGGCTGCGGCGACGATGATGTCGCGGCTGAGTGAGTCGCGGGCTCGTCGTGGACGTGCGGTGGTGGTGCTCTTCGCGCGGGCGGGCGTCTTCGCCGGTTCCGCGGCCTTCCGAGTCGCCATCGAGTTCCTCCGTTCGCTCGTCACCGGTTTCGGTCACGCAGAGATCACGGTACCTCACGCTCGTCAGGCCGCCAGTCAGTGCCGTCGACAATGTGCGGAGCTCTGTCCGCGCAGGCATAGCCAGTGTTATAGTCAACGACATTGGCGAAGATGCCGACGACGACGACGAGGAGAGAGCGAAGATGCTGCAGACCCCGGAAGAACCCACGACCGAGACGCTCGACGAGCGCTTCGCGGCTCCCTACCTCCTGACCGTGCGGCCGTCCTCCGGCGCGGCCGACCTCGCCCTCGTCGTCGAGAACCACCCCGAGGGGGCGCGCGGTCGACTCTGGCGCGCACCGGAGGCACCGGGTGCGCTGCTGCCCTTCGATGTGAGCATGGGCGCGATCGTCACCGGCGACGGTCGGTGGATCGTCGACCTCGACGACGGAGGCGGTTCCGAGGTTGGAGCCCTCGTCGCCACATCGGTGGACGGCACCGAGCGCGTCGAGCTCACACCGGGACGCGAACCCTACGTGCTGCGCGGACTCGCGATGTCGTACGACGGCTCCGCACTGGTGGCCACGGTCGTCGACGAAGAGGGCTTCCACGTGCTGGTGATCCCCGCCTCTCCCTGGGGGGAGCCGCGGGTCGTCTACTCGAACCCGGTCGAGGCATGGTTCGGCCTCCCGGCGGCCGACGCCTCGTTGGTGTCGATCGACACGACCGCCCACAATCCCGGCATCCGTCGCCCGCTGATCACTGTGGTGGATGCGGCGACCGGCGCCACGGTGGCCACGCTCGACGATCTGCCGGCCGGCCCCGTCCGCGCCGTGCGGTTCTCGTCGGTCGCCGGCGACGACAGGCTGCTGCTCAACACCGAGCGCAGCGGCTTCTCGCGGCCGGCGGTCTGGAACCCGCGCACCGGGGAACGGCACGACTTCGACCTGCCCGATCTCGCCGGCGAGGTGATCGCTCTCGACTGGAACGCCGCGGACGGCCGCATCCTCGCCCTGCACGTCGACGGCGGCATCCATCGTCTGCTCGAGCTCGTCGAGGCCGACGGCTCGGTGCGACCGGTACTCGAAGGCGGAAGCTTCGCCGAACCGGATGTGGCGAACCTGCACCCGTTCTACTGGACGTCGTACTACGCGCCCGACGGTGCCGTGCGCGCCCTGCGCTCGAGCTGGGACGTGCCGATCCACGTGACCGAGGTCGCGTCCGACGGTGCCGAGACCGTGCTGATCGCCCCCGCGGACGTGCCTGCGGGGCAGCCGCTCACGTCCACCCTCGTGACGAGCGCCGACGGGACCCGCGTGCAGCTGTGGTCGGGGAGGCCTGCCGGGCGCGAGCCGCTCGGCACCGTGCTCGAGATCCATGGCGGACCGATGCTCGTCGCCGTCGATGCCTACAACCCCTCGGCCCAGGCCTGGATCGATGCCGGCTTCGCCTACGCCTCGCTGAACTATCGCGGCTCGGTGACGTTCGGACGTGCCTTCCGCGAGGGATTCTGGAACGCCGGCGGCGACCGTGAGATCGAAGACGTCGCCGCGGCGATCGCCTGGCTGCGGACGCAGGGTCTCGCCGACCCCGCCTCGACTTTCGTCACCGGTGCCTCGTATGGCGGGCACATGACGCTGCTGAGTGTCGGCAGGCTCCCCGAACTGTTCGCCGGCGGGCTCGCGCACGTCGCTGTCGCGGACTGGTCGGTGACCATCGAGGCCATGAACCCCGCGGTGCGCACGGTGTGGAGTTCGTGGGTTCCGCCGGAGCTCGTCGAACGCTTCTCGGCCATCTCGTACCTCGACGACGTCACGGCATCCGTCTGGGTCAATCAGGGCTCGATCGACACCCGCACCCCTGTGATCGGGGTGCAGGGCTACGTCGACCGGCTGCGTGCCAGCGGTGGCGACGCCGTGCTGGAGATCTTCGAGGGCGGCCATGAGCCGACCGGGCTGAACGGGGCGGTCCACGACCAGCGCCGCATGCACGAGCTGGCCCTGCGCACGCTCGCCGGAGAGCGGTGGGACAGTCCTGATCTCGCGCCTAGTCACTAACATTGACTAAAGTGCTTGCTATCTCTTCCGGTCGGCTCTAGAGTCAGACCACCACCCGCACGACAGCACGTTCGCACTGCCCCCTCAGTCGCACGATCACTGGAGATCCGTCCATGTCGAAATCAGCCCTTCGCACCGTCGTACCCTCATCCCGCCGCGTCCTCGTCGCCGCGCTCGCCGTCACCGCGCTGATCGGCTCGCTCGCCGCCTGCACCACGTCGAACTCGACTCCCGAACCCAGCGACGTCGCCGTCGTCGACGGTGGGGAACTCGTGATCGGCGCCGAGCAGGAGCCTGACTGCGCCGACTGGATCGCCACCTGCGCCGGCTCCATCTGGGGCAGCTACATCATGCAGACCCCGACCCTGCCCGGTGTCTTCCAGACGCGCCAGGTCGACGACGAGTGGGTGCCCGTGCCCTCCGACCTCGTCACCGAGGAGCCGGTGGCCGAGGTCGCCGACGACGGCACCCAGACCATCACGTACTCGATCAACCCCGATGCGGTGTGGTCCGACGGCGAGCCCATCACCTCGGCCGACTTCGAGTACACCGCGCTGCAGATCCGCGACGGCGACGACATCTTCGACAAGACCGGCTACGACCGCATCGCGTCGATCGATGCGAGCGACCCGCAGACGGTCGTGGTGACCCTGAGTTCGGCGTACGCCGGGTGGCGCACGCTGTTCAGCGTCTACGGCCTGATGCCGGCGCACCTGCTCGACGGCAAGGACCGCAGCGCGCTGATGTCCGACGGATACGACTTCAGCGGCGGACCGTGGAAGATCGAGAAGTGGACCCGCGGCACCTCGGTCACGCTCGTCCCGAACGAGAACTACTGGGGCGAGAAGCCGCACCTCGACAAGGTCACCTTCCTCTTCCTGCCCGACACGACGGCGGCCTTCCAGGCGCTCAAGAGCGGACAGGTCAGTGCCCTCTACCCCTCGCCGCAGCTCGACGCGATCACCCAGATCGAGGCGGGGCTCCCCGGCATCAAGTCGCAGGTCGACGCTCGCAGCGGCAACCTCGAGGCGATCTGGCTGAACAACGCCGTCGCCCCCTTCGACTCGGTCGCGGTGCGCCAGGCGCTCGCCTACTCCATCGACCGCGACGCCATCGTGAAGCGGCTGTTCGGCAGCCTCGGCATCGACAAGGCCCAGCAGAGCTTCAACACCCCGATGGTCGCGCCGTTCGCCGCCGACGACTTCTCCGAGTACACGCTCGACCTCGACAAGGTCGATGAGCTCATGAAGGGCGACGGATGGGCGAAGGACTCCGACGGCATCTGGGCGAAGGGCGGCGAGACGGCCACGTTCTCGATCAAGACCCTGGCCGGCAACAAGCGCCGTGACCTCACGGTGCAGGTGCTGCAGTCGCAGCTGAAGGATGCCGGGTTCGAGATGACCATCGATCAGGTGACCCCGGCCGACCTGTTCGGCACCATCGCGCCGCAGGGCGACTTCCAGGCCGGCCTCTGGGCGCTCGTGGACACGTTCCCTGACCCCACGCTCAGCTCGACCTTCTCGTCGGTCAACATTCCGAGCGACGCCAACGGCTTCTCGGGCATCAACTTCTACCGCACGAACATCCCCGGACTCGACGACCTGCTCGGTCAGGTCGACAGCGAGCTCGATCAGGATGCCCGTGTCTCGGCGTCGCACGATGCGGATGCGCTGATCGCGGAGAAGGTCCCCTCCCTGCCGCTGGACACCGTGCCGAACGTGCTGCTGTGGAGCGACAAGGTCGGCGGTCCCCTGCAGATCAACCCGGTGGAGGGCCCGTTCTGGAACCTCGCGCAGTGGGGTCTGGCCGGCTGAGCCCGCTCGGGTTCGGCTGTCAGGACAGGAACGAGGCGACGACGTGATCACCTTCATCACACGACGGGTGCTGTACTCGGTGCCGGTCATCCTCGTCGCCTCGTTCATCCTGTTCTGGGCGGTCAGGGCGACGTTCGATCCGCTCGCGAAGCTCCGCCAGGCGCATGACCCTTCCGTGATCGCACGGGAGGTCGAGCGGCTCGGACTCGATCGCTCGATCCCCGAGCAGTACTTCCTCTGGCTGCGCGCGATGGTGACCGGCGACTGGGGCGTGAGCACCCGCACCGGCACCCCCGTGCTGCCGCTGATCGGCGAGGCGCTCTGGCCCACCCTGCAGCTCGCGTTCTGGGGGCTGCTGGTCGCGGTGCTGATCGCCGGCGGCATCAGCGTCTACTCCGCCGTGCGGCAGTACTCGCTCGGCGACAACCTGCTCACCGGCGCCTCGTACATCGGCATCGCGATGCCGGCGTTCTGGTTCGGGCTGATCCTCATCCAGACCTTCGCGGTGTGGCCGAAGGAGCAGTTCGGACTCAGCGAGCCGCCGCTGTTCTTCATCGGGCTGAACTCGCCGGGGCAGACCGGGGTGCTCGACTACATCCGCCACCTCGTGCTTCCGGTGGCCGCGCTCATGATCGCGCTCGTCGCCTCGTGGAGCCGGTTCGGGCGGGCGGCCATGCTCGATGCGCTGTCGAGCGACTACGTGCGCACCGCGCGGGCGAAGGGCGTGCCCCGTCGGCAGGTCATCTGGAAGCACGCGGTGCGCAACTCGATGGCTCCTTTCGTCACGGTCGTCGCCCTCGACGCGGCGATCCTCATCGGCGGGCTCGTCGTGACCGAGCAGATCTTCGCCATCCCCGGCATGGGGCGGCTCTTCCTGCAGTCGCTCGTGGCGGGCGACGTTTTCGTGCTGCTGCCATGGATGCTCGTGGTCGCCGTCGCGGTGGTCCTGTGCAACCTGATCGCCGACATCGCCTACGCGGTGCTCGACCCGAGAGTGAGGCTGTCATGAGCGGTGCAGGCATCGCCGGGAGCGAGGAGCTGCTCGCCGAGCAGGATCCGCAGAAAGCGCCCACCCGTCAGCTGCTGAAGGGCTTCCTCCGGCACCGGCTCGGGGTCGTGAGCCTCATCGTGCTGGTGATCCTGCTGATCGCCTGCTTCGGCGCCGGGCTCATCGCGCCGTATGCGCAGGGGCAGCAGGATCTGCTGCTCGGGCCCACCCCGCCGTCGGCCGAGCACTGGCTCGGCACCGACGAGCTGGGCCGCGACTACCTCAGCGAGATCCTGTTCGCCGGGCAGGTGTCGCTCGCGATCGGGCTCTCGGTCGCGCTGCTCGCCACGGTCGTCGGCACCGCGCTCGGTGCGATCGCGGGCTACGTGGGCGGGTGGGTCGGCGAGCTGATCATGCGCATCACCGACCTGTTCCTCATCGTGCCGGCGATCGCCCTGCTCGCCCTCATCCTGCAGGGCCTCGGCCCCTCTCCCACCACGATCGTGTTCGCGCTCACCGCGCTGGGCTGGACCTACATCGCCCGCGTCGTGCGAGCCCAGGTGCTCTCGCTGCGGGAGAAGGACTTCATCGACGCGGCCAGGGGCATCGGCGCCTCGGGCCCCCGCATCGTGATCTCGCACCTGCTGCCGAACCTCGCCGGCGTCATCGCCGTGGCGATGAGCCTGGCCGTGGCATCGTCGATCATCGCCGAGTCGACGCTCAGCTTCCTCGGGTTCGGGGTGCAGCCGCCGCAGACCAGCTGGGGGTCGATGCTCAGCCAGGCGGCCGGCTACGTGGGCACACCCCAGGTGTACCTGCTGTACTTCCCCGGACTCTTCATCCTCGTGACCGTGCTGTGCGTGAACTTCATCGGCGACGGACTGCGCGATGCGCTCGACCCGCAGGGGAAGAACCTGTGAGCGCCGTGGAGAAGGACACCGGGGCGATCCTCCTCGAGGTCGAGGACGTATCGATCAGCTTCCCGACCGATGCGGGGCTCGCCCACGCCGTCGAAGGCGTCTCGTTCGTGCTGCACGAAGGCGAGACCGTCGGGATCGTGGGCGAATCGGGTTCGGGTAAGTCGATGACCGCGATGGCGATCATGGGGCTGCTGCCGAAGAAGGCCGTCGTCACCGGATCGATCCGGTTCCGCGGCCAGGAGCTCGTCGGACTCGCAGATGACGAGCTGCGGGAGATCCGCGGCAAAGACATCGCGATCGTGTTCCAGGATGCACTGACCGCGCTCAACCCCGTCATGCGCGTGGGAGAGCAGCTGGTCGAGGCTGTGCGCGTGCACAAGCCGGAATCGACCGGGGCTGAGCGTCGCGCGAGGGCGATCGAGCTGCTCGACCTGGTCGGCATCCCCTCGCCCGAGCTGCGCGTCGACCGCTACCCGCACGAGTTCTCCGGCGGCATGCGGCAGCGCGTCATGATCGCCATGAGCATCGCCAACGAGCCCGACCTGCTGATCGCCGATGAGCCCACGACAGCGCTCGACGTGACGGTGCAGGCTCAGGTGCTCGAAGTGCTGCGCGAGGTGCAGCGCCGCACCGGCACCACGGTGCTGCTGATCACGCACGACCTCGGGGTCGTCGCCGGCACCGCCGATCGTGTGCTCGTCATGTACGCGGGAGGCCTGGTCGAGACGGCCGATGTCGATCCGCTGTTCTACGAGACCGCCCACCCCTACACCGCGGGGCTGCTGGCGTCGCTGCCGCGCATCGACCGGCGGGCGTCGCGCGACGAACGGCTGTACCAGATCGCCGGTCAACCCCCGGTGGCGACGGCCTGGCCGGTCGGATGCCGCTTCGCGCCGCGGTGCGCGCACGCGGTGGTCGGCCGGTGCGACGTGGCCGTGCCGCAAGCGGTCGCGGTCGGCGAAGGGCACACGGCCGCCTGCGTGCGAGTCGACGAGTGGCAGAAGGAGGTGGCGTCATGAGCGTGCCCGTGAGCGTTCCGGTCCGGAGCACGGGCCTTACCGTGCAGAACCTCGTCAAGGAGTACCGCATCGGCGGTGGGCTGTTCGGCCGCACGCGCGATGTGGTGCAGGCGGTGTCGGATGTGAGTCTGTCGATCGAGGGCGGGCAGACGTTCGGTCTCGTGGGCGAGAGCGGGTGCGGCAAGTCGTCGCTGGGGCGCAGTGTTGCGCGGTTGCAGTCCAGCGACGGCGGCACGATCCGACTCGGCGACGACGACATCACGCGGGTCGAGGGCTCGCGCCTTCGGGCGCTGCGCCGGCGGGTGCAGTTCGTGTTCCAGGACCCGTACGCCTCGCTGAAC